>NZ_AWTT01000004.1 GCF_000876205.1 Paucilactobacillus wasatchensis | reverse complement strand
CCCAAAAATTTGTAGCCACGCTGGGCATAAAAAACATTATTCTTTATGAGTTTTTTCAAAACTTCCTAAAATACCGTTAACAAATCGTCTGGAGGTTTCATCACTAAACGTTTTCGTCAATTCGAGTGCTTCATTAATCGCAACTGCAGTCGGTACATCATCCAAATACTGCAATTCAAACAGTGCTAACCGCAAAATAACGAGATCCGTTTTAGCCAACCGAGATAACCGCCACTTTGCTGCCAGTAACGAAGTAATTTGCTGATCAAGTTGCTCCTGATGTTCAACAACGCCGTCGACTAATAACTTCAAATAAACTGGAACTTCACCATTAGTCTCGTTATCAGTCAAAACTTCCTCGTACACTGAGTTGATATCTACACTCGGATTAGCTTCCAGTGCAAATAATGTTTGAAACGCACTTTCACGAATGCGATGTCGATTTAAAGTCACTCTTGTTCCTCATTTCCGTTTTCAGCAAAAATATCATCAGGATCGATTTGTTGTTCAGATTTTTCAGGGATGATCCCTTCAATGTGGACATTTACCTCTGTAACCTTTAAGTCGGTCATCAAAGAAACTTGTTGCTTGACTTTGTCTTGAATTTCTAAAGCGGTTTTAGGTACTGAAACACCGTAGTCTAAGTAGACTGTAACGTCAACAGACATCTCATCGTCATTAGTGGTTAATTTGACCCCACGCCGATGATCTGACCGACCTAAAAATTCATTGACACTGTTAGCAATTGACCCGTGCATTCGTGACACACCGTCAACTTGGCTAGCAGCAATGCCAGCAATAATTTCTAACACACGGGGTGCAATTTGAATGGTACCAATTGAATCTTTGGCTCCATTCAAAATAATGTTTGTTTCTTCAGCCATAATTAACAGCCCCTCCAGTCTAACTTTTGTGTCGTTTAAGCACGTGAGATGTAAGTACCATCTGTTGTGTTGATGATCAGTTCATCATCTGCATTAACAAAGAATGGCACCTGTAATACTAAACCAGTTTCCATTGTCGCTGGTTTTGAGCCGCCTGAGGCAGTATCACCTTTGATCCCTGGTTCCGTTTCAGCTACTTTAAGTGTTACCGTATTCGGCAACTCTAACCCAAGCGTTTCATTGCCATATTGGGTCAAACTAACTTCCATGTTTTCTTTCAAATACTTGATTTCGTTTTGAATGTTAGATGCAGGAAGTTCAACTTGTTCATAATTATCTGTGTCCATGAAAACGTAGCTGTCGCCGTCAGCGTAAAGATATTGCATCTTACGAGTAGTAATAGTTGCTTGTTCCATTTTGGCACCTGCCCGGAATGTTTTTTCTTGGACAGCACCGGTACGCAAGTTTTTCAACTTTGAACGCACGAATGCACCACCTTTACCAGGTTTAACATGTTGAAACTCTAAAATCCGCCAAATTGCATTGTCCACTTCAATCGTTAGTCCATTTTTAAAATTTGCTGTAGAAATTGCCATAGTTACTTCCTCCTAGGTTATATCCTTTACATTTTGCAATAAATACTGATAAATTGCAACTCTCTTACAAAATTATCAGGTCCGTGGGTGCATTTGTTAACACCTCATTAGAGTGATCATATATCAAAATATCATCCTCTATTCTAACGCCACCAACATGTGGTAGATAAATACCAGGTTCAACTGTGATAATTTGATTACTTTGCACCACAATCTGTGCATTGGGACCATAACTTGCTGGCAACTCATGGATTGCCATGCCAATGCCATGCCCCATCCCATGATTAAAATAATCATCATAGCCAGCTTGCTTGATAATATTTCTGCCATACGAATCTAAGATTTGACCATCAATTCCGGCCACTGCATGCTTAATTACAGCTTGTGAGGCTTGTAAAACAGTCTGATAGATTTGCTCTAGTTGTGGCACTAACTTGCCAATTCCAAAAGTTCTCGTAATATCTGCGGTATAGCCATCTAAAAAATAGCCAAAATCCACCGTAACAATATCACCATTTGTTAATTGGCGACTTCCAGCCATTGCGTGCGGTTTGGCTGCATTAGGCCCGCTAGCTACAATTGTATCAAAAGAACTTCTTGCAGCCCCTTGTTTTTTGAGCCACCAATCTAGTAAGTTAGCTACATCCCGTTCTGTCATCCCAGCATGTACATGGTTAATTAAATAATCAAAGCCAGCACTATTTAACTCAGCTGCAGCTCTGATTTTGTTAATTTCCGCTGGTGCTTTAATTGAGCGTTGTTTTTCAACGGTGTCATCAAAAGCAACAATATCACAAACCATTAGCTCGTCCAAAATAGAAAATATGTTATAAGACAAAGTACTCTCAAATCCAAGTACAGTAATTTTATGTTGCTGGCATAGGTCAGCTAATTGGCCATAATAATCACGAGTAATCACAGTGTCAAATGCATCTTGCTGTAATTCTTGTAGTGCCTCTTGATAACGATCGTCAGTAATTAAATAGGCACCTTTACTGGTTATTAATAAACAGCCGTCACCTGCCCCTAGTTGAAAGCCAGTTAAATATAAAATATTAATCTGCTCTGTCACCACAAATGCATCAATATACATTGATGGAAACTGTGTTCGGAGTTGCTCAATTCTTTGCACTATTACAGCTCCTTTATCGATTCCAAAAAAAAATCTCATTCAATCTAATGAATGAGACCGACTCTACTTATTCTGCTACGGGATAAACTGAAACCTTACGCTTATCGCGACCAAGACGTTCAAATTTAACCACGCCATTAACCTTAGCAAATAATGTATCATCGCCACCGCGACCTACATTTTCACCAGGGTTAATATGTGTACCGCGTTGACGGTAAATAATTGATCCTGCAGTAACAGTGGAGCCATCAGCAGACTTTGTTCCAAGACGACGACCTGCTGAATTACGACCGTTAGTGGTGGATCCACCACCTTTATGATGTGAGAAGAATTGTAAATCCATAATCATTGTAATTCACCTCCAGCTTTAATTTATTAATTATCGATATTCTTAACTTTGATGTTATCAGGATAGTTTGCAGCAATATCAGAGATACCATTTGCAAATGTTTCTAATAAAATCTGTGACTCCTTACGTTCGTCTAACTGTAGTACTTTTAGTAACCCACCATCAGTTTCATTTGAAATAATTTTAGGGTTAACATGTACCACTTGTTTAAGACCATTAACCGTGGTAATTGCGAGTGCAGACACAGCTGCACAGACAATATCCTGACCGTAAGGACCCGAATCAGCATGACCAGTAATCCGAAACTCTAATATATTTTGTTCCTGATTTCTAGTGAACACTGCACTTATCATGCTAAACCTCCGTGCTTATGCGTTGATCGCATCAATCACAACTTTGGTGTATGGTTGACGATGACCTTGTTTAGTATGTTGATGCTTCTTAGGCTTGTATTTGAAAGTAACTACTTTCTTTTCCTTACCTTGCTTTTCAACAGTACCAGTAACAGTAGCGCCATCAATGGTTGGTGTGCCAATCTTAGCGGCATCGCCCCCAACAAAGACAACTTGATCAAAAGTGACCTTGTCACCAGCCTCAACGTTTAACTTTTCAACAAAAACAGCTTTACCAGCTTCAACTTTATATTGTTTACCACCAGTTTCAATAATTGCGTACATATGTGCACCTCCTCAATATCTAAGACTCGCCGTAGCAAGTAGCCAAAGCTTTTAAAACTTGCAAGCGTGCGGTTGTAGTTGTAGGTTCACAAATACAACATTAGTATGTTATCAGATATCATCCAATTCGTCAAATGTTTAATGCAATAATCCATCTTGTTCTGCTACAAAAAAATCAGTAAAGAAAATACCATCACCACTGACCTGTTGCAACATTTTGGCAACACTCTGGGTCATGTAGTGCGGTGTATATATCATCCCAGCATGCAACCAGTATTTTATTAATCCTAACTCAGCAGAAACAACAAACGCAATTTGCAAACTTGTTGGCACCTCTAAATCAATGAAGCGGTCTTGTAGCTGATCATAAAATTGATTTAATTGGTCTGTTAAGCGGTCATAAAATTGCTGGAAAAATAGTTCGTTTTCTTCGCTATTTAATAGTACGTCAAATACCTCTGCCTCATTTTCGATATACTTGAATGACTTTTGTAACGAAAAAACCTGGACTTCCGAACCTGTGTCATTCTCAGCAAAATAGGCATCTCCGCTGATCATAACAGCATCAAAAAAATCATCTAATATTTCGCTCATTGCACGTTTAATGAAGTCCTGTTTATCTTTGTAGTGTAAATAAAAGGTCCCACGAGTAACAGCTGCAGTTTCCGTGATTTTTTGAACACTGATATTTTCAATTTTATAGTGTCGCATTAACCCGACTAGCGCTTTTTTCAAATTATTCCGTGTTTTAACCACTCGTGGATCGGTCTTACTATTCCCCATTGTCAACAGCTCCCTGGCTATATTTATCAAATTTGTAATTTTGTCCAGTAATTGCTTCGCTGTTGAGTATAAACCAAATGTAAGCGCTACGTCAAGACAGAAAAAAGACATTTTACGATTTATCATCTATAAAATATTTGTAATTGACACCACTAAGTTTAATTCTTATAATAGATTGAGTCTGGAGCGATAGCTCAGCTGGATAGAGCATTCGCCTTCTAAGCGAACGGTCGTGAGTTCGAATCTCACTCGCTTCATTTAATTATTCAATAGCTCGCACTTTCCTCCCCGTTGTGGGAGATTTTTTTATCCAATCAATTCACTCAAGGCTAATTCTGTAACCGGGTAACTGCATAATCTTTCAAAACAAAAGTAACTTTTACTTTTTTAATCCCACCGCTTTTGCTAGAATAAAGCTGTATCTTATTTAGGAGGCGGTTTGAGATGGAAGAGAATCAAGAATCAATCAACGTATCTGGTGAGAGCAAAAGTACATCCAGTACTGATAATCTGTTGGTCAAAGAACTGACAGATCCGAGCACTGACCTGTATCGTAACGAAATTCTTGCCTCAAACGCAATTAATAAGTAAGATTCAGACGGACTGTAATTTAGTCCGTTTTTATTTTTGTCCAATTTTAAAATTATAAAGAAAAGATTAACTTAATTGCTAAATTCTTAAGTTTTGAGTTTTTAAACCCTCAAAGGTTGCCAAAATCTATTTTTGTAATGATAATGTAATATAAGAGCTGCAAAGCTAGATAGGAGGGATTTGCGATGGACCCATTTATCATTATTGTATTAATTTTATTATCAGCAACGATTTGGCAATTTTATTCTGATAGGCAGAAAAAACGACAAACGAGTGCCAAACACTTTGAACGTAACTCCTTCGACAATCGAAGAGCTTAACTAAAAAAAGAGGCAGGAAAAATTATTTTCCTGCCTCTTTTATGTTCTCAATCATTCATAGCTATAGGGCTATAAGCTCCAATTTAGTAATCACTGTTTTGTCGTTGATGATTAATTTTTGACTTGCTATCATACGCCGCCATAATTTCATTTTCACTAAACCCAAAATCAACTAGGCCTAGTTTAAGAAATAAATGCCATGCATGCCTAAAATCTTCCTGACGGTGCTCAAAATAACTGCCCAAAAACATCTTTTTCAAAGCTAAATATTCTTTATTGAGATCCGTTTTCGGTTTACTTTTGAGCAGTTCGACTCCCTCCCGATCTAGTACAATCAGGTGAGTCCATTGTTGTTTGGCACCAATCAATAAAATAAAATCCAAAGCATCTACATACTCAACCAATAAAGTTTCACGCGCTGTTTTACCAAGATCGTTTTTCCCACTATGAGTTTTCCACACCTTAAACCATTCAGAGGTGTTAGCAACCTCCGCTAACTCCACATCTAGTGATACATAGGCATTTCTTAAGCTTTCTTCATGTTTCCAAACGATTTTCTTATCAAGTGTTATCTGTTCATCTAATTGAATTGCAGCGTGTAATAATCTAGTAAAATCAAACATCATTGCCCCCAAACTAGCCTGCAAAAATCAAAGGATCTGATTTAACTTCCAGCTCCTGACGATTTTCTAAGTACCACTTTCTGATTAGCGGATATCGCACTAACACGTCAAAAAAGGAAACAGCTTCGCGTGAATCCAGCACACTAAACAACCAGTTATTATTTTGCTGACTATCACTGTTTTGAGCAAACAAGTTTAATTTCACGTCTGATTCAACCACTAAGGTTGCTCCGACCCGCTCTTGCATATTCAGCAACATGTAATCAGTTCCCTCAGTCTGCACAAATAATTTATCAATAATATCAACAGATAATTTACCTTTTTGTAGGTAATATTGAGCTGTATTGGCAGCATCTAGTATGCCAAAATCAACACTAAATCCGAAATCCTGTTTCAAAAAGTGGGTCAACGCAATTAACGGATTAACCGCTTGTTCAAGCGCTGTACTGTCAACACTTTCAGCTAATTGCACAACAAATAAATTAACTAATGCACGATTATTGAACCGAATCATCCGGCGCTCTAGATTCAAATAAAACAAGCGTTCATTTGAGCCAGTTTCAGTAAAAAATGCACCACCATTATCGCTTTGTTCCAATACAAATTCAAAATTCGTCAAGGAAGCAATTGATTCAAATTGACCAGTAAGAGACCAACTTGACCGCGACAAGTTCAATTGCAATGACTGATCGCTGTGCAATTCTAATACACGGCTGACAAATAACATGTAATAATCTTGTGATCGATACTGATGTGGAAATTTAACAAACTGATCATCTAATTCAAGATTAGCTAGACGTTGAGCTGCTGTTAGTAGTTTTTCTAAATCCTCTGTATCAACTAGTTGATCAATTAGTTGAACATATTGTTCCCCTAATTTTAAGCCATGCTTAACTGAAGCACTAAAGGAATGTAACTGTTCTGTAGCAGTATATTTTTCATTAGTCATTGTCATCCACCTGCTTTTCGCTCATGAATGTATGCAAATAGTCTGCATAAAGATTACGATTAGCCACCTCAAAGTCGGCAAAGCTACCAAACGTATCTACAATACTTTTTTGCTCATAACTTAAAATCGTATTTTCCTTAGATAAAGCGAGCACTTTTGCCTCATTGTTTTTAATTTGTTTAACGGCGTTACGTGCTAATTCATCTTCATCTTCTAATTCGCTCAATTGGTCGACTAATGTCTGCCGAGCTTCTTTTTGTTTGCCTGATTCCCATGGCATACCAGTTTTTGTGTTGGTCTCTTTTAACTGAGCTTGTAATTGCTCTTTTTGTGCCTCACGTTGGTTGGCGTTGTCAATTAAATCTTGTAAGTGATCATTTTCAGCCGAAATCGACTGAATTTGTTCGCTATTATATCTTTTACTACTTTTCGCTAACTCAAAAGCCTGACTTAATTTGCTATATTCATCCTGATCAAAGGCAAAACGGATATTCAAAACATCTAGTTCACCAAATTCACGGCGGTCCCACCAGTTACCAAAAAAGACTTTAAAGTGGCCCTGCTTGTATTCTTCATAATAAAAGAATGGATACGTCTTACCTAAATATTGAATTAAGCTGGTACTTAAATAATTGCTTAACTGAGCGGATAAATTATCAACTAAGTTAATGACCCCATGATCATTTTCTTGTTTTTCAGTATGTAAAATTGCTGAAGCATACCGCTGATTATCTAATAATGCATAGATTTTACGGTCATCATGTTGCGAGATTGCTTGCTGCAATTCTTGTAAATACGAAATCTTAGCTGTAATTTGTGTGTTAATTACTTTTACGACGTCATTTTGATCGTCTTGATTTACTACGTTAGCCATCATCAATCTCCCATCAATCATTCTATTAGTTCATCTTACCTAATTTTCGAGTCAGATTAAAGGATTGTTTCTTGGATATTTTACTTTTTGACTAAAATTTATTAATTCGACATAAAAACCAGTGGCAAAGCAACCACTGGTTTAACATACTTTTGTTTATTTATATTTTAGTATAACTCGAGGTATTGTTCTCTTTCCCACTCAGATACCTGTTGTCGATAAGCATCATATTCAAGATTTTTAGCCTCGAAAAAGCTTTGATATAGATGCTTTCCCATTGCATCGCGCATTACCTGATCTTTAGCCAGGTCTTTCAATGCATTATGCAATGTATCTGGCAAATTCGTAATATTATTATCTTCACGTTCACTTTCATCCATCCGATAAATGTTGCGATCAACACTTTCTTCCGGCTTAATTTCATTACGGATTCCATCTAACCCTGCTTCCAAAACAGCAGCAATAGCTAAGTATGGATTAGCTGCCGGATCAACTGACCGTAATTCCAACCTCGTTGAAACTCCGCGCGAACTCGGCACTCGAATCAACGGCGAACGATTTGAACCAGACCAGGCAACATATACTGGTGCTTCAAATCCTGGTACGAGCCGCTTGTACGAATTTACAATTGGGTTACAGATCGCTGTAAAACTGCGTGCGTGCTTCAATATGCCACCAAGGAAATGATATGCACTGTCAGAAAGTTCCAGTTCACCCTTCGCATCATAAAACGTATTACCGGACTTATTGAATAATGACATGTTCAAATGCATCCCGGATCCATTAATACCAGCCAGTGGCTTGGGCATAAACGTGGCATGCAAACCATATTTCCGAGCTACAGTTCGAACTACTAATTTAAACGTTTGGATATTGTCGGCAGCTTCAAGTGCATCAGCATACTTAAAATCAATTTCATGCTGGCCAGGTGCGACTTCATGATGGGCAGCTTCAATTTCAAACCCCATATCTTCTAATTCAAGCACAATGTCACGGCGACAATTTTCGCCTAAATCCATGGGGGCCATGTCAAAATAGCTCCCTTGATCGTTTAGCTTTGTAGTTGGCTTAGCATTCTCATCCATTTTGAACAGGAAAAATTCTGGCTCAGGTCCAATATTAAAATCAGTATAGCCAGCTGCCTTCATATCCTTTAATACCCGAATCAGGTTGTTTCTTGGGTCGCCTTCAAACGGTTTGCGATCCGAAGTATAAACATCACAAATCACACGTGCAACTTTACCATGTTCAGCCCCCCAAGGAAAGACCATCCATGTCGACATATCGGGATACAAATACATATCACTTTCTTCAATTCGGACAAATCCATCAATTGACGAACCATCGAACATAATCTTATTTTCTAATAGTTTATCTAGTTGACTGATTGGAATTTCAACGTTTTTGATCGTTCCAAATAAGTCCGTGAACATTAAGCGTAAGAAACGAACGTTATCATCTTTAATCAATTTTCGTACTTCTTCATCTGAATACACATGTTTAGCCATAAAATCTCTCCTATTCTGAATTTGCCAATGTTAAAGGGGCTTTTGCAATGGTGCTTGCGGTTGTTGTGCAGATGGCGTTTTCAAACCTCCTGCTTGCAGAAATTCATCATGCAAGATTTTACGGACATCATCGTCGGTCAATTGATGGTCCTGATTTTTTCGCTGTTCAGATTCACGCTGTTTTTGATCATAGACTTCACGAATGCCTGCCATATTTAACCCATCATCGAGATAATCTTTAATCTCCAGTAGCCGATCAACATCAGCTAATGAATACAATCTTCGATTCCCATCACTTCTTTGTGGAAAAATCAATTTTTGCGATTCATAATACCGAATCTGACGTGCAGTCAAACTGGTTAACTTCATGACAGTGCCGATAGGTAATACAGATAACGATCGACGCAACTCTTTACCTCGCATAATGAACTTCCTCCCTTCCTATACTTGCATAGCTTACCAGCAACAAAATAAAAAGTCAAGGCTTCATGTTATGTTTTATAACATGAAGCCTTGATTCATTACTGTAGCCACTGCTGACAAACATTTACAATCTCTTCAATCGTATTTTTCCCACTAACAATATCAAACCATTGAACATCCATCTTATTACGAAACCACGTTAATTGTCGCTTTGCATAGTGGCGTGAATCTTGCTTAATTTCATTAATTGTCGTGGTCAAATCTTGTTGTTGCGCAAAGTATTTAAAAAATTCACGATAACCGATCCCCTTGCCCGACTGAAATTGACCGCCATTTTGATCAAACAACCACCGAGCCTCTTGCTCCAATCCAGCAGTGATCATTTCATCTACTCGGTGATTGATGCGCTGATATAAAATCTTTCGATCGGTTGTCAGTCCAATTAACTTAAAATTTAATTGACTGTTAGCTTGAAACTGCTGTGAAAATGGTGTTCCAGTCTTCAGAGTTACTTCAATGGCGCGAATAACGCGCCTAACGTTGGTGGGCGCAATTGTCACTGCTGCTTGTGGATCTATTTGATTTAGTTGTTGCCACAGCTGTTGTGCTCCATATGTCTGATAATATTGTTGCCATTGTTGTCGAATTTGTTGCGTTTGATCATCATACTGATCATTACCCAGCGCCAAATTGTCAGTTAAACTCTGAATATAAAAGCCAGTTCCACCAACAATTAATGGCAGCTTTTGCTGACTGGTAATCTGCTCAATTTTCTTGGTTGCCAATGTTTTAAATTCGGCAACGGAAAAACGTTCATCAAAATTACGCACATCAATTAAATAGTGTTTTATTTCTTGCATTTCTGCAGGCATAATCTTGGCAGTTCCGATATTTAGGTGCCGGTATACCTGCATTGAATCACCAGAAATAATTTCGGCATTTAATTTTTTTGCTAGTTGCAGCGATAAATTTGTTTTACCGACAGCCGTCGGACCTACGATTGCAATTACTTTTGTCATAAAAAACTCCTAAAAGACACGAAACACTGGTAAATTGAAATATTATTTTGCATAATAGAGGTATTAAGATGGGAGGCTAAGATCATGAAACAGTTTACCAAGGGCTTTTTAATTGGAACGGTAGCCACAATTGGAGCCGTCGCTGGAGGGATTTTTTCATTTCATAAATCTGTCATTCAGCCAATCGAGGAACAGGAAGACAAGTTCGACGAAAACCGCCGAGCTGCTGTTCGTAAGGGACGTTCTGCACATAGCAAATAATATTCAATTAGAAACAATTAAAATAGGGTTGGCGGCAATTTATTTGCCCCGACCCTTTTTTAATATTTTTTTGACTTAGTTTTACCGTTCCAACGAGCATAACCACTTTTTAAAATTGAAATATCTGTATAGCCTTTTTTCCCAAGCATGACTGAAGCACGGGTGCTGAGTGCCATTCCTTGATCGTATAAATAGACTGGCATATCATTTCTAATTTCAACGTAGCGCTGTTTCATCACGCTGAGGGGGACATTTCTAGCTCCCAAAATATGGCCACGATCGAAATCATTTTTTTCTCGTAGATCAATTATCTGAGCCCTGTGCATGCCCTGTGTGAATTCATCTTCTGTCAGCACATTAGCATAACGGCGACGTTGTGCATACTGATAAAGGCGATTCAACAACCAAGCAATTACTACCAGGACAATGACAATATCTACAATTAATAAACCTGAACTAACACCAATAACCAACGCTCATTCCTCCAAAACCTATTTAAAATTCATTGCTAACGATGCGGCACCAATGACACCAGCATCATTGCCTAACTGGGCCAATTTTAACTTGGTCGATTCTCTGACAGTTGGAAACGCATACCGTGTGAAATTCGCATTAACACGATCTAGTAGGAATTCACCTGCAGCCGAAACACCACCACCAATGACCACGTATTGTGGATTTAGTATGTCACTAATATTAGCACAAGCAAGGCCTAAATAGTAACCCACTCGGTCAACAACTTCATTAGCTAAAAAGTCATCTTCTTTTTTAGCCAGATCAAAAACAATTTTAGATGTAATTTCTTGGCCATCATCAATCATTGCCTTCAATTTGCTGTCACCAACATATTCCTCAGCTGCATCTTGCGCTAAGTGAACTATTCCAGTTGCTGATGCATATTGTTCGAGGCAGCCGCGGTTCCCACAGGTACATAGATACCCATCAGGTTCAACATTCATATGACCAACCTCACCACCAGCACCATTGATGCCGTGGATCAATTTACCATTGGCGATCAAGCCACCGCCTACACCTGTACCTAGTGTAATAAAAGCCACTTCGGAACCGTTGTTACCAGCGCCCTTCCAACGTTCACCCAGCGCAGCCACGTTGGCATCGTTATCTAATGCAAAGGGCAGCCCTGTACCAGCCTCAATTTGTTTTTTTACATTTTGCACAGTCTTCCAATTTAAATTGAATGCTCCCTCAACAGTACCGTTTTTCAAATCCACTGTTCCAGGAGTACCCATGCCGATGCCAATAAACTGTTCTCGCTTCATTTGGTATAAATCAATGTGATGATTAATTGATTCAACAATGTCAGGCACAATATGTTGACCCTCGTTCAATATATTTGTTCGTAGCGACCATTTTTGTTGCACCTCACCTTCAGCTGTCAAAATGGCAAACTTAATTGTTGTGCCTCCTAAATCAACACCAATTAACTTTCTATTCATGTCCCATATCCTCCTGAAATCTATCTTTGTTTATTAGATTCATGCTCTTCTTCTAACCTATATTCATGGCGCAAAACAATTTTGGCTTTTAAATAAGTTGGTTGATCCACAACTCCTGCTTTATATAGATTATCTAGTTCCAACGCCATCAAATCGATATCCCACATTCGTTTACCAACATAAACATAAATATTAAATTGTTTTAACAACTGTTGGACATCATACAAAGTTTTCATATTTACCCCCAACATTAGCTGGTCCGCATTCCCATTGAATAAAATAACACAATTGCTACAAGCAATATAATGCCACTAAGAAACCGCTTTATCAAGTTAGTTTTACCAATTCTTGGTGCACCAACTACATACCCCATCAAAAAGCCACCAAATAAACCGCCAATATGACCGTAGATATCAATACCCGGCGAAAATAAATCAAACGCTAAGTTCATCACTACAAATATTAAAAATTGGCGGCTCATTGCTCGAATATAAAGATTATTTCTAAATGACTCGCCTAGCATTAAGAACGCACCAAAAAGTCCAAAAATGGCCGTACTAGCTCCAGCGGAGATTGTATTAGGCAAAAAAACAAAGCTGGCAACGTTACCTGTAATTGCAGTAACAAAATATATTATTGCAAATCTCCAGTGACCAAACAACATTTCAATTTGCGTTCCAATAAAGTAAACCGTGACAGAATTAACCACTAAATGCATTAAACCAATGTGCAAAAAGACGGGTGTGATCAAGCGCCACCATTGCCCATCTTGAATTAATACAGATACCCGCGCACCAAATTCAATGAGCACTGAAGAATTGGTTGAGCCACCGGCAATAGTCATAATCAAGAAAACAATCACTTGAATCGCAACCACTGCTTGAGTGACAAACGCTTGCTTTTTTATATCTGTTAAATTCATTAATCTTCCTCCGTTGCGACTAATATTTGTTTAATTTTAATATCATACTGTTTGATTGGCCAGTTGATTTCGGTATTTTGCTGTTCTGGTAACGCTAATGAAATCGTATCACCCGCATAGCTTGCTAGGTAACGATCGTAGTAGCCACCGCCAAAACCTAACCGATACCCATCAGTGGTGTAAGAAACACCCGGCACCACGATTAAATTAATTTCATCAGCCGAAAATACATTCCCACCAACAGGTTCCAGTAACTGATGGTCTGTTTTTTTCAATGTTGTCTGCGCATTTAATTCTACAAACTCCATTTGCCAACTAGGTAATGTTCGTGGAATGCAGACAACCTTATTTTCACGATGTGCCTGTTTGATAATTGGTTCAGTATTAATTTCAATTGCTTGACTAACCGTCACTGCAACTACAGCAGCATCGTGCCACATCCTGGTTTGAAATAATTGACAATAAAGACTATTTTCAGCTTGTTGTTTTTCGGCCGGTTTAACCTTGATTAACGACTCAATAATTTTCTGCCGTGCCTCTTTTTTTGTTAGCAACATCGTTTTATCCCTTCAAATTTAAAACAAAAAGACTGGACAAAATAATTTGTCTCCAGCCTTTTTGTCTGCGAAGAAGTATCGCAAAAGCATTATCCAGCGCTTGATGTCAATCACCAGGCGAAAATTATGCAATTATTTTGTTTCACGGTGCAATGTAACTTTTCGTTCCCGTGGGCAGTATTTTTTAAATTCAACACGATCGGGATTGTTACGGCGGTTTTTACTTGATAAGTAATTCCGTTCATGACATTCAGTACATTCTAAAGTAATGTGTACACGCATGGCTGAAACCTCCAAACTTTATTCAATAATTGGGTGTAACCCCTAACTCGTACTACTATATCATCATTTATTTAGTTTGACCAGTCTTTTGTTGTAGTTTGTTAAGTATTTTCTCTTGACACTCAGTTGTAGCCGCTGCTTGATTGAACCGTTTTCCAGTAAGCCTTGTAGATTTGTTTACCCATTGTCAGGCTGACAGCACTACTGCTAACGGAGGCACCCGGAACGGCAACAGCAATGACAACTTGTGGATCGCTTGACGGACCAAACATAATTAAACTATGGGTCAACGTTGATGTGGTTCCCTGGAATGTTTCCGCCGTTCCAGTCTTAGCAGATACAGATGGCGATAAACTAGTTAACTGACTCCCAGTTTTATATGCACTGGTACCATGAACCACCATATTCATTCCGGAACGAACCACTTTCCACTGTGCTTTGGTGGCGTTAATTGTGTTCAAGATTGTTGGCTGCGTGGTTGATTCAACTTTACCAAGTGAACCATCTTTGTTTGATTCTCTGACTTGTTTAACAATATATGGCTTCATTCTGTAACCACCATTAGCAATGGTAGAAGCATATTGAGCCAACTGCATAACAGTGTAACTATCGTAGTTACCATAAGCTAAATCCAACGCTTTACCAAGCACGTTAGTGGGGCCAGTATATCCTGAACTTTCGCCCGGCAGATCAATTCCAGTTTTGACGCCCAACCCAAATTGATTAAAGTAACCCCTCAATTTTGAAAAAATACTGGTTGGCATGTTCAAACTAGCTCCAGACACATACGTTGTGCCTGCTTCTTTCATAGCCAACTGCATCATATATGAATTAGAAGAAACTTCCAATGCCTCTGCTGCAGTAATCGGCACCGACCCTGTCCTGTTCCACCATGAACTTTTACTAGCAGTTCCGGCAACCTTGATTGGCTGATCGTTCAATGTATTATTGCTAGGTGTAATAACCCCATCCATTAGAGCTCCCATGACTGTAGCGCCCTTAACTACGGATCCCATTACAATCGGATGGTTAATTGAACCAATTTGATCACTGGTTATTTTGCCAGTGTTAATATCGCGATCAACCCCACCCATGGCATAAATGGCACCTGTATTAGGATTCATCACCACTGCATAAGATCCAGTTGAATTACTAATCTCTCCAGAATTACTATAATCATCCTTCACAATTTTTTGAACTTGTTTTTGAAATTTGGCATTGAGCGTTAATACTAAATTATCACCTTTTTTGCCAGCATATTTAGTAACGGCATCCGTAATTTGATTAGAACTAGATGATGAAACTTCTGTTTGTGATTTTGAGCCCGCCAGTGTAGATTCGTATTCTTTTTCCAAATAACTTTGACCGACACTATCATTACGTGAATAACCTTCTGACAGTAGTGTGTTAACCTCATCACTTGGTAATCCAGTTGCTTGAGTGGAAACCGTCCCAGTGAGCGATTGAATTGCTTTGCCAGATGGGTAGTTACGGGTCCAACTGGTACCAACTTTGACACCAGACATTTCGTTAAGGTGTTCACCAACTTCGGCAATCTCCTTGCTGGTGACACCAGTTTCTTTAATATATGTCGTTGACAATGAATATGCTCCACTCATGGTGGCATATATCATCGCCTTATTTTTCTGACTGGCGCTCAATTTATAAGCACTCGGATGCTTACCAAGGTAAGCAATTGCCTTATCATATTTCTCGCTATCGGTTAATTTAGCGGAACCCCGAATCTTTTTTATGATTTTCTTTAGATTACTTGTATCAGCCAAAAAATAATCTTTTTGCTCTCTTTTGGTTAACTTTGTAGTTGAAACAGTTAAATATTTACCCAATGTTTTGGCAGTTTTATAAATATCCGTTGTCGTAGCACTCGAATCTTTGGTGTATGTGACCGCTTGATGAGCCTGATTACCCACTAGTACTTTGCCAGTGGAGTCATAAATCATCCCTCGCTGAACACTATTTGTTTCAGTGGTGGTATCAGAACGATTAACCTCCGCTTTATACGTATCACCATTTAATACTTGCAGGTAGAAAAGTCGAGCTGCTAAAATCAGTGATAAGATCGCTACTGTCCATAGTAAAAAGTTCAACCGAAAAGGGATTTCTGATTGAACGGCTTTTTCCTTGTTGCGCGGTTTAAATATGTTTTTGATCCGTGTCGAAAATTTCAAGTTCTTCAATACTCCTTAACCAGACTTAATACACTTATTTTACCAAATTTTGTAAATCAATCCTAATTTGATCACATTCTTATGCTATTCTATACGAAGTGCGGCAAAAGAAACAGTTGTTTGACACAATTTTAATTTTTTAAAATATTTTAAACGAGGTTTTCAAGTGAAACATTTAAATTTTTGGCACAAAAAATCTGTCATCCTGTGGCTCAGCTTTTTAATTCCTGTATTCATCATGGGGGGCTATTTTGCATATCGTGGCATGGCCCCGTTTGGTAAAAGTACCATTTTAACTGTTGATCTAGGCCAACAATATGTTGATTTCTTTGCTTATTTTAGATCTACGTTACTTCATCACTTTGATACTTTTTTTTACTCATTTTCTAAGGACTTAGGCGGTGACATGCTTGGCATTTTTGCATATTACTTAATGAGTCCACTCAATTTATTGTTATTATTTTTCCCGGGAAAATATTTAACCAGCGGAATTTTGTTGTTGCTGTTGCTAAAATACGGTCTCGCTGGACTGAGCTTTGCCTGGTTATTATTAAAGACAAAATTACAAGCAGGAATTCGCGTTCTCGGTTTCGCCGTGGCTTACGCTTTAATGGGTTGGATGATCGCAAACCAGCTCAACATCATTTGGCTTGATGTGTTAATCTTACTGCCTCTCATTGTCTGGGGCTTGATTAAATTAGTAACCCAAAACAAACCATGGACCTATATTTTATGGTTTACTGTCTTGCTAATTGATAATTATTACATGGCATGGATGGTGGCCCTATTTACAATCATGTTCACCTTGTGGCAATTATCGACCCAAAATTTTGGCTGGCAGCTTGCCGCTCGACGATTTCTTAAATATGTTGGTAGTTCAACCATTTCAGCATTATTGGCATCATTTTTATTAATTCCAACTTTCTATTCGCTGACTAAAACTAAAGGTACCTACACCGAACAAAGTGTTCATTTTAAATTTGAATATTTCCCCTTCAAAATGTTAGGTAAACTGATTCCAGGATCATTTAATTTTGACCAAATGCCGGATGGCGAGCCAAATCTTTTTATTGGTACATTATTGACAATTGCTTTTGTGCTTTATCTATTTGATCGCCGCCATTCTTTAAAAAATAGGATTACCTCAGGAATCTTAACCCTATTCTTTTTATTTTCACTTTGCTTTGAACCATTGGACCTATTATGGCATGCCGGACAATTTCCGGTGTGGTATCCGTACCGTTTTTCCTTTTTAATGTCATTTTGGATGCTTTGGTTAGCCGCCCATACGCTGACACCCAATTTCCATATTTCATGGCGTCAATTAATTCCGATTGTTGCTGTCCTGTCAGGTGTATACGTTTATTTAGGACTAAACCTATCTTCGTTTACCTACCTGTCGTTAAATCAGCTGTTAATCAGTATTGGAATGTGTGCGATTGCTTTGATCTGGCTTTTGATTCCACGATATCATGCCCCGTTATTGTATGATCTAGTTTTCATTTTACTAGTGGGTTGTGAATCCATGACCAATGCCTATACTTCTCTCAATAATATTAGTTATGTGTCTCAATCTGATTTCGGCGATTACACTACACAATTAAACAAGAGCGTCAAAGACATAGAAAAAAAAGCCAGTGGCTTTTATCGAATTGGACAAACGTTTATGCGAACCAAAGACGATCCGATGCAAGCCGATTATTACGGCGGTTCTCATTTTGGTTCAACACTAGAACCAAGTATCCCATCATTTATGGGCTCAATCGGCCAACCTGACGGCGATGGCTTTGTCACATATACCAACGGCACCCAAGTAAGTGATTCACTACTTGATATGCGATATTTCATGACTAGCCAGCCAGTTCAAAGTATTTTGGGACAGGGTACTACGTCGTCGGTTTTACCAGCTGTTTCTAACAAGCCCGATTTAAATCGACAAAAAACGGTGGCAAGCGATTCTCTAACCACTACTACCAAAAATAATAATGCACTTGCAATTGCATTTGGTGCTTCCGATAAAATAACCAAGCTTAATTTAAAAACAAGTGATCCAGTTGCCCGACAGTCTAAAATTTATCAAACATTAGCAAACGATCAAAACTCCAACTCGTTATTCCAGGTACAAAACTTTGACCACGTTACTTTTACAAACGTTCAGACTGCAACCAAAATTACTGGCACCACATTTACCAAACAAGATTTAATTAAAACAGCCGAAATTAAAATGACGTTTACTCCCAAAACGAATGAATCGTATTATCTAACTTTTGGACCTAGTTTGGATGCCGATAGTGGTAGTTATTATCTGAATGGTAAGAAATTGACGCAGTACCCAACTTTTAGAAATACCGTCGTCATCAATGTGGCTTCTAAGCAAAAGGGACAACCAATTACCCTAACCTTCCGATTAAAGCATCAAACTTTATGGATGCAAAATGTCAGTTTGTATAAATTAAATCAGACCCATTTTAATCGGCTAAAAACAAAACTAAAAAGCGAAAGCTTGCACGTCACCAGCCATTCCAATACTAAAATTAAGGGCACTGTTACCATTAACAAAAAGCATCAAGTCCTGATGACAACAATTCCTTATTCTGCTGGTTGGCACGTCAAAATTGATGGCAAATCAGTTGCTTCTAAAAAAGCAATTAAAACATTCTTAGCGGTACCAATTTCTCAAGGTAAGCATCATGTTGTATTTACCTACCGCTCTCCGTACCTGTTGACTGGAGTGCTTGTTTCAGTGGTTACTCTTATCATAGTAGGTGGAATTACATTTATCTATATCCACCGTGCTACCAAGAAATATCGGTTTTAACAGAAAAATAGCCAATAAATAACCTAGGATTAATTCAGAAATAATTAACTTTTTCCTGAATTAATCCTAGGTTATTTTAGAAAGCTGTTGTTTTACAATTCATTATTTGGTGTGTACTGATATTTGGGTCCGTCAGTTTTAGTATCATAGTCAACTCCAAAATCCAGGCCTTTAAAGAACCACTCATCCTGGCCATCAACAAAGTAATGAATTCCATCTTTGACGGTGTCTACAACCGGACTAAGGGGATGATCATCACGAGCCATTCCGAGCGAAAACCCATCATGGACAGGTGTTTTGCCATAAACTTTACCAAAAAAGCGGACCCCATTTCCTTTAGTTAATCCCATTTCATCTTGAAACCACTGACTAGCACGATCAGTAACCGTTAATTGCATCTAATTGCTTCCCTTCGTTTTAGGCATGTACCCGTTTACATTTATAATTTATGAAATCAATTTTACCACAGGAATAAAAAAAACGGGAAGTAAATGCTTAATTCGCATCTAGCTCCCGTTAGCTTATTCAACCGAAATAATTTTAACTTTCATTTCACCACTTGGAATTTTAATTGTGACTTCATCATTTAATTTGTGGCCCAATAAACCAGCTGCAATTGGTGATTCATTAGAAATCTTCCCGGTCATTGGATCAGCCTCAGACTCACCCACTATTGTATATGTTTCTGGGTCTTCATCTGGCAATTCTTTAAAAGTGATCGTCCGTCCAAGTGAAACTTCATCCTTGGCGACTGCAGTGTCATCAATAATTTCAACATTTTGCAAAATATGTTCAATTTTACTAATTTGACCTTCGATAAACGCTTGTTCATCTTTAGCAGATTCATATTCTGAATTTTCTGACAAATCACCAAAGCTCCGTGCAATTTTGATTCGTTCAATAATTTCAGGACGTGTTTTAGTTTTTAAAGTTTCAAGCTCTTTTTCTTTTTGCTGTTTGCCCTCTGCGGTCAGAGGGTATGTTTTTTCTTCCGCCATAATGCACCTCGATATAAATTTTTAATACGACAGTCAAAACAGTAACACGAACGTACTCGATTGTAAACCACAATCCTAGTTAATTAGTAACTAACTAATCAGCCATCAGTTCCTGATGACCCTTTTTGGTTAAAATATCCCTAACTTTGGTAGTTAATAAATCAATCGCAACAGTGTTTTGACCACCCTCTGGCACAATAATATCTGCATATCGTTTAGTTGGCTCAACAAATTGGTGATACATCGGTTTCACCGTTGCCAAATATTGATCAATTACCGACTGCAAAGAACGGCCACGCTCTTGCATATCACGTTGAATTCGCCGAATAATGCGGATATCATCATCAGTGTCAACAAATACCTTGATATCCATCAAATCACGCAATCTTTGATCGTCTAAAATTAAAATCCCTTCTAAGATAATCACGTCACGTGGTTGAGTCAAAATAGTTTCAGAAGAGCGTGTAAATTCCGCATAATTATACACAGGCATTTCAATTGCATGATTGTGCAACAACTTTTTTAAGTCACTGATTAACAGATCCGTATCAAATGCCAGTGGATGATCATAATTAACTGCTTGCCGCTCTGCCATTGTCATTTCTGTTTGATCATTGTAATACGTGTCTTGTTGTAAAATCATAATTGACTTACCGGCCAATTGCTTGTATATTGCCTGACTAACAGTGGTTTTACCACTACCTGATCCGCCTGTGACACCAATAATAATTGGTCGTTTTACTTTTGCATTCAAACTTAACTGCATCCCCTTAACCTATGCCTTATTTATTATCCTTGGCAATTTTAGCTGTTATTTTCTGATGTTGAGCATATGTTTTTGAATAATATACTTTTCCCGTCTTCATATTAGCAACAAAATACAAGTACTTTTTGCTTTGTTGACTAGGCTTCAATACGGCTTTAACCGATTGAATTCCCGGGCTGTTAAATGGACCGGGTCCATAGCCCTTGTTAGTATACAGATTATATGGTGAATCTACTTTCAAATCCTTATAAGTCAGGTTCTTTTTATGTGTATTAAGTGCATACATGACCGAAATATCTGATTGGAGCGGCATCTGGGCAGCAATTCGATTGAAGAACACACCAGCAATCTTTTTGCGATCAGAATTAGAAACACCTTCACGTTCAACTAACGAGGCTAAAGTCAAAACTTCTTGTACACTGAGATGCTTTTTGGTAATGGTTTGATAGTATGGCTTCATTTGCTGGTTTTCAGCTGCAACCATTTGATTAACTAATGACTTTAAGCTCTTGATGTGTGATACATCATAGGTGGCTGGGAAAAGGTAGCCTTCCAGACGATATCGCACATTCTGAGCGCTCATTGCAGATGTTAGTAACTTGGGATATTTTTTAGCTAAGCCATCCAAATAACTTTCATTTTTCATCAATTTCAAGAAACTCTTGGAGGAATATTTAGTTTGTTTTTGGACCGTTGCAGCAATCTGGTCAATTGTTTGACCTTCCTGAATTAAAACTTTCCCTTTTAATCCCGACACAGCGGTAGTTGAACCGCCCTGCTTTAGAATTTTAACAATTGTTTTGACATTCATAGATGAACGCAACGAGTAATATCCCGCTTTAAATTCAGCTTTCTTTTGTGTTTTAGTATAATAGTTAAACACAAACGCACTTTTAACTAGCTTCTTCTTAGCTAAAATTTGGCTGATCTTTTTATTTGTCGCGCCTAACGGAATTTTAACCTGAACAGTTTTAGAACTATCGGGATTGACTGGTTTCATTGACGAATCAAAATAAAACTTGGCACCACCAAAAACTGCCAGTATAACAACCACAATACCCGCAATCCACCAATATTTTTTTGATTTTTTCTTTTGTTTATCATGCACTTCATTATTGTTCAACTTAGTTTCCACCCTATTTTTTAATATCCTGTCCATTATACTAAAAAATACCGCATTGCATATACTAAATCTCAAACTTTACCAAAAAGAGTGAGAAAAATAGGATTCTGCAAATAAAGCGAGGCTGAAGCAAAAACAGAGTTTTTGTCCAGCTCCTCGCCGAATTATTTATCTAACTTCCACGTTCAATTTATCCATTAACTGTTTGATTACCTTATCAAAAGCTTGATTGACCTTTTCTTCAACCAGTGTTCCCTCTTTATCTTGGTAAGTCAGTGTATAAGCGAGCGACTTTTTATGCGCTGGCAGGTGACTACCTTCATAAACATCGAACAATGTCACATCAGTCAAATATGCGCCACCCTTATCATTAATCACATCTAAAATTGATTCATTCGTAATATTCTCATCGACTAACAACGCAATGTCACGTGTTATTGTCGGATATTTGCTAATCATCTGGTAATGACGTGGCTTCTTTGGTTCCGCCATGATTTTATCAAGGTTGAGTTCAAACACGTACGTTGCGCCAATTTTGTATTGCTTTGCCGTCTGAGGATGAATCTGGCCAACGTACCCAACCAAAGTTTCACCAACAAAAATATTTGCTGTTCTTCCTGGGTGCATTTCAGAACGTTCATTACTAGCTACATATGACACTGCGTTTTTAACTGCCATATTGGCCAAATACTGCGCGACAATTCCCTTAATGAGATAGAAATCAGCCATTTGAGCCTCGTGGTGCCATGTCTTAGCACTAAATTGACCTGTAATGGCTCCAGCGATATGCTCTTGTTCCTGCGGTCGCTTGTTTTTACCGACCGGAACAAAAATACGTCCTTGTTCATACAAACTAACATCAACTTGTTTTCTGGCCGTATTATAAGCAAGATCCGTTAATAAACCACTAATAAGGCTCATTCGAGTAGCCACATGATCTTGACTCATTGGATAATCCAATTCCATCGGTGTGGCATGGCGTTTTATTTCGAATTGTTGTGCCTCTGTCACCGTCGTCAGAGAATAACTAATGGCCTGATTGAGACCAAGTCCCTCTAACACATGTCTGGAAGCACGCACCCATTTTTGTTGTTGGCTCAGTCCACCAATGTTGCTTGTTTGTGCTGGCAACGTTGATGGTATTTTGTCATAACCATAAATCCGAGCAATTTCTTCCAACAAATCAGCTTCGATGCTGATATCCCACCGTCGTGCTGGTACGCTCACAAGAAATGTATCATCATTGTTAATGCACTTAAAAGCCAAACGTTCAAAGATATCTTGGACTTCAACTGCTGATAACTCAGTTCCCAACACGTGGTTAATTCTTGCCAATGTCAGTGAAATTTCGATTGGTGTCGCCGGCTTCTGGCTGCCAGTAACGATCCCGGTTGCTACTTTACCAGTGCCTAACTGAGCAATCAATTGAGCTGCTTCGTTGAGCGCTATTTCACTAGTTTCCGGATTAATCCCCCGCTCAAAGCGAGATGATGATTCACTGTGTAAATCATGACGTCGCGCCTGTTTCCGAATTAAGACCGGGTCAAAAATAGCAGATTCGAGTGCCACACTTGTAGTCTGATTGCTAATTGCAGTTTCCAACCCGCCCATTGTTCCAGCTAAGGCAACTGGGTGGTCGCCGGCTGTAACAACAACATCATCTGAACTTAAATCACGTTTGTTTTCATCTAAAGTAACAAATGGTTCATCTTGCTGAGCAAATCGAACCCCAATATTTTTTGCTGGCAGTTTGTCATAGTCAAAACTGTGCAGTGGTTGTCCATATTTTAGTAAAATATAATTAGTAACATCCACCACATTGTTAATTGGCCGAATGCCCGCATTCCAGAGTCGAATTTGAAGCCACAAGGGACTATCTTTAATTTGAACATCTGAGATAACACGCATTTTATATGTTGGGGCAATTTTTTTGTCATCAATTTGGACACTAACCAAATCTGCCGTTTGCTGATCAGCACTTTCTTGCACTAATAAGGGTTTAAACTTGGAGGTTAGTCCATAAAAAGCAGCAATGTCATTCACATTGCCTAACATGCTAAACATATCGCCACGATTAGGCGTGACATCCGTATCAATAATCGTATCATCCATACCTAAATATGGAAACACTGGTTCACCAGGGGTTGCTTCAGCAGGTAAGAACCAAATACCCTCTTCATAGGCCTTTGGCGCAATTTGTTCACCAAACCCAATTTCTTGGAGCGCACAAATCATCCCTTCAGACAATTCACCCCGCATTTTACTCCGTTTAATTTTAATATTGTTACCAATTCGTGCTCCGGGTAATGCTACAATGACGTTTTTAGCGGCAGCAATATTAGGTGCCCCACACACAATCTGAACGTCATCTGCCGTACCAATATTAACCTGACAAAGAGTGAGATGATCAGAATCTGGGTGCGGTTTGATGCTGTCGACGTGGCCTACAACAAGCTTGGTCAGGCCATCACTGGGAGAATAAACATCATTAATATCAACAGATATTCGTGCAATTCGCTCAGCCAAATCAGCAGGTTTTTCTGGTAAATCAAGGTATTCTTGTAACCATTGGTATGAAACTTTCATAATGTATTCAGCCTATCCTTTCTGGTTAAATTGAGTCAAAAAGCGTACGTCATTTTGGTAGAAATCACGAATGTCTTCAACACCATATTTCAGCATTGCGAACCGATCTGGACCAAGACCAAAAGCAAAACCACCATATACTTCAGGATCTACGCTCGCCATTTTCAGGACATTGGGATGGGTCATCCCAGCACCTAGCACTTCAATCCAGCCAGTTTGCTTACAGATTGCACAACCACGTCCATGACAATTAAAACACGTGATATCCGCCTCAACAGATGGTTCCGTAAATGGAAAATAACTGGGACGCAACCGTACATCTAATTCGTCACCAAATAATTCTTGAGCAACTACTTCAAGCGTCCCTTTTAAATCAGCCATCGTAATGTGTTTGCCGATTACCATTCCTTCAACTTGATGGAATTGATGACTGTGGGTGGCATCATCTGTGTCACGACGATAAACTTTACCAGGCGAGACCATTTTCAACGGCCCTTTTGTAAAGTCATGTTGCTCTAACATTCGAGCTTGCATTGGCGATGTTTGTGTTCGCATTAGGATTTCTGGTGTTACATAAAATGTATCCTGCATATCACGTGCCGGGTGATCCTTAGGTAGATTTAACATTTCAAAATTATAGTGATCTTCTTCAACTTCATCACCGATCGCAACTTCATAGCCCATTCCAATAAACAGATCAACTAATTGATCAATAATTTGTTGGATCACATGTGGTTGTCCTTGTGGAACTGTATTTCCTGGTAAAGTTACATCCAGCTTTTCATGTTCCAACTGCGCATTAATTTTAGCTTGCTCTAACTCACTGCGCTTGGCTTCGATGGCATTGGTTAAATCATCACGCACTTCGTTAGCAAATTGACCAATTTTGGGACGTTCTTCCGCGCTGAGCTCACGCATACCACGTAAAACTTCAGTGATTGGTCCTTTTTTGCCCAGCATTTTAACTCGAATATCATTAATTTTATTCAAATCAGAGCTGGCTTTGACTTCAGTCAATCCCTGTTGCCGTAATTGATCTAATTTATCTTTTAGTCCCATTATTTCTCCTCTTTTCTGCAAATAAAAAAGCTCCATCCCTGTAAAAAGGGACGAAGCATCGCGGTACCACCCTAGTTTGTGTCCAAACAGACACACACTTAAGTTAATTCTTAACGGTTATCAACCGGAATACTGTTTAAGTATCGACTCCGGAAGTGAAATTCGAGACTAATTATTATTGTTGCTTTCAATCAACGACAACAACTTCCTGTTAATAACTATATCTCTACTAATTTCCATCAAAGTCTTTAACACAATTCATTGTAATTAATAAGTTGGACATGGTCAAGTACAAATTATGCGAACCACTTGTCTCCCCATGAGTGTACTGCATCCATCACTGACCGCAGCTCTAATCCTTTATCCGTTAAAGAATAGTCTACTTTACCAGATTTAGCATAGGTATTTCTCGCAATAATGCCATCTTGTTCTAATTCCTTCAAGCGCTCTACTAGAACACGATCGCTACATTTTGGCACATTGGTGACGATATCTTTGAATCGTAACGTCCCCTCATTTAGTAAAACTTCAATGATCAATCCATTCCATTTTTTACCCAAAATTGAAAAAGTCTGTTCAAACTTTGGACAAAGGGTAAAACTATCTAACGGCTGATTAACTGTCATTTGATCCATCTTTCACCCTCCCATCTGTGATTGAATAATTAAAATGACATCCGAACTTTAACTCTGCGGTACCATGCTTCAACTTTTTGCCGAGCCGGACCAAAAAACTCATGCTCAGCTTCATAGTCGTCGACCAAGGAAACCAGCAGACTCTCCCGATATTTCGGTAAAGCTAAAGTTGCGCCAAACATATGTTTCAAAATAATATCTTTTTCCATTTCATTTAATGGTGTAATTTTTTCTGCATTACGCAATGCCACCCGTGGGTGAATGAATGCGTGCGAACCTAAATCAAATTTAGTGGTCCGCCAATCATAATAAAACAAGTCATGCAACAAGCCTGCTCGGGCAACACTCTGATAATCTAAATGCATCTTTTTAGCTAATTCATAGCTATCAAATGACACAGCAATAGAGTGTTGCAACCGATCTGAATGGTGATGTTGAGTATAATTAGCCAATTTTTGAACTGCCGGCTGCGCCAACAAATCTCCTACCAATGTCAAATACTCTTGATCTTCTCGCCAAGCGTTTGTCTTCATACATTGCCCCTTTTCATTATTCTTCCAACATCATACACGCATTTAGCTAAAATGCAAAATATTTGGCTTATTTTTGCTTTAACTGAAACATTAAGATGCCAGCGCTCACGGCCACATTCAATGACTCCGCTTTACCCGCCATTGGAATATACAAATTTTGCGTCGTTTGCTGTAATAATTCCGGCTGCATACCATGACCTTCATTACCCATGATCAAAGCAAAATCATCAGCTGATTCAACCTCTCGAAAGCTCTTAGCATCCTGATTTAATTCTGTGCCATACACAGGAAGCGCAGCTTGTCTGAACTGATTCAACCAAGAAAATAGGTTCCCTTGTCGGAGCTGCAGATGAAATTGACTGCCCTGCATTGACCGAACTACTTTTGGCGAATATAGATCAGCTGTTTTACGACCAGCAACCACACCAACAAAGCCAGCCGCATCCGCTGTTCGTACCATTGTACCTATGTTACCTGGATCTTGAATCTGATCCAGCAATAGCCATGCACCGGTAAGTTTCGTCGGAATTTCTAAATCATCCTTAGGCTTTTCAACGACAGCTGCAATTCCTTGTGGCGTGACGGAATCAGTGATATCTGTCATAATTTCCTTAGTAACTTCATACGTTTCGAACCCATGTGTTAAAATATCCGGATGCAACTCAAATTGTTCCTGCGTTCCAATTAGCGTTAAAATTGATACCTGGCTAGCAATTGCTTCATTCACTAAGTGCCAGCCATCCAATAAATAGGTATTGGTTTTTTGACGTTCTTTTCTTGTTTGTAATTTTTTCCAATCCTTAACATGTTGATTATGTACTGATGTTATTTTTTCCAAATTTTTCACTCCAATTGTTTAAAATTATACCATGAAATAGCCTGACTTAATAGGCTAACTGGAGGTAAGTCCAATGAAAGCAATCAATCTCTCCATTACTGGAATCGTTCAAGGTGTGGGATTTCGCTATACAACTTTGCGCCTAGCACGCCAATTAGAAGTTACGGGCTTTGTCACTAACCGGGATAACGGCAGTGTCTATATCGAAGTACAAGGAACTGAACAACAACTAAAACATTTTACAACGGCCATTCAGCAAACTTCCTCGCCGTTTGCCCGGATTGATCAGATAGCAATTAAGCAGCAATCCCTAAAATCATTTAATCAATTTGAGATTCGTTAATTTACCGGTCTTGTGAATCTTAGTGGCATTTAATCGTTGTTTAAGGTATAGTACTAAATGTTTGAAACAACTAAATAGAGTTAAAGGAATTGAATACTTAATATGAAGAATAAAAAATTTTCACTCATCATTATGATGACCACTTTGCTGTTATTTTTAAGTGGGTGCGTTCGTACTAAAAATGGAAAACCCTACGGAATGGTCTATGATTACCTAGCAAAGCCAACGCAACACATAATGGAATGGTTGGCCAACCTGTTTAATGGCAGTTATGGCTGGGCAATTATCGCAATCGTCTTTATCGTCCGTTTGATCTTACTGCCAATCATGATTAGTCAAATGCGCAAGTCAACCATTCAACAAGAAAAAATGGGCATGGTTGGTCCTCAATTAAGTGATATTCAAAAACGCCAAAAAGCTGCTAAAACAGCCGAAGAACGAGCTGCAATCAGCCAAGAAATGATGACCCTCTATCGGGAAAACGGTATCAGTATGACTGGTGGAATTGGCTGTTTACCACTACTAATTCAATTACCAGTGTTTGGGGCATTATACGCAGCGATCCGTTATTCTCCTGATTTGTCGAGTGCTGTATTTATGGGGATCAAATTAGGTGATCCTAGCATATTGTTAGCAATTTTTTCATTTATTGCTTATCTAGCCCAGGGATGGCTTTCATTAATTGGTATGCCTGAGAGCCAAAAAAAGCAAATGCGGGTAGCCATGTTTACCAGTCCGGTCATGATCTTGTTTATCTCAATGAGTGCCTCGGCAGGATTAGGATTGTATTTCTTTATTGGCGGATTATTTGCCATTATTCAAACCTTAATCATCAATCTTTATCGCCCCAAAATTCGTAAAGATATCGAGGCTGAAATGAAAAAGAATCCGCCTAAGGTTGTGACACCTGTTGAACCTGTCAAACCACAACCAATAGCAAAGCCAATTGCACCAACTAAACCACTAAATCGTAACGCTGGTAAACAGCATAAACGTAAATAAAAATCAAAGAATAGTTTTGTCGCATTAATAAAGGTGCTACTCAGTCATAATTGAGCAGCACCTTTTTTGATCAATGAAATTATATTTTTCTAGTCATCTAAGCTCTTCACATCAGCGTCAATCACTGGCAAAGTGATCCTGAACAAAGAACCATATCCAGCTGAGCTTTCCAACGTAATGTCGCCATGATAACCTTCAACTAGCCGTTTAGCAATTGACAGTCCTAACCCGTTGCCACCTTTTTTCCGACTACGTGCTTTATCGACCCGATAAAAACGATTAAAAACTTTATTCATGTCAGCTTGTGAAATTCCTTCACCGAAATCTTGAACACCAACTTCAACCTCATTCAGTGTCCGCGACAATGAAATATGAATTTCCTTTCGTTTCGTTGAATACTTCACCGCATTATCACACAAAATAATTAATACCTGCTCAAAGTGATCACGATAGATCGGCACAATCACTTTCTCCTTCAAATCATCATCTAGGACAAATGTAAAATCCGGATGAATCATCTGGAAATTATTAAATACCTGATGAACTACTTCGTCAACATCTGTCTTTTCATCCCGAAAGTTAATTTCAACTTGCTCAGCACGGCTTAAATCCAACATTTCTTGAACTAAGTCTTGCATCCGTTTAGTTTCCTTTAGCGATGCGCTCAATGATTCAGCTAATATTTTAGGATCATCTTTGCCCCACCGGTTTAGCATTTCCATATGACCTTGAATAATTGCTACAGGTGTTCGTAACTCATGTGAAACATCCTCGACAAATTGAGATTGCTGCTCGATATAGCGCTGCATTCGGTCCAACATTTCATTAAACATTTCGCCTAAATCAGACAGTTCATCATGTCGCTTCAATTTAGGAACTCGTTGACTTGCTGTTGGATCATCTCTGATTGCGGTCAAGGTGTCGTGAATATCATCAATCGGTCGCAACAAAAAATAAGATAACACGTAACCTAATAAACCGCTGGCTATGACCACTAGTATCAATACCAACCCTGAGATAACTAATAACCGGTTAAAACTTTGGTAATAATTGGTCAATTTGTTTTCAACCTGCAAATAGCCAATTGTGCGATGGCTTTTGGTTGAAATAATTGGCATCGAACCTAACAAAATTTTATGTGTTTTACCAGGCACCAATCGTATTTTTCTGGCAGAACTAACTTTGAAATCACTCGTTTGCTTCCCTGTACTAAATAATACCTGACCCTTTAAATTGAATACTTGAACAACCATCTCTGACGAGCTCAGGCCACGGGTGATACTGGCACTATAAATTTTACTAGGAGCTCGGTCTGCTTTTTGGAGCAAATCTTCCGGACGAATAGCTTGATTTAACTGTGATCTAGTCAACTCAGTCCTTTTACCGTTTAACCGCTGATTAACTGCCACTAAAGATTGATTAACATTCTGTCGTTCCTGTTTTAATAAATCTTGTGTGAAGGTTTGGAACAAAACAAAAGTTAAACCGGCAAAAATCAGCAATGCTCCCAAAGCTGTCCCTAGCGCCCATTTAACTTTTAATGATAATCGATATTCAGTTTTTTTATTATCGCTTTGTGTTTTCACTGGTGAGGCATCCCCAAGCATCGATTTTAAGTTAAGATCTGATTACATAACCAGTGCCGCGGACGGTCTGGATATAGCTCTTCTCACCGACACGATCAATTTTATTACGTAAATATCTAATGTAGACATCGACAACATTAGTTTCCACTTGCGACTCGTATCCCCAGACACGATTAAGTAACACATCGCGTGCCATTACTACATTGACATTTTCCATTAGGATTAATAGTAATTCGTATTCACGTTTAGTTAAATTGATGACTTCATCACCACGACGTACAATGCGATTTTCTTTTTCAATTGTTAAATCGCGATAACTCACTGTGGTTTGATGTGCCCCACCCTGTGAGCCAACGATATTAATTCGACGCAATAGCGCCCGCACGCGTGCTAATAATTCTTCAATTGCAAATGGTTTAACAATATAATCATCTGCTCCGTGATCGAGCCCAGAAACGCGGTCAATCACAGAATCACGAGCAGTCATCATCACAATCGGTGTACTCTTCACTTCACGAACCCTACGAGCAACTTCAATTCCATTTAACTCAGGTAACATTAAGTCCAATAAAATAACATCGAAATGCTGGTTTAGCGCATCTTCTAGTCCCTTACGACCATCTAAAGCGACCACTGTATCGTAGCCTTCATGCTTTAATTCTAGCTCGACAAACCGTGCTAAATTTTCTTCATCTTCAATAATTAAAATTCGACTCATGAATTCCATCCTGCTCCCTATCTATATTTAGCTAGAATTATTAAAAAAATTCTAAACTGTTTTTCGCAAACACACTTTATTTTATCATAATTTTCTAATCAAACCTAGTAACTAACAAACCTTTGGTCAACTTTGCCATAATTTAGTTTTATCAATCCTTCGACGTGCCACTCAAAATAACCAAAAACCACAAAAAAAATGTTCAATAAATTTTAAAATTGTGCTTTTATTCACTTGAAAAGCTATAATTAGTCTGCTATGCTCATCAAGTAACATGTTGACTACATAAAATGTTGGAAAGAGGTTATATTTTAATGAAAGCTGCTATCGTTCGTGATCCTGTTGATGGTTATGTTGATATTGTGGAGAAAACTTTACGCCCCCTCGAATATGGTGAGGCGTTAGTTGATGTTGAATATTGTGGACTTTGTCACACAGATTTACACGTTGCTGCTGGCGACTTTGGCAAGGTGCCAGGACGCGTGATTGGGCATGAAGGTGTTGGCCGGGTCAGCAAACTTGGTGCTGGTGTTTCCAGCTTAAAAGTTGGTGATCGTGTTTCAATCGCCTGGTTTTTTGGTGGCTGTGGGCACTGTGAATATTGCCTAACAGGTCGCGAAACTTTATGCCGTAACGTCCGTAATTCAGGTTTCACTGTTGATGGTGCAATGGCACAACAAGTTATTGTTGATGCTGATTATGCTGTTAAAGTTCCCGATGGTCTCGATCCAATTGAAGCTAGTTCAATCACTTGTGCTGGTGTCACAATGTATAAAGCCCTTAAAGTTGGTAACACTAAGCCAGGTGACTGGGTTTCTGTTGTTGGCGCTGGTGGCCTAGGCAACTTGGCGATTCAATATGCTAAGAACGTTTTCAATGCTCATGTTGTTGTCGTTGATGGTAATGATGATAAATTAGCTGCAGCTAAGGATCTTGGTGCAGATGTACTAATTAATCGCCACCAGGGTCACGTGGCTGAACAAATTCAGGAAAAAGTTGGTGGCGTCAATAATGCACAAGTTACTGCGGTTAATGCTGATGCATTTACACAGGCAGTTGACTCCCTTCGTCCTGATGGCCGTTTAGTTGCTGTTGCCCTGCCACAAGGTAACATGGAGTTAAACATTGCCAAGACAGTTCTTGACGGCATTCAAGTCGCTGGTTCATTGGTTGGAACTCGCCAAGATTTGGCAGAAGCCTTCCAATTTGGTGCTGAAGGCAAGGTTCATCCAATCGTGCACACACGTAAGTTAAGCGAAGTTAACGACATCATTGATGAAATGAAGGCTGGTAAGATTGTTGGCCGTGAAGTTGTTGATATGTCACTATAAACCGATTATGTTTTAATAAAATCAAAAAAGTCAGACTGCGTGCGAATCCAATTGCTGCAGCCTGTTTTTTTAATCGATTGCCAAATGAGACATTTGCTCACAATCAAAGTAAAAATACGCAAAAAAAAGAAACATTCAGGTCCGGCGCCTTGAACGTTTCTTTTTTTATATTAGTTATTGTTTGTGTTGATTACTTGCTTGCCATCATAGTAACCGCAATTTGGGCAAACCATGTGTGACTTACGTAACTCGCCACAATTTGGGCAAGGTGCCAAGCCGGGAACTGCGAGTTTAATGTGTCCACGTCGCATAGCCTTTTTGGTCTTTGATGTTTTTCGTGCTGGGACAGCCATTGATGCCACCTCCTATCAAAATATTTATCCACTTAAAAATTTAAGCTTGCCTGCTAATTTTTGTTATCATCCTGATCAGGAAATAATTCTTTTAACTTAGCCAGACGTGGATCAACTGAATTATGTTTCGTCGCATGAGCAACATAATCATCTTCAGAAACAACTTCCCAATCGCTGCCGGTTGGTAACGGTGCCCCTGTTTGTTCCTCACTTGATAAAACGCGCATTGGAATCCCTAAAACAATGTTTTCTGCCACTGCTTCATCCAGATCAATCATTTGATCTTCATCCAATACAATCACCGTTTCATCACTTTCATACCGCTCAAGATGACTTGCATCCGCTAAATAAAACTCAGTGAATGAGAAATGAGTGGGAAGCTTCACCGGTGTCAATGAGCGACTAGATGGTACAGTTAAAACGGTTGTAACCGTCGCTGTCACCATCACATCTCCCTTTTCATAAGACAGATCACCCTTAATTTGTACGGGATCAACTGCCAAAATTAAATCAGAAAAACGCTCAGTCAACGATGCGTTCAGGTCGAGCGTACTGTTAAATGAAAGTGGCTCATCTTTGTAATGTGCTAGTTCTTTCAATGACCATTTCATGGTACTACCTCCTAATGCAACGAGCTTAATTATACTAGCTCATAAATTGATTGTCAACGTTATATGCTTGACAGTGCTAAACAATAATTGGTTTTCGACGTAAATCTTGCTCACTGGCACTTAACTGCTCAAATAATTTACCTGCGCGATAATCCAATTGCAATTGTTGCTTCTTTAACTCTACATCGACTTTCGTGATGATCGGTATTTTAACAGTTTTCTTAATCTGGTGTAAATATTTTTGCCCGCTGTGATTAAACCCTAGCACCCGCAAATACGGTGTCTTGAATCGTACTTGCATTTCCTGAGTACTAACCTGCAATAATGTATACAAACATACCCGTTGCAATCGTGAATAAGTGTAACGCTTGCTCTTAGCCAGTTGCATAAATTCTCTAAAGCTGGTTGCTGTCTGTGCGGCACGTTTCAAGCGATACTCCAATCCCTCAGACATTTGGTATATTTGGTGTATATATGTGAGTGGAGCTTGGATTAACTGGTAGCGCAACAGTGGATATAAATCTTCCCAATCATTAACATGCTTTAGTTGTTTTAAATTGAACGCCGTTTGTGGTGGTACTAAATTCTCATAAGCTAAATTACCATCTGTAACGGCTTTTCTAATTGCACTAGCACTACCAATTTGATTTATTTGATCATCAATATTTTCATCGTGATAAGCACTGCCTGTACGCTTAATTGCGTGTAGCTGAATTGGAGTCGCTAATTGCAAATTGGCCTTAGTGTAGCCAAAAGCTAATATATCATTGGGTTCAGTTAGTGCAATTCCGGTTTGGCGTTGCAGCTGATCATTAAACAATGTTGCATAAGTAGCATTAAAATGCGAAAAATTAACAGGTTCAAATTGATCTTCGGCCGCAACTAAGTCACCGAAATTCCAATCAGCATGTTCCGCACCAAACACAAAATCAGTTACTTGCAGGCTGTCGAGAAGCGTAATCGCACCATGCGCAAATAAATGTGCCGGTTGCACCGCAAACTGAACTGGCAATTCAACCACCAGATCAACCCCAGCCAGCAAAGCTGCTTTAGTGCGGTGCCACTTGTCCAAAATAGCAGGTTCAGCTCGCTGTGTAAAATTACCACTCATAACTGCTACAACAACATCTGCATTCACAAGCTGTTTGGCGGTTGCTAAATGATATAAATGACCATTGTGCAATGGATTATATTCTGTTACTAATCCTACTGCTTTCATTTTTCATCACACTCACTTTTGACACTCAAAAAACCAACGAGTTGTTTGGTCATTAATTTTTTGTCGGCCGAAATCAGCACTAACGTTAATATTGTTAAAACCAGCTTGTGTTAATGCCATCAAATACTGTTCTAATTCGTAGGTTTTCTCGAAATGAGTTTCTGCCACCCGCTCATATTGCTTGGATTCAGGTAATTGATTAAAAAACGTCAATTCATGAATGACACCATGCGCTTGTTGCTCATCAGCGTAACTTTGCCACATAAAGGCACGTTCATGATGGTCATCTTCATAATTGTACATATACCCTGGATAAACATGATCCGTTTGATATGGTGTAATTACATCAAATAAAAATTTACCATCCTCAGCTAAATGTTGATTAACCTTCATAAATGTTGTTGTTATTTGATCCAAATTCTTCAAATAACACAACGAATCAGCAAAACAAAGAATCGTTTGATACTGATCTAACTCACTTAAATCAAGCATATTAGCTTCGATCAATGGAATGTTCACATTATTTTCGCGTGCATGTCGATCTGCTAGACTCAACATACCAGCAGAAAAATCAGCGACAGTAATTGAATAATTTTTTTGTGCGAGTAATACAGCCAACCGCCCTGCACCACCAGCTAAATCTAAAATAGTATTATCAGGTGTAACACGTTGAACAACAAAATCACGCCACTCAATATACAATGTCTCATCAAATAATTCATCATATAATTGCGCAAAATTACCGTAAATCATGCTTCAATCCACGCATCAATATTGACTAATGGTGCCTGTGACCAGAGTTTCTCCAAGTTGTAAAATTGCCGTTGATCTTTTTGGAAAATATGGACAACCACATCTCCCAAATCTACCAACACCCATGTTCCAGTCTGCTTACCTTCAATTCGGCGCACATCAATATCTGTTTTATGTGCTTCTTCAACCACAGCGTCTGCAATTGCTTGGACCTGTCGCTTTGAATTTGCACTCATAATGACAAAGTAGTCTGCTAACAAACTAACTTGTGCCACATCCAATGCAACAATGTCTTCAGCCCGCTTATCATCAGCTGCTTTAACTACTGTTGTTAAAATTTCTTTACTACCCATTAATTTCCTCCATTCACAGCAACCCATGCATTATAAGTTGCAATTGTTTTAGGGTAAATTGCTTTGTTTTGTCCAATTAAATACTGCAGTGTCTGCTTCGTTTGAAAACTAACACCAGCTTGCAGGCTCTGATTAGTTACTTGTCGTGCTTGTTGAACTCCTGCAAAATTACGACCGGGTTCAATATAATCGGCCATATAAATGACCTGTTCGAGCTTACTCATAATTGTTGCCCCAGTGGTATGATGACGCACAGCATTCAAAATATCTTCATCCCAAATACCGAGCTCTGTTTTAATTAATTCAGCACCCACAATTCCATGCCAAATAGCATTACCATAGTTGAGTAATTCAGGATCCATTTGTTTATCTTTGATGACAGTGATGAAATCCTGATCTGGACGTTGCTTAGCGTAGTCGTGAACCAATCCTGCAATGCTTGCCTTTTCTAGGTTAACATTATTTTGCTGTGCTAATTTAATCGCCGTCTGTTCAACGCGCAAAACATGCTCAAATCGGTGCTGACTAAGCTGATCACGTAAAACAGCAACTAATTCAGTCCGGCTATGTGGTACTAATTGCTGATGATAAATTAATTCTTCATTCAAGATATAAATGATGCTCCTTTATAAATTCGGCAACCTTATCAGGCACTAAGTATCGAATCGACTGTCCGCTTTCAACTCGATGTCTAATATCAGTTGAACTAATATTAATTAGCGGTGCGTCAACCCAAATCACAGGATATTTACTCTTAGTTTGGTATCCAAGTCGTTGCACACCCACAAATGTCACCATTTTGGCTAATTCGTCAATGCGGTGCCATTTGGGCAGATATTCTACCATGTCACCACCAATAATAAAATAGTAATCATTTTCAGGATGTAATCTTTTTAATTCAGCGATTGTATCAAAAGTATAGCTAATACCACCACGCTTAACTTCAGCTAGTTCAATTCCAAACAGTGGATTTCCTTCAATCGCCAGTTGGATCATCTCTAACCGTAACTGAGGCTCAATGCTTTCTTTATGATCAACATGTGGTGGAATCACATCTGGCAGAAATAACACCTCATCTAACCCCAGCGCATTACCCACCTGATCAGCAACAATTAAATGACTGTTATGAATGGGATTAAAAGTACCACCATACAATCCAACTCGCCGTTTATGGCCAGCAGTTTCTGTCTGCGTTTCTGTCTGCGTTACCGTTTGTGTTTTGGCTGCTGTACTTGCTTGACGTTGCAAAAAATCACTTCCTCAAATTTCACTGACTACCTGTGATAAATGACGCTTTGATTCATCAGCTGATACCATGAATAAGACAAGCACCCGGCCAATAGTTTGAACCACTTGGATATTAGTTTTACTCTCGATAAACTGACGGACGGTATCAATATCCACATCAGCATTTTGCAGAATGTTGATTTTAATCAACTCACGTTTATCCAAAGCCCCACTCAACTGGTCTAACCAGTTTTGTGATAACCCTTCTTTACCAACTGAAAACATCGGTCTTAATGAGTGTGCCTGTGCTCGTAAGTATCTTTTTTGTTTTCCTCTTAATTCCATTATTTTCCTCAATTTCTAAATCATTGCTCGACGCACAATTACTGACACACCTTTAGGGGCAAAGCCAGCAACTGTTGATCCAGCAGGAACAGTTACCCAGCCCAATCCTTCGATGACAAGATCGCTTTTTTCGTCAACGTGGAATTCGTGGCGTTCAAGTGATGGGAATGCTTCACTTTCATCACTGGTAGGCGGTGTCAATAAACCACCCAAATGTTTCTCATAAAATGCATCGGCATTGCTTAATTTAGTCCGATGCAAATCAAGATTATTATCAAAGTAGGCCACAACCCCTTTTTTGGGACCATACTCATAATCAAACCGTGCCACCCCACCTAAAAAGATCGTTTGTTGCTCATCTAATTGGAAAGTTCGTGGCTTGATCTCTTTTTGTGGTGCCACAATTTTTAATGCTGAAGCGGACAATACATGCGCCATTTGATCTGGGTGAATAATCCCAGGAGTATCTACTAATTGATGACCATCATCTAATGGGATTTCAATTCGGTCCAACGTTGTCCCAGGGAAACGGGAAGTCGTGATCAATTCTTGAACTCCAGTAGTTTGCCTAATGATTTGATTAATTAACGTCGATTTTCCAACATTAGTAACTCCGACAACATAAACATCACGATTTTGACGACGCTTGTTAATCAGATCTAATAAACTTTGAATTTGATGATTCTTTTTAGCAGAAACCAAAGCAACTGCATCTGGATGAATTCCGTTCAAATTGGCCTGTTGTCTCATCCAATCCGCAAGCTTAGTCCGCTTTAGTGATTGTGGTAACAGGTCTTCTTTATTACCAACCAATATTACTGGATTATCACCAACGAATCGATGAAGACCAGGAATTACACTACCGTTGAAATCGAAAATATCGACAACGTAAACGATCAATGCATTAGCATCACTAATTTGATTTAGTAATCTTAAAAAATCATCATCGGTTAGAGAAACCGGTGCAATTTCATTATAATGACGTAGTCGAAAACAACGTTGACAGTATAGTTCGTTGCTGTCGATCCCTTTTTTAATTGCAGCTTGAGGGGTGTAGCCAATTACATGTGGATCATCGCTTTGAATCGTTGCGCCACACCCAATGCAAATTAATTTTTCTGATTCTGTTGCTTCAGTCATTCAGTTCCTCCTGCCATTTTAGGGCTGGGTATTGTTTGAGTAATTGCCTCATTACATATTGTTCAAAAAAACGATTAATCCGAGTATTCCAGGCATCTGTGCTAATTAACGGTCGCACCAAGATACTGTATACACCAGCCTGATTAGCCGCGATCATATCAGTTAGTAGTTGATCACCAACCATCACGACTTCGTGTGGTTGTAATCCCAATTTTTTGACCGCCCGATTAATACCAACGCCGAGCGGCTTCAACGCACGCGAAATGAATGGCAATGATAATGGCGCCACTGCTCGCTTGACACGTGCATAATTGTTATTGGAAATAACAATTAATGGAATATTATTGTCATCTAACTCTTGCATCCACTTTTTTAGTTCGGGAGTGCCATCGGGATTATTCCACGCAATCAAAGTATTATCTAAATCCGTAAAAACAGCACGAATTCCTTGTTGTTTTAATTGTTGTGGTGCAATTGAATAAACCGAATTGATCATCCATGTTGGTTTAAATTCCCTTAGCAGCATCTTGTTCCCCCGTCTGTATATATTTTCATAACTTTGTTAAAACTGATTTACTTGTAGTTTAGCATACTTACTGATTTTTTTACCGTCAAAAAAATAAAGACTAGAACAAAAGTATTTGCTCCAATCTTCAACTTAATTACTATTTGCTTGCTTTTTTTGCTGCATCAACTAATGCTGTAAAACCAGCAGCATCACTGACAGCCAATTCAGCTAACATTTTACGGTTCATATTGATGTTAGCCAACTTCAAACCATGCATTAACTTGCTGTAACTAATATCATTCAAACGTGCAGCTGCATTGATTCGAGTAATCCAAAGTTGACGATAGTTACGCTTGTTTGATTTACGGTCCCTGAAAGCATAAACATATGACTTCATTACCTGGTCTTTAGCTGTTTTAAATAAACGGTGCTTTGAACCACGATAACCTTTTGCTAATTTTAAAACCTTTTTGCGCCGTGCGCGTGTAACTGTTCCACCTTTAACTCGCATTGTGGTATCCTCCTACGTTTCTCTTAAAATATTTTAATTACTTAACTTGTAGTAATTTCTTGTAACGTTTAACATTTGTTTTGTTCATCATACTTAAACCACGTAATTGGCGACGTTGTTTCTTTGTCTTACCATGGAAACGGTGACTAGTATAAGCATTGGCACTCTTTAAACCACCATTTGCAGTTCGTTTGAAACGTTTTGCAGCGGCACGGTTTGTCTTCATCTTTGGCATAACAATTATCCTACTTTCTCATCATTATTTTGAATTATCGGCGGTTGGAGCTAGTACTAAAAACATGCTCCGTCCTTCCATCTTAGGATATTGCTCAACTGACGCAATATCCTTTGTTTCAGAAGCCATTTGATTTAACACATTACGCCCAATATCTTTATGCGTAATTGCTCGACCCTTAAATCTGATTGAAACACGAACCTTATCACCCTTACTCAAAAACTTACGTGCATTTTTAAGTTTAGTGTTAAAGTCATTGGTGTCAATGGTGGGACTCAAACGAACTTCCTTTACTGAAATAACTTTTTGCTTTTTACGTGCTTCGCGTTCCTTTTTTTGTAGTTCAAACCGATACTTACCATAATCCATGATCCTAGCAACTGGCGGTTTGGCTTTCGGAGCAACTAAAACAAGGTCTAATTCAGCATCATCGGCCATTTTCAACGCATCTTGCTTGGACTTAACGCCTAATTGACTACCATCGGCGTCAATTAATCTTAGTTCACGAGCACGAATTCCGTTATTGACCATCATATCTTGAGCTATGGCAACACACCTCCAAATTTATTGGCGAAAGAAAAGCAAAAGGCGAGGTGCACACGCACCCCGCCACTAGCAGTTCTACCAAGAACTACTCATTAATCTCGTAAGCCCAGCGACCAAATCACTAAGGCGAGAAGCGGGTGCTTCTGCTTAATCTTTCAACTCGTATAATATATCAAAGTAAATGAAACTTGTCAAATAAAAGTGTGAGCAAAGGCGTTAAGGTGTCGTAGGCTAAGCTAGTTATGTCGATTAATAAACCGTTTTTTGGTTTATTGATTGACATAACTAGCTTAGCTCTAGACATCTGCCTTTGCGAACACGTCTAAAAAAAGTGTGAGCGTGGCCGCTAAGGTACCGTAGGCTAAGTTAACAATGATGATTAATAAATCGGTCTGTGATTTATTGATGATCATTGTTGGCTTAGCCCTAGGTAGCTGGCCAAGTGAACACGTCTAAAAAAAGTGTGAGCATGGCCGCTAAGGTACCGTAGGCTAAGTTAACAATGATGATTAATAAATCGGTCTGTGATTTATTGATGATCATTGTTGGCTTAGCCCTAGGTAGCTGGCCAAGTGAACACGTCTAAAATAAGAGACAGCTACCTTTGAGTTTAAGCCTTAGGCCGACGATTATCCCCTGTCATCGTCACTTCGCGTGCCAAAAATCTAATCCGTTCCATAATTCGTTTAGCTTTCAATGGCTCAACATCCCCACGCTGATTGACGGCTAAATGTTCACTTTCAAAATCAGTCATAGAGAAATTTGAACTAAAGAAAGTTGGCAGCTCTGCCTGCATTCTATATTCTAATATAACCCCTAAAACATCATCTCGAATCCAAGCAGACATCGCATCTGCCCCAATATCATCCAACATTAAAATTGGCGATTTTTTGATTGATTCAATCTTGTTACCTGTATTGTTGTCACCAATCGCATTTTTCATTTCAACGGCAAAACTCGGAAAATGAATCATAGTAGTCGTAACGTTATATTTGGCTAACTCATTAGCGATTGCACCAAGTAAATAGGTCTTACCCACTCCAAAACTACCATACAGATACAGTCCTGGCTGAAATTGATCCTTATGTTGCCGATAACTAGCCACAAATTCATTTGCCTGCATCAACGCCTGATTACGTGAAGCATTATCCATATCGAATTGATCAAAAGAAGCAGACTTAATTAACTTGGGCATACTTATCGAGCGAACACGATGTTTCAGAGCTGTTTGAGCTTGTTGTGCTAATAATTCATTTGTTGGCACATATGAAACATCAATGAGATTTTTGTTAAGCACTAAAGTTGGCCGATAACCAGGGGCAAATGTTGCTTCGTTTCGCGCTAATTTAGTTTTTTCATTAACAAATTCATACAGCTTAGCTTCGCCCCGCATAATACTGTTTTCACTAAGCTTATCTTGATTTACTTGCAAAAATGATTGAACATCCTTATCAGCATAAACGTGTTCAATTAATTTTTGATACTCGGGATCAAAATTACGACTTTTCATCATTTTTTTGATTGATTCACTAACACTTTCCACTAGTTATCCCTCCTTTGATTGTTGCTCACGTTGCTGCTTTATTTGTGCTTTTAACTTAGCAATTTGTGCTGGTGTTGCTTTATCATCAGCTGTTTGGTAATCATCTTTTGCCCAATCAGGCAATTTTTCTTTTACCTGACGATGACCATAATTACTAGTACTGGTACGTCTGGTGGTTGACTTTCTTTGGCTACGTTCCTTGATCTGATTTAGTGCTTGAACTGGAGTTGTTAATTTAGCTTGCGACCAACTATTAGCCACTGTATCAACCAAATTTTTGGTCAGTGTTGCCTGGCCGCGCTCTTGTAATACATAGTAAATTAACATGTTAACGACACTGGGAGCAAAAAGTTTGCGACTAATTAGATCGCGCAAAATATATTCCTCACCACTGGTCACAAATCCATTTTTTTGTACCATCAATGTTTGTAAAAATTCAATGGGGGCATACGACTGACAAGCCTTAATCAATGCCTGTTCATTAGTGGACAGCCCCTTCAAATCAGCTTGCTTTATTGATTGTTCATTCTTTTCTGGTTGCTCAACGTTATCAGTTACCTGTTGGTAGCTGGCAGAAATTAAGTGTTTTAATTGGTTTTTGTCCAACCGATTATCCGTCAAACTAGTTGCCTGCATCAACAGGCGTGCCATTTGTGGTTCATCAATGCCATAAATTAAATGTTCATTTTCAATTAACTGCCGATTCGCCGTTAAATCGTCTCTATTAATTGGCTGACTTTGTAATAATTGCACTAATAATTGAAAATCAAAATCAGAAGTCAACAAATGACTATGCTCACTAGGCTCACTTACTACAAATTTTTGCCTACTCTCACGAATCATATCTGGTAATTTGGTAACTTCGGTTTGATTAATATGGTAAGAATCAAAAAAACTCTTCGTAACGTTTGTTAATGAATGCACGTCAAACTGATATGCAGTGCTATCAGCAACCAACTGCTCATAGTTTTGTTCTCCAATAGCCTCTAGCAACAAAACACTAAGTAGATCGTCTTGAATAAATTGCTGGGGGGTCAGGGTTGGTTGCAATTCGTACACAACAACATCACCAATTTGATCACTAGTTTCAAACGAACGAACTAAGCCAATGGCTTCTAACCGTACCCGTGCTTGATAGAATGCTTGGACATCAATATTCAAACGGGCCAATAAATGAGTATGTGCCTGCCGCTTTGTTAGCAATGGATGTTTCGTCGAACTTGCTTTCAATGCATAAAACAATCCGAGGGCCTGAGAACCTAAAATTGGCTGATAAAAATCAATTAAATTATCTTCAGAAAACGTACTAAACTGATTTGATAAGCAAACAATAAATCCCGTTTGTGGTGTCAATGAACTGTTATAATCAGCCAACTTTGTCCCTCCTATTTTCGTTTATGTGACCGATCACGGTGCATCACATCTTGTAATTCGTTCATGAAATCATCCATATCTTTAAACTGACGGTAGACACTGGCAAATCTGATATATGCAATTTCGTCTAAATCTTTCAGTGCATTCATCACAAATTCACCAATTACTTGGCTAGTAACTTCGCTTTCACCTAAACCACGCACTTGATTATCAATTTCTTCGACCACTTGATTGATTTTTTCCATACTAATTGGTCTTTTCTCAGCTGAGCGAATAATTCCATTTAAAATTTTTTGCCGGTTAAAGGCCTCGCGATTACCATCTTTTTTAATCACCAACAAAGTTGTTTCTTCATAACGCTCAAACGTGGTAAATCGAAACCCACAGTTCTCACATTCACGGCGACGACGAATACAACGACCATCTTCAGTTGGCCGACTATCAATCACCCGTGAGTTATTGTGTTGGCAATGGGGACAATGCATTTAGTTCACTTCCTCTTAGTTAGATCAAATTATTTTTATTCAGCCAATGTAATACTTGCTTTTCAGTATCAGCAACTGAACCCGAATTGTCAATCACTACATCTGCTTGCGCTTGTTTTTGTGTGACCGACCATTGCGACTTAATACGTTGTTCAGCATCTATTCGACTAACCTGATCACGTTGCATCAGCCGTTTCAATTGAAGTTTCGGTGGGACCGATACTACCATGACAAAATCCACTTTTTTTTCGTGGTGTTGTTCGAATAGTAACGGCGCATCCAGTACAATTAAAGGCGTCTGTTGCTGTTGGTAAGCCAGTATTTGTTGTTTAATTTCGGCAGCAATCAATGGCTGCATAATCGTATTTAACTGAACTAGCTTGTGCGGATCACTAAAAACCAACCTGCCTAATTTTGAACGGTTCAAACTGTGATCTTGATTTAAAAATTCGCTCCCAAAGGTGTCACTTAGTTGTTTTAACCCAACTGAGCCAAGCGCAACTACCTGACGAGCAATCACATCAGCATCTATAATTGGTATTTTAAATTGGCGCAAAAAACTACTAACAGTGGATTTACCCGTGGCAATCCCGCCAGTTAAGCCTAAAATTGTTGTCATGATTAGGCCCCTAAAACTTGGCAATGGGGGCAATAAGTCGTCCCACGTTGAGCGACCTTTGTTTTAATCATTGTTGTTCCACAGCGCTCACAAGGTTTACCAGCATTTCCATACGCATGCAACTGATTTTGAAATTCACCTGCATCACCGAACGCCGTCGTATATGAATGCACGGTTGTACCATGATGTTTGGTTGCAGTGGCAAGCTCATTAATAATGTTGGCCCTTAATTTTGTAATCTGTTGCGTTGTTAAATGATTCACTGGCTCCAACGGATTAATGCGACTCATCCAGAGCACTTCATCAACATAAATGTTGCCTAGTCCAGCCACTTTACTTTGGTCTAGCAAAAATGGTTTAATTTCACGCCGACTTTTCGCCATAATATTGACTAAATATTCAACCGTCAATGTAGTGTCTGTTGGCTCAGGGCCAATTGTTTTTAATCCGGCAACCTGCATTTCTTCACCCGTTTTCACCAGCGTCATGCGGCCAAATTTCCGGGTGTCATTGTAACAGAGTTTGGTTTGGTCATTAAAATGGAACACAACATGTGTATGCTTCCGTGGCACCTCACTTTCTGGTAGGTTAAAATACTTACCTTCCATTCGCAAATGAGACACCATTGTCAGTTGGTTACTAAAACGAAACAACAGATATTTACCGCGTCGATCAACCGTATTAATTGTCTGGCCGATTAATGCTTCCTTGAATAATTCAACATCATTTGTAATTGTTTTGCCGTATAAAACATCGATGCCAACGATCTGTCGATCAGTCGCAATTTTTAATAATCCTCGTCTCACTGTTTCAACTTCTGGTAACTCTGGCATTTTAAGTCCTCCAATCAACCACTGCTGCTTTAAAATATATTATTTGGCATCGTACCATGTTGCTCCATGGGCGCTTTCAACCTTCAAGGGCACATCCAATTTGACCGCAGAATCCATTACACTAGGAACCAATTTTTCTAACACTGGAATTTCTTCCTTTGGTGCTTCAAAAACTAATTCATCGTGGATTTGTAGCAGCATTTTGGCTTGTAAATTTTGCTGTTTTAGTGCTGTTTGCATGCCAATCATGGCGATTTTAATAATATCAGCAGCACTACCTTGAATCGGTGTATTCATAGCTGTCCGCTCCGCAAATGACCGTTGATTAAAATTCTTGGTATTAATGTCTGGCAAATAACGGCGACGGTGCGTAAGCGTCTCAACATACCCCATCTTTTTGGCCTGCTTAACCACAGTGTCGATATATTTTTTTACACCTGGGTACTCTTCAAAGTAGGTGTCGATAAATGCCTTCGCTTGTTTTCTCGTGATCCCGATGTTTTGCGACAAACCATAATCACTAATGCCGTAAACAATTCCAAAATTGACCGCTTTAGCTTGGCGACGCAAATTTCTGTCAATTTCATCATTCGGTCCTAGTTTGAAAATTCGACGAGCAGTGCTAGCGTGGATATCTTGATCTTCTAAAAAAGCTTCTTGTAGGTTTTTGTCGCCTGTAATGTGTGCTAAAACCCGCAATTCGATTTGTGAATAATCAGATGAAAAAATTTCCCAATCGGGATGGCTGGGCACAAAGGCCTGCCTAATTTTACGCCCCTCTTCAAGTCTAATCGGAATATTTTGCAAATTGGGGTCAACCGATGATAATCGACCTGTCTGCGTGAGCGTTTGCAGATAACGGGTATGGATTTTTTGATCGCTAGAGTGAACAACCTTCAGCAGTCCTTCGATATAAGTCGATTGCAACTTAGCAATTTGACGATACTGCAAAATATTGTCGACAATTGGCGCTTGATCGCGCAATTTTTCGAGCACATCAACCGCCGTTGAATAACCTGTTTTGGTTTTTTTAATCACGGGTAACTTCATCTGCTCAAATAAAATTTCACCCAGTTGCTTGGTTGAATTAATATTAAATTCTTGCCCTGCTTCCTGGTAAATAGTTTGCTCAATTTCACTTAATCGTTCAACTAATTTGCTGCCCATAGCACTCAAACGGTCAACATCAACTTTAATACCCATGATTTCCATTTGTGCCAACACGTTCGTTAATGGTAATTCAATATCTGTATAGAGCGGTGTTTGTTCATTTTGATCTAATTCATCAAATAACTGTGATGACAATAAATCAATCGTCCGGGCCTTTTTGGCTAAGTGCGTAAACAAAACAGAATCATCAGCAGGAATTGCCAACTTAGCACCTTTGCCATAAACAATTTCATCTTCTTGCACATCTTCGTAGCCATGTTCACGCGCTACTAGCCCTAGATCATCACTATTGTCATTTGTATTAAGTAAATACGATACTAACAATAAATCAAAATTAACGTTTTGTAATTGAACCCCCAACCGATGCAAGCCGACGATCATAGCCTTGGCATTAAACACATTTTTGCTTATTTTTGTGCTTGCTAACACTTGAGCTAGTGCAGGCTGTTTAAGCAAATCAACGTCTCGACTGACAAACCACTGATCATTATTACCAATCACGAAGCCAGCAAAATCAGACACATGGTAATTGGCCGCTGGCATTTCTAAATAAAATGAAACCGGCTGATCAAATTGCTTAACTAAATCAAGGTTCGCTGCTGTCAATACCGTATAATCGATTGGTTTATCTACTGGGGCTTCCAGCGATAATTCTGTCTGCTCGACATTCATTTTAGTTAGAAATGAACGAAAATTCATTTGCTGATAAAACTTGATCAATTCATCAGTTTGATCGCCTAAATACGTCAACTCAGAAAGTTCAACTTCAAGCGGTGCCGATTGATTAATTCGAGCCAATTTTTTTGACATCATTGCCAAATCATGGTCTTCGATCAGATGGTCCTTCATTTTACTTTGTTTTAAATCATCAATATGGTCGTACAAATTTTCAATTGAGTCATATTCTTTTAACAGTTTAATGGCTGTTTTTTCGCCAACTTTGGTAACACCAGGATAATTATCGGACGTGTCACCCATAAGCCCTTTCATATCAACAATCTGCGCTGGCGTTAAGCCAAATTTTTCTAGCACATGGGCTGGTGTATAGTGCTCTACTTCAGTAACCCCTTTATGTGTGACAGACACAGTAACCTGCTCTGTGGCTAATTGAGTTAAGTCACGATCACCAGTGACAATTGTGGTTTTATAATCACTTTGACTAGCTTGTTGTGCTAATGTGCCAATAATATCGTCAGCCTCATAATTAGCAAGCTCATAACTCTTAATGCCGCGTGCCGCCACGAGTTGTTTTAAATATGGCATTTGCTCCGACAATTCAGGTGGTGTTTTGGCGCGACCACTTTTATAATCAGCAAACATTGCGGTACGAAAAGTAGTTTTACCCGCATCAAATGCAACCAGTGCTGCATCCGGTTTAACTATTTTTAAAATATGATCTAGCATTAAATTGAAGCCATAAATTGCAGTCGTATGGAGACCATTTTGGTTTGTAAATTTATCTAACTGTGAATGAAGCGCAAAAAAAGCACGAAACGCAACACTGTTACCATCGATCAATAATAATTGTTTTGTCATTATAATCTCCTGACTAAATTATTCCTACACTGTCCATTGTATCAAAAAGGATCGTTTGATAACACACAACTGCATAAAAAAACACCAACAACTGTTAGTCGTCAGTGCTCATTATTTCAATATTGATTATTAGTTTCGGTCACTCATTCCAAAAATTTGTAATAAGCTAATGAAGATATTAACAAAATCAAGGTATAACTGTAATGCCCCCATCACGGCTAAGCCACTTACCGACACCTGATTACCATAACGAACGTAAATATTTTTCATATTTTGTGCATCCCAGGCTGTCAAAACAGTAAAGATAATCACTGCAATGTAAGAAAAAATATATGTGATTGCAGGGCTTTGCAGGAACATATTGATAAAGCTAGCCACCACTAACGCAACTAGCGCTGCAAAAGCATGGGCACCAAACTTACTCAAATCACGTTTAGTGACACTTCCATAAATTGCCATGGTTATAAAGACTGCTGCAGAGGAAATAAATGCAGCTGAAATACTAGTTGCAGTGTACGCGGCACAGATCAGAGCAAACACGACTCCATAAATAACTGCCACGGCCATTAACATAATAAAACTCATCACTGGATTTCTAGTTGCCCTAAAACTAACCCCCATCGATAAGGCCACAGGCAATAATAAAATAATCCACATCATACCTGGATGTTGTGTCATATAACCAAAGACTTGTTCCTTAAACACAGTTAAAGTTAAAAAGGAACTGAGCGCAGATACCAAAACAGCCAACGTCATATTGCCATACATCCTGGTCATAAATTTGGCTAATCCTGCCTCGTTACCGACAACGCGACGTTCAGTTGATGAATAATCTTCGTTCATGTTATTCAATTAATCCACTTCTTTCATCTATATTTCTCAATATCTTATCGAACTACACTATAAACCGCAAGTAAAATGATCAAAATACTAGTTATTCTTAGGCGTTAGGTTGCTAAGCAATGTTTCATATTCTCGTTCATATTTTTGAACGTCACCGGCTCCCATAAATACAACCACCGCGTCATGGTAATCAAGTAAAGGAGACATGTTGTCCAGTTTTAAAACAGTGCCGCCCTTACTAATTTTGGCGCCCAAATCGGCACTTGAAACTTTCCCGGCGTGTTCTCTAACTGAACCAAAAATGTCAGTCAGATAAACATGATCTGCTAAATTAAGACTGGTAGCAAAATCATCTAGTAATGCAATTGTTCGGGTAAATGTATGTGGCTGAAAAACGGCAACTATTTCTTTATCTGGGTACTTTTGTCTGGCCGCATCCAGTGTGGCTTTAATTTCTGACGGATGATGCGCATAATCATCGATGATGGTCATATCCGCCACTTTGCGCTCACTAAAACGACGTTTGACGCCCTTGAATGTCAATAATTCTGTTCTGATATCGTTTAAGTCAACTTTTTCAAAGTACGCAACCGCAATGACAGCCAAACTATTTAAAATATTATGTTGTCCAAACAACGGAATTTCAAAGTTACCCAACAATTCATCATGGTAATACACATCAAAATTGGATCCTTTGGTGGTCCGTTTGATTTCAGCTGCCCGAAAATCATCGGTCGCACTCGTTCCATAGTAATAAACGGGAACATCGACGTTTAATTTTCTCAAATTTTGGTCATCACCCCAGGCAAAAATACCCTTTTTTACCTGCTTACCAAAACTCTCAAATGCACTGGCTACATCATCGATCCCACTATAATAATCAGGATGGTCAAAATCAATATTGGTCATAATGGCATAGTCTGGATGATAAGCCATGAAATGTCGGCGATATTCATCTGCTTCAAAAACAAAGAATCGAGCATCAGGTTTACCTTTACCACTGCCATCCCCAATTAGATAACTAGTTGGTGCAATACCGCTTAACACGTGCGCTAATAATCCGGTAGTGCTGGTTTTTCCATGAGCTCCAGCCACCCCGATGCTCGTGTAACCTTCGATCAATTCACCTAAAAATTCATGGTACCGATAAACTTTGAGACCCAGCTTTTTAGCCTGGATAATTTCAGGGTGATCATCAGGAAATGCATTGCCAGCAATTACTGTCAATCCAGCATGCAAGTTCGATGGAGAAAAAGAATACGCCTTAATGCCTGCATTTTCCAGTCCACGCTGAGTAAACGTATACTGGTCAATATCGGAACCTTCAACTTTAAATCCCTTATCGTGCAACACCAAAGCTAATGCACTCATTCCTGAACCCTTGATTCCTATAAAATAATATGTTGTTTTATTATCCATACCGATTTAGATTCCTTTCACTTGCCAATATTATTTATTTTTGATCAAAAATTTTTAAATTACGTTGCGAATTTTGTTCACCTTGTAAAATATCGTGCAGTGAATGTCCTAACGCTTTATTGTTTGATTTATGAACTTGAGACGTCTTTAGGTCAGCTTCTTTTGGTGCAACATTCTTAGTTAAGCCTGCTTTTGGCACCTCAGTTGCTGGCAAGTAATATGAGCCAGGTTGTTTATGTAATTGTCGGATGATTTTGTTAAAATCAATTCGTTGTTTAACGACCTTATTTGCCATAACCGGTGGAACATAAACCTGTTGCAAAGTTTGCTTTGCCCGTTTTAATGTCTGTCGTTCAGATTGGTTTATTTTGTCATCGTCTGCACTAGAAGGATGACGAAATAACGATGGTCCATCGTATTGCTGTGTCATACCCCTCACCTCAACTAAAAAATAAAAGAGCAATCTCAAAATAGCAGATTGCCCTTAGCAAAATCAAATGGTTGTCCAATTGCTTGAAAATCATCAGGTAAAATCAATGCGCCTGGTTTTTCTGGTGCATTTTTTAACTTTAATTCTCTGCCTGAACAAATCATACCATTGCTTGAAACACCGCGCAATTGTCCCGGCCAAATAATTTGACCACTAGGCATCATTGCTCCGACTTTGGCAACTACTACCTTAATGTGATCCTTGATATTAGGCGATCCAGATACAATTTGTAGCTCGTGTTCGCCGTCAACAAGCGTTGTTGTAATATGCAAATGGTCTGATTTAGGATGCTTTTCTACCGTTTCAACATAGCCAATCACAAATTTGGCATCATAGTCCGCAACTAATTTTGTACTAAATCCTGCCGTCTTAATTGCTTCATTTAGAATACCAATCTGGTCATCACTCAATTCAATTTTGCCATTACCACTGAGAGTTGGCAAAATTGTTTTAATTTTTAAAAAATTAAACCCAATTAAATGACCATCGGATTGCGCCACGATTTCAACAATATCGTCACGCTTTGTAGTTGTTTGTTCAGCTTCATCAGCTGCTGCAATCACTACAAGCACATCTCCCAACGCAGCTTGATTATAACTTGCAATTAACATAATTTATCCCCTTCATCACAAAAAAATGGCGTGCACCGCCATTTAAATACTAATATTATTTTTTAACTAGCTAAACCGTCAATAAATTGTTCTACCTGCTCTTTTGTCTTCCGGTCTTTATTAACAAAGCGACCAATTTCTTTACCGTCTTCATATGCGATGAAACTTGGAATCCCAAACACGTTTAGTTCAACCGCTAAATCGATATTTTCATCACGATCCACGGAAATAAATTGGAAATCGGAATACTCAGCTTCAATCGCTGGCATGTGTGGTTTAATGAAATTACAATCTGAGCACCAGCCGGCTGAGAAAAATAGCATATACTTGCCAGTTTTTATTTGGTCCATTAATTCATCTTTAGAAGTTTTTGCAATTGTTTGCATTTTATCTATCTCCTTTGTAGTAATCAGTAGCATACTTTATTCACTAATGCTATATTATACGCAAAATCAAATTAATAGCACCGATTTTGCATTTCTTTGTTGTTAATTCAATAATTTGTTATAATAATTTTAATTCCTATTGCACTGGAGGTTTTAGTATGGATACAGCACCAAACCAATTTGATCGTTTTGCATTACCACTAGCACTTGGAATATCTGGCGTGACAGGATTTCTTTTGGGACGGCTGCTGCGCGCAGACCACCTCAGTTCAAGCGATATTTTAATTTTAATTAAGCGGTCATTCCAAAAAGAAGGCCCAATTGAAGGCTCTTGGATTGAAAATGAAAAAGTGCCATATCAACGATTCGCCTTTAAAACAGAAGCATTTCAAGGTGGCATTAGTCGTTATGAGGACAATCAATTAGTAACTTATGAATTTTTGGCAGATTCAAAAACAGGCACTGTGTTAAGTTTAAAACGTATCTAATCATGATTGTGTTGCCAACAAATTAAATAACTGAAAAATATGACAGAGATTGTGAAAATTTATTTTTCCGATCTCTGTTTATTTTTGGGAGAAATAAAATGCGCTCTAACTTTGTAAATCGGTTGTCCCTTGGCACTGAATTTTTGCTCATATTCAGTTTCAACATTGGCTTCATTTTCTTCGCTATTGTGTAAATCTAACCAAACTCCGTCAAAGACCATCCCAAAATTATTTAAACTCACCAATGAATATTCAAAAAAGCCTTGATTATCAGTTTTTAACTCAATTACGCCGTTAGCAGGTAAAATATTTTGGTAAGCTGCCAGAAATGATTTATAGGTTAACCGTCGTTTTGTGTGCCGCGTTTTTGGCCATGGATCCGAGAAATTCAAATAAAGCTGTGTTACCTCTTGGGGCTGAAAGTACGTGTCAATCGATTCGCCTGCTCCAGAAACCAATTGTAAATTTGGTAACTTTTCCGGCAGTGCCAGTTTTAAAGCCGTCGCGGCCACAGATTTTTGAATTTCAACCCCAATAAAATTAATTTCTGGATGAGCCTTGGCCATCCCAACGATAAATTGCCCCTTGCCCATGCCAATTTCTACGTGAATTGGCTGATTAGCGACAAACCGGGTTTCCCATTGTCCGGCATATTGTTCAGGTGCCTCAGTAATTAGTTCAGAGTTAGCATCAATTAAAGGTTGGGCCCATGGCTTATTTCTCACTCGCATTTATTTATTCCTCACTTGCTTTTTTTATTATTAATTCGACTGGTTGCATATACGCCACCTAATAACCATATTTCTAAAATGCCTAAAATTAATTTAATTCCCATTCCAGTTAACGAAATTTGGGTTGTTAAGCTGGCTAACCAGAGTAATCCTCCGACGATTGCCATTATTTTAACCATCATTTTTTTGAAGCTTTTCATCTTAGTTTCAACTTTAATGGGGTATAAATAAGTAAACACGTGACTATCATATTGCCAGTAAAATGGCATTATTTGAACTGCAATTAAGTAGATAAATAATAAAAATAAAATTAGATTGAGCCAAAATTCTGGCACGAAAAATACAATTACCATTCCAATTAAAGTTAATCGGACAATCAAACCGCTGACTTCGGTTCCCCGTAACAAGCCGCGTGCATACAGATAAGAAAAAACGGTCTTGTCGCGATTTAAAAATGTCAGCATAAAATCCAAATATTTACGTCGATGAATTGTCCCCTGTACCGCAGGAACATCAGTAAATAGATTAAAGAAACGATACACACCCAACATTCGTTGAGATTCAGTTGCTACCGCCAACCGCCAATTGAACAACTGATGTTTGAGCTGTGACAACTGATATTTAGTGAACACTAATAACAGTAATGCCAATACCATGCCAGCAATTGCATTCACCAGTAGTGTCACGATCAAGATAATTGCCGGACATCCCCATTGAAGCAGCCATTTGATTGAGTTTTGTTGAAAATTACGCCGATATAACCGCAGTAAGCTGAAATCCATCCAACTATACTTTAACAACATAACGGTAATAATAATGATCCCCGCTTGCCAGTTAGTTGTCTGTGTTGCGCTCATCAAAAATGGCATGACAATCACCGTGCAGCCCACTACAATCAGTTCTGCCAGCAAAAGGCTGTAACGAGCTGCCTGTTTTAAATAGTGATCCATCATTTTACTTTGTGGTAATAAAAAAACAGGATCTGCAGGTTTAAGTAGGGTCGCTAACCGGCCAAATTGAAGCAATATTAATAAAATTACGATTGTAATCGGTCGAGCCCACCAAATTGGTGGCGTTAGCTGATCCAGTGCCTGTGAATAGCCCCAAATTAACGCACCCAAGAAAACGAATAGGGCGATCATAAAATGATCATTGAACACTAAGCGCCAATAGCGCAACAGCAACAAAAAATGCTGACTTCGACGTTTATTATACAGTTTTTCCATCTAAATCTTCCTTTGCCAGTGCTAAATAGATGTCATCTAGCGATTCATTTTTATTATCACTCAATTGCCGCAACTCATCTAAAGTACCCTTTGCTTTAACTTGACCGTTTGCCAGCAGGACAAAGCGATCACAGTATTTCTGTGCTGTATCTAACACGTGCGTCGACATCAACACGGCAGCCCCACGCTGCTTAACTGATTCAATTTGAGTCAATAAATCTCGCACAGCAAGTGGATCCAGACCATAGAATGGCTCATCAATGATAAATAGATTGGCATTAGTCATAAAAGCACAGCAAATCATCACTTTTTGCTTCATTCCTTTTGAAAAGTTAGCTGGAAACCAATCTAACTTATTGTCCAACCGAAATACTTTCAATAACTGATTAGCTCGTTGCCGAGCAGACTTAGGCTCTAATTGATAAGCTGTCATTGTTAATTCTAAGTGTTCCTTTAATGTCAACTCGTCATATAAGACCGGCGTTTCTGGAATGTAAGCAATTTGACTCTTATACTGTTCACTATCTTGCTGCAAACTGATGCCATCAATTTGAATGGAACCTTTAAACGGCGTTAATAAACCAATAATGTGATTAATGGTCGTTGATTTGCCAGCGCCATTTAGCCCGATTAAACCGACCAATTCACCATTATGCACGTCAAAACTAACATCGTTTAAAACCGGGATTTGTGAGTAGCCACCCACAATGTGTTCAACTTTTAGTGTCATTTATTTTCCTTCTTACATCAATGTCTCATATTTTAATTAATTATAGCATATCAAAAAGAGCACAAAAAGATGCGCGACTTGTGATTGTCTTGTATAATTGAAAATAATAAATACTGAAAGAAGGCTCTTTTTATGGATGATTGTATTTTTTGTAAAATTATTGCAGGTGATATTCCTAGCTACACAGTATATGAAGACGACGTAGTCAAGGCTTTTCTTGATATTTCGCAAGGAACACCTGGCCATACTCTTGTTATTCCAAAGAAACACATCCCAGATCTATTTGCCTATGATGAAGCGTTAGCCAGTGCTGTTTTTGCACGAATCCCTAAAATTGCTCGTGCGATTAAAGAATCAGATCCGTCGATCAAGGGCATGAATGTCCTCAATAACAACGGTGCTGTGGCCTATCAATCCGTCTTTCACTCTCACTTTCACTTGATCCCACGCTATACGGAACAAGACGATTTCCAAATGATTTTCAAAGACAATTCAGCAAATTACACTCCGGCTGATTACGAAAAAATTCAACAATCGATTATCAACCATTTAGGAGTCTAATATGAAAAATCTACTTAATTCGATTAAAAGTTTAATCAATGACGTTAAAAATTTAGGTACAGTCAGCCAGTCCTTAGCTGAAAGTGTCGCCAACTTAGAATCAGCAGTCACCCAAAGTAAACCACAGCTAGATGATTTACAAAAGAAAATCGCTGAATTCAACTTCAAAACACAACCACGTCTAACTCGAATCCAAGAGTTACAAACAAAAATGCAAGCTGAAATCGATCGATTGACACAAATAACTAATCAAAAATAACTGAATTAATCACATCCAATTCTAAAGAAAGTATCAAAGTTTAGGCTGGATGTGATTTTTTTGTAAATTTTTCCTTACTTTGCTTACCCGTTTTGGGGTTTGTGTTATATTAGACAGGTGAGTTTTTAAGCTTGAAACTTAAATCTAAGAAATGGATGTGGATATTACATGAAAAAATGGCTTGCAATTTTAGCCGGTGTGGCACTGATGGTGCCATTGGCAGCGTGTGGTAATAAGGCTGTCGCTACCACTAGTGGTGGAAAAATTACAGAAAGTGCTTATTACAGTAGCTTGAAATCAACTTCAAGTGGTAAGCAGGTCCTGCAACAAATGATTTTGAACAAGGTATTGGAAAAGCAATACGGTGATGATGTTTCCAAAGCCGCTGTTACTAAAGAATACAATACTTACAAATCACAATACGGAACATCATTTAGTACTGTTTTATCTCAAAATAGTATGACAACTTCAAGCTTGAAAGAAGAAATTCGGTCTAACTTACTCTTGAAGGAAGCCGTTAAGGATCATACCAAAATTACTCAAAAAGCAATTAACAAACAGTGGAAGTCATTCGAACCAAAAGTTCAGACTGCTGAGATCCTAGTTGCCAAGAAATCAACTGCTCAAGATATTATTGATACTTTGAATAGTACTTCTGGCAATAAGCTAAAGGCGTTTAATAAATTAGCCAAAAGTAAATCAACAGATACTTCTAATAAGAGTACTGGTGGTGTTGTCAGTGCATTTGATAACACTGATACTTCCCTCGCCTCAGCATACAAAAAAGCTGCTTTTAAACTAAAAACAGGCGAGTACACTACCTCACCTGTTAAGACATCTAGCGGCTATCAGGTCATTTACATGATTAAGAATCCAGGTAAAGGAACTGAAAAGCAACACACTGCAGACTTGAAAGAACAAATCATTACCGAAGATATGAGTAACAGCACCAAGTTACACAGCGTGGTTACAAAAGTATTGAAGAAGGGGAATGTTTCTATCAAGGATAGTGACTTGAAGAACATTCTTGATGATTACCTTTCAACTTCATCAAGTTCAACATCAACTTCAAACTAAACTGAAGATCAAAAAAGATTGGCATCGATTGCCAATCTTTTTTTGATCCTCAAGATTTAAGTTCATCATTATCTGTTTCTTTGTAAAAATTACGCCGGTCTAACCCAAATATTCGTTCTGAAAATTCACCCGGTTTAGTATGTCCTAATGCGCCTTGAATCATCATTACGGAAGCATCAAGTTCATCCAGGCGATGCAGAATTTCAGCCTCCAACAAATGTGGTGTCACCGGGGACCCGTATTCTAGTAAGCCGTGATGCGCTAAAATAACATGCCGTAATAACAAAACATCTTCTTGTTGAGCATCAATTTTCAATGTCTGGCACGCCGCCACAATCTCACCATCTACCAGCGAAATATGCCCAATTAGATTGCCTGCCACTGTATAACTGGTTGACACGGGCCCAGACAATTCAACCGTCTTGCCTAGATCATGTAAAATTGCCCCTGCATACAACAGTGCCGTGTCAATTCCCTCGTATTGACTCACAACTGATTTAGCTAAATTCAGAATTGACAACGTATGAAATGACAATCCACCGGCAAAGGCATGATGATTTGTCTTGGCGGCAGGAAATGTAAAGAATGCTTCATGATGCTTTTGCAGTAGGTTTCGTACAATGCGATTCCAAGTTGGTTGGGTAATTTCAAAGATGTACTGATCAATTTGAGCCTCAATCTCTGAACGTTTCTCTGGCGCATGTGGTAAGAAATAACTTGGATCATGTGGTTCAGTTTCTTTTGCTAACCGTAACCCTGTAATTTTAACTTGGGGTTTACCCTGATAATTTTCCCGCTTAGCGTTCAACTTAACCACTTTGCCAGGAACAAAGAGACTCACGTCTTCATCATTAGCATCCCAATACATACCAGCTAGTTCACCGGAGTCATCTTCAAAAGTAAGTGCCAAAAATCGCTTTCCATTTTTAGCTACTCGAACGTCTGCGCTTTTGATCAAAACAAAGATGTCCATTACTTCATCTACATCAAAATCGAATAATTTTTGATTCGCCATCTACTTCACCTACTCTTTGTCTAAATTAAGAATGCTAGTTTCTGTCATTTGCGTCAAGATATGATCGTTAGCTGTAAAATAAATAACTTGATTTTCTGCGCTAATTTGTTGAATAACATTTAGAACTGCTGTTTTGCGTGAATTATCAAAATTAACAAATCCATCGTCGATTAATAACGGTAAATTGATTGTATCACTCATTACAACAGCAAAGCCAAATCGCAGAGCAACATACAACTGTTCCGCAGTCCCTTGTGAAAGTTCACCAACTTCAAACGAATCACCATCTTGATCGACCACTGTAATTTTTTCATCGTCTACTTCGATTTTACCATAGTGTTGCCCGGTTAAAGTTGCAAAATATTTATTGGCCTTTTTGATAATTTGTGGAAACCGCCCCTTCGAAGCTAGGTCCAACGCCTGATTAATCCATGCAGAAGTAAGTTGCTCGCTTAACCAATTGAATACTAATTGATTGATAGTTGCCTGTAAATTAGCCTGTTGCTGTCTTAAAGCACTGAGTGTTCCGCTTTTAGCCATCTGGTTGATTTCAAGTTGAACGCTCGTTTGCATTTCAAATGCATCATCAATAGTTTTTTTAACTTCATCGACAGTCGCTTGTTTTGCGATCAATTGATTTGCCAAATCATCTTCGTCAGTGAATGCTGCCAACTCCTGTTGCTGTTCTGCTGAAACTTGGCTAGACAAAGCTGCTGCTTTTTCTTGATCAGCTGTGGCGATCAAAAATTGCTGGTGAGTTGCCTTGAAATCAGCATCATTAGTGATTTTTAATCGTGCGTAAATGGCCGTCTTTTGTTGTTGTTTAACAATCTGGTGTTGCTTGGTGTCATCCAACTGTTTAGCTAGAATCGAAAAACGTTGTTGTTGTGACTGCCAGGCATCTTTTGCGCCAGCCTGTTTAGCAATAAATTGTTCAACTCGCTCAATTAATTCATTAACCGAGCCATCCAATTGAACCCATTCACGAGCAAATGCCAGTGCCTGCTTAAACTCAGCTTCTTTGATCTTCGTCTGGGTTTGTTGCTCGCCTACTTGATTAATTTGCTTTTCTAAATCAGCAAAACGACGTAAATCACCCTGCATTGATAGCCACTGCTCCTGCCTGAATGCGGTGACCTTATTTTGTTTGCCCCAGTTAGTAAGTTTCTGCTCCACGGAATCAAGGTAGGCTTTAACCGTCTGCAATTTTTCTTGGTTGTTCACTTGTTGCTGGTCTTTTGCACCTCGATTTACCCATACGTTCGATACAAGGCTGCCAAGTAAGACCAGTACCAGTATAATTTTAACAAATAGATTTGGTACTATTAATAAGGCAATTAAGCTGACCACTGCAACGCCATAACCCCACCACGTCGATTGAACTGTAGTCGGTTTTGTGCGCATTTGTGACTGCGTCAAACTTTCCAGTTTAGTTTGTAATTCACGCTGTTGTCCCTGCAGCTGTTCCAAAATTGCAATCTGCTCATCTGACGTTGCTGCTGGCAATCTGTTAACATTATAACGTGCTAAAATTTGCTGTTGCGCAACAGTCCATGCATCCAATTGCTCATTTTGACGCTCATCTTGTTCTAATCGTAGTTTTAATTGTGGCATCAATTGTGCCACCCGTTCAAATTGACTCACATGGTCAAAATAAAATTGCTGTTGTCCAGTTAATTGGTTGTTTTGCTGCACATCAGTTAATTGTTGTGTCAAATTTTGTACTTGCGAATTAATTTGCGTTAAGTCAGCTTGCAGTTGCTGCACTTGTGCAATATCTTCATTAGTTAATTCAACCTGATTAGTAGTCGTAGCTTTCAGTTTCAAGAAAATTGGCATCAATCGTTTTAGTCCTTGCAAGTGCTCCAATTCAAGTTGTACCTGCTTTAGATGTGCTCGATTTTTAGTTAGTTTCTCACTGGCTGAATTTACCTGAGCGAGCAACGTTTGATAATGATCGTATCGACCAGCGGCTTGTTGTACTTTTATATTTAATGCCTTGTATTCTTTTAATCGCTGATTTAACTGTGGTTTGCTTCCCCTTGGTTTATAGATCTCATCTGCATTTTTCCTGTGTTCCTTAATCAAATCAAGCCACTGAGAGCTACCGACAGCACCCATTTGACGTAAGTAATCTGCTAAATTTTGCCCCGTCAGTTGGAAGATTTGGGTGAGATCTATTTGTGAGAAACTAAAAATAGAATCATATAGTTGCTGATCAATTGGCCCCAATATTTCAGTTAGCTTAGTTGCCGGTAACTGTTGCCCCTGCTCATCACTAATTGTTAATGGCCCACCGTTTTTACCTTTAACTCGCTGCAGCCGATATATCAGATTTTCTGCTTCAATCGTTAATTGACCACCATATGCCGCACCGTTTTTAGGCAAATATTGTTGGTATTGTTGATGACCATTGGCAAAGCCAAACAAAATACTAGTGATAAAATGACTTAACGTTGTTTTACCAGCCTCATTTTTACCATAAATAATCTGGAACTGCGGATCAATATCAAACTGCTGGTCCTGCCACTTACCAAAACCATCAATTTGGATCTGTTGAATCTTCATCTTGTTGTTCCTCCTGGTTTTGATTAGTTTGGAGTGCCAATGATACTGATTGCTGCAGTGATGTTAAGATTTCCGGCTGACTAAATTGTTCCTCAATGAATGAATAACTGAAAAGTTTTTCCGCTAAATCAGTTACATTTTCCGTTGTGAACACATTTTGTGCGGCCTTGTCCCAATACTGTTGATCCAATGATGCAAAATCGGGCCGCATTTCATCCAATTTGATCTTAATTTCATACGGCCAAAATTGAATCTTGTTAACAGTCATTATTTGCGATTGCAACCGGGTTAAAATGCTCCCGTTATCAATCTGCGTTATCAATTGTGGTGCTAGCAAAGTAGCTCCTGTTAATTCTAGTGATACTAACGTTAATTTTTTTTGCGCGATTTGCTCTTCCATTTGATGATTAATATTTGATACTAAATCGGCGGCTGAGCTTTCCTGGTCCAATTTGATTGTCTGCGTTTGCCAATCAATGGGCGCCGTTTCATGAAATTCGGGCTGTAATTGCTGATTTTGCTCACTAACTAAATAATATCCCTTCGGTCCTGCTTCATTACGGTGCCGGCCTTGAGTATTGCCGGAATATGCGATCACCGGATTTTCATGGATGATCTGTCGCTTGTGAATATGTCCCAGCGCCCAGTAGTCATAATTTTTAGCCAATAATTCCTGCACTGTAAACGGCGCATAATTATCGTGTGGATTTTTTAGCCCAGTTAGCGCACCATGCAACATGCCAATTTGCCAATCCACACTGCTCTTAACAGGAAAATCAACTGCTTTATCGTCTTCAATCCACCGGTTAGCATAGCTAAAACCACTAATAGCAACTGTCGTACCATCTTTAAGTGTCAATTGTTTTGTTTCAATTTCATTACCAAACACATGAACATTAGCTGGTAAAATATGAGTTGTAGTTGTAATTGTCTGATAATCATGATTGCCGTAACTTAAATAGACATCAATGTCAGCAGCCTTAAGTCGTTCACATTGCTTAACAAAGAAATTCTCTGCCGCAATACTGCGTTGATCGCGATCAAAAATATCACCAGCGATACACATAAAATCAATGCCAAGCTTGATTGCATCGGTAACAATCCGTTCAAACGATGTAAACGTTGACTGCTGGATTGATTGACAGAGTTGTTCTGGTGCATCCTGTAAGCCTAAAAACGGGCTATCTAAATGTAAGTCAGCAGTATGAATAAATTTCATCTTAATTTCTCCATTTCACAAAAACACAACTAAAAAAGCTGAGCGCTCGTGAATTACCGGCGCTCAGCTTTGTAGTTAACTTTGATACAACTCTTGGATTGGCTTCGTAATTACATTATTAACGTCACTCAGTAATTGATCGACTGCCTTTTCTTTTTCCATTAATGCTTTAATTGCGTCAACTTGGCCAACTTTGCCAGCTAGTTCTTGCGCTTGCTTAATCTCATCTTCACTTGGCTGTTGTCCTTGATATTGTTTTTGTTGTAGCTGGATTTGCATTGTCTGGAACTGTTTAAACATTTCAAATGTAGCGGCATCTTGTTTCATTGCTTCATAAGCTTCTTTCAATGCAACGAATTCCTGTGTTTCTCGTAAGTCACGTTCCATCTGATTTGCAGAGTCATAAATATTAACAGCCATGTTCGTCCTCCTAAAGTGATTTCGTTAACATTGTATCATTTTTAAGGTGAATTGCCTATCTGTCACTAAAAAACTATTTGCTGGCAGCTTTAATTTCAGCAACTGTTGGAATCGAGGGCATTGCTCCAAGCCGTTGTACCGTGATCGAACTAGCTCGCTGTGCAAATACCAGTGCTGTTGCGATATTGGACAAATCCGTCTTCAACTGTGAGCTTAACGCACCAATGAATGTGTCACCAGCCGCAGTGGTATCGACGGCTTTCACCTTAAATGCTGGTACGAAATCATGCTCGGTAGCCGTAGAATAAAAGGCTCCCTTACTACCAACTGTGATAATCAAATTTTTGACGCCCATTTTTTCGAACGCTTTCGCACTAGCAACCATCGAGGCATCATCAGTAATTTCAATGCCGGTCAAACTAGCACTCTCAGTTTCATTCGGCACAATCAAATCAGTTACCTGCAATAATGCTGGATCGATTTGGGCTGCCGGAGCAGGATTTAAAATTGTTACTACCCCATTCTCCTTGGCCATTTTGAATGCCTCTAATGCTGCTTCTTGTGGTGTTTCAAACTGTGCAATCACAAAGTCAGCATGCTTAATCTGTTCTGCAGCAGCATCGACTTCTTGTTTGGACACTCGTTTATTAGATCCGCCATAAACCAAGATACTATTCTGGCCTTCTTCGTCCAGCAAAATTGATGCTGAACCAGTACCCACCGTTTCATCTACAGCAATACCATCTGTATTAATTTGATCATCATTCAATGATTCCACCATGAACTGACCTGCACTATCCTTGCCAACTTTCCCGATAAAACTGGTCTGGGCGCCGGCACGGGCAGCGGCCACGGCCTGATTAGCACCTTTGCCACCAGCGGCGCTGCTTTTGTTTTCTGTCATTAACGTTTCGCCCGGTTGTGGCATCCGCTTAATCCTTAATGTTGTGTCGACGTTCAAACTTCCCAGTACTGTAACTTTGTTTGTCATATGAAAACTCCTTTAGTTTGTTATGAGGTAAATCGTTTTACTGAACGAAATAAACCATATTTATTTGATTATCTATAGCCTACCACAAAATAGTAAGGGCTTACAATCCTTAAATTAATTTG
>NZ_AWTT01000003.1 GCF_000876205.1 Paucilactobacillus wasatchensis | reverse complement strand
GTTGCCTTTGTCTCAGGCAACGTATACTAGATTACCATTTTGATAATCCTGTGTCAACAATTTTTTTGCAGCTAATTAAAAGTTTTTTTCGTTTAAAGAGCTACATCAAATCGACAACTTTATAACTATACCAATCTTGACTTAACTCGTCAATTGTATCTTTCATATATGAAAAAAATCTAATAAAAAAGACCGATTTAACATCAGTCTCTCATTTATTGCCTACTGCGCTTGTTTTAATACTCGTTCTGCACGGCGTTCTTGCGTCTGTGCCACAAAACGATCAAAAATATCATTCATTTCTTGTACACTTTCAGCTTCCATTAGTGCTGCTTTAGTTCTGGCAGAACGTGGAGTGCCTTTTAGATAGTATGTCGCCTGGCCTCTAAATTCATGCACACCAATTTTTTCACCTTTTAAATCGGCCAACCGTTGCAAATGTTCCTTTGCCATTGATACTTTCTTTTCAGGAGTTGCTTCTGGGAGCAATTCTCCAGTCGCCAAGTAGTGCTCCGTTTGCTCTAGCATCCACGGATTACCCATGGCTGCGCGACCAATCATTACTGCGTCAGCGCCAGTGAGATCAAGGATCTGTTTGGCATCTTCAGGTGAGCGAACATCACCATTTGCCATAAATGGAATAGTTAATTCCTGGGCAACATTTTTTAACACATTCCAGTCAGCCTGACCGGAGTACATTTGTTTACGAGTCCGACCGTGCATTGCTAGTGCGCTAGCCCCTGCTCGTTCGGCAGCCAAAGCATTTTCAACTGCAAAAACGTGATCAAGATCCCAGCCTATTCTCATTTTAACAGTCACTGGCTTTTTAACTGCATCGGTTACATAAGAAACCATTTCATAGACTTTATTCGGATCAAGTAACCACTTTGCACCAGCATCTGTCTTGACAACCTTGTTTACGGGACACCCCATATTGATATCGATTACATCCGCTTCTGTGTGTTGATCAACAAATTTAGCAGCCTCAACCAAAGTTTCCTTTGTGCCACCGAAAATTTGGATCCCCATTGGATGTTCTACTTCTTCAACCTTCATCATTGACAAGGTTTTTTGGTTATGATGCATAATACCACGATCCGAAATCATCTCACAAACTACATAGCCTGCGCCAAATTTCTTACAGATCACACGAAAAGCGGAATTAGTTACACCTGCCATTGGTGCAACTACCACTTGATTAGGAATTACCACATCGCCAATTTTCCATTCCATTTTTTCACCTCATTGCTCATCTTCATTTTATATGCGTGAACTATCATAGCACACTCACTTCATTGATACCATTTGATTAAGCTTTCATCTGCACTAATATTTTCTTTAACTCGGTTTCATTATAATCATATTTATTACCACAAAAACGACAGACCGCCTGCGCATGATGATCTTCATTAATCATCTGTTCCATATCGGTCCGCGAAATACTGGCTAACGCTGTAGCAAATCGTTCTTTAGAACAATCACATTTGAAACCAACAGGCATCTTATCCAATATTTTAACATCCCTATCGGCAAATAAAAGTGCCAAAATTTCCTCCGGCGTTTTGTTTTGTCGTAATAGTTCTGACACCAAAGGTAAATCTTTGATTCGTTTTTCCAACTCAGTAATTGCTTCGTCAGTAGCACCAGGCATCACTTGCACTAAAAAGCCGCCCGCAACTGCGATGCTATTATCCGGATTGACAAATACTGACAGACCAACCGATGAGGGATTTGTTCTGATTGGGCTAAATAATAGGTGAAATCTTCACCCAATTCGCCAGACACAAGTGGAACCTGGCCTGTAAACGGTTTGCCTTCAGGCATATCTTTGGTAACTGACAAGGTCCCGGTCGTGCCAACAGCTCCTTTTACATCGATTTTTTTCTTTTCATTCAAAGGTAAATGGACATGAGGCTGTTGCAAATATCCTTTAACCATTCCATCGGCATTACCATCTACCACGATGGCGCCCACAGGTCCATTGCCTTGAATTTTAACAGTCATTTTTTCAGTGTTCTTTAATAAGGATGAGGCTAATAATAACGTTCCTACTAAGCTTCGACCTAATGCTGCCGAAGCGGCACTCCATGTATCATGTCGCCGTTGCGCCTCTTGCACAACTCCGGTTGCATCAATTGCATACGCCCGAAACATGCCATCATTGGCAACACTTTTAACCAAGTAATCTTTTTGCACCATGTTATCTCCTTATATCTAACAAACAAAGGATTGACACAAACTTAGTTTGCACCAATCCTGATAAAACACATATTTGTTTGGATTATTCATCTTTTGGTTGAGAATCTTCACTTGCTGGTCCATCAGAAGTTGGTGCATCTGAATGTTCGGCATCATGTTGTAAATTCTCAGCTACGTCACTGTGTCGTTGTGCTTCTTTGCGTTCCAACTCACGTTTAGACTCTTCAAAGGTTGCCGCACGATCAGTTGCTACTTCGGTACTCTTATCATCTTTAGGCATCTCACCAGTATTGAACAGACTCAAAATCTGCTTTTCATCAAGTGTTTCATATTTTAACAATGCCTCGGCGATAAATTTATGTTCATTTCGATGGCTTTCAATAATACTGTGCGCTTCTTCATGTCCTTCAGTAGTTAGCCGACGAACTTCAGCATCAATTAATGCTGCTGTTTTCTCAGAGTATGCAGGTGATTGACCATATTGTTGCCCCATAAAGGCCTGACCGCCACCTTCGAGTTGAACTTCACCAAGCTTGTCACTCATCCCATATTGTGTGACCATAGCACGAGCAATTTGAGTTGCTTGTTCAAAGTCATTTGATGCGCCAGAGGACTGTGAATTAAAGATAATTTCTTCAGCAGCACGGCCACCCATCAAACCAGCAATTTGTTCCTTGGCATCTTTTTTGGACATCAACATTTGATCTTCACGAGGAAGCATAATTGCATACCCACCAGCACGGCCACGAGGGACAATCGTAACTTTGTGAACCACTCGAGCATCATTTAACACTAACCCAACAATCGTATGACCAGCTTCATGATAAGCAACAGTTTCTCGTTCTTGTTTAGAAACAACTCGATCTCGTTTAGCTGGTCCCGCAATGACTCGATCTTCAGCCTCATCTAAATCGGCCGCATCAACTTGTTTTTTGTTTCGACGAGCAGCCAACAAAGCAGCTTCGTTGAGGAGATTTTCCAAGTCAGCTCCAACAAAACCAGGAGTCTGCTTAGCAATTTCCTTTAAATCAACATCATTAGCCAGTGGCTTATTCTTAGAATGGACCTTCAAAATGGCTTCGCGACCCTTAACATCAGGACGGCCAACCAAAATTTTCCGGTCAAAACGACCTGGACGAAGTAAAGCTGGATCAAGTACATCTGAACGGTTTGTCGCAGCCATTACAATGACCCCTTCATCGCCACTAAAGCCATCCATTTCAACTAACAATTGATTCAAGGTTTGTTCACGTTCGTCATGTCCGCCGCCCATACCGGCACCACGTTGACGACCGACAGCATCAATTTCATCAATAAAGATAATTGAAGGTGCGGTCTTTTTAGCATTTTCAAACAAATCACGAACACGGCTGGCACCAACTCCGACGAACATTTCAACGAAATCAGAACCTGAAATTGAGTAAAATGGCACACCGGCTTCACCAGCAACAGCTTTAGCTAATAAAGTTTTACCAGTCCCAGGAGGTCCTTCCAGCAAGACACCCGACGGTATTCGAGCTCCTAACGATAAGAACTTTTTCGGATCTTTCAGAAATTCAACCACTTCAACCAATTCTTGCTTTTCTTCTTCTTCACCAGCAACATCGGAGAAGCGAATCTTATTTTGCTTAGAATCAGATGGTTTGGCTTTTGATTTACCAAAATTCATTACACCACGACCGCCGCCACCGCCACCTTGGCCGGCTTGGCCCATCATCATATAGAAGAAGAAAATCATGATGACTACAGGAACAATATAAATTAAGAGGTTAACCCAAAAGCCACTGGACTCCTCGGCTTTAGTTCCCATTTTAACGTTATTTTGTTGCGCATACTTTTGCAATTGTGCAATTGTTACATCGCTTTGCAAAACAGTCGCTTGAAAACTTGTTACCTTAGTACTACCTGTACTACCAAAAGTGAACCCTGAGGTACTATTTTTGTTGGTTTGGGCCTTCTTATATTGCCCAGTGATTTTGTAAACACCACCACTAGGTTGCATTTGAAAACTCTTGATTTTTTTGTTCTTTAATTGTGATACAAATTGACTTTGCTGAATATTTGCTGACTGCGATGATGAATTATTGCCACCAAAGAAAAAATACGCAATTCCCATGATTGCTAAAAGTATTACCGCATAGAACAGCACGTTACGGCTAAAGCCATTTCTCTTGTTATTGTTGTTATTATTCATAACTACCTCCTATCTCACAGCTCTAGCTGTCTGATGTTGATGAAAATTATGATAGCACAATTGACCAACATTGACTATTAATTTATCGATCCATTAATTCGTATAAACAGACGGTTTGAGAACCCCGACATATGGTAAATTGCGATATAATTCTTGATAGTCCAGACCATAGCCAACCACAAATTCATTTGGCACTGAAAAGCCAACGTAATCTGCTTTGACATCAATCAATCGACCTTCCTCTTTATCAAGCAAGGTACAGACTTTGATCTCTGCCGCATTACGCGACTTCAATAAATCAATTAAATACTTGAGGGTCCTCCCTGTATCAATAATATCCTCAATAATTAGAATGTTACGACCGGCAATATCACTGCCAATATCACGAACTAGGTCAATTTCGCCGCTTGACTGTGTCCCGCCATGATAACTAGCAACATCGATAAAATCAATCTCAGCGTAAACATCCATTTCCTTAATCACATCGACCGTGAATAAAATGGCACCCTTCAGTACTGAAATAATGATCGGTCGTTTGTCTTGAAAATCATTTGTTAATTGCTTGCCAAGTCGTTTTGCTGCCTTAGCAATATCGTCTCTACTATATAAAATTCGTTCGATGTCGTTATCCATGCTATTCTCCTCTGCCAAAGCGTCTAACAAATGCAACATGCTGCCAAATTTCTTGATAGTCTGTTGGGCGTGCAAACCAGCCGAACTTGCGACCGACCACCCAGATAACTTGATCATCACAATTGGTGACCACCATTTGCTGCTGTCGTTCAGCATTACTTAATTTCTGATCAATTAAAATTCGGCGGACTAGTTGATGACGACCATTCTTTAATAACAATGAATCTTGTGGTTGCCAAAACCGCAATTGTAACGGAAAGGCTGCCTTTGGTAACCACATGTCTGTTACCTCAACGTTTGGCTCATTTGGTACATTTTTAGGTGTTATAATGCCAATCGATTCACCTTGGCTAATAGTCTGCCAATGATCTAATTCTAGCACAGTCTGACTACTGTTGGCAGTTGATTTATCAACCTTTGATATCTTTTCAACCCAGGCAAAGTGATATTCCTTAATTAGTGCTAACTCTTGATTCAATCGAATCATTCCCTGGGGCTTGGCTGAGTTGTTGATTAGTTGATATATTTCAGCCAATTGCGCCTGTGAAATATCGGTAACATCATGATCATTTTCAAGCCATTGACGCAGCACTATTTTTTGACTTGTCTGTGTCAATTTTAAGTACAAGTCAACGTTTAATTGATGTTCAGCACTAACCTGTTCAATTATTCGTTCTACCTGGGTATGGGCAAATTTAAGTAAGTCCGTCAATTGCTGTTGATAATCTGTGATATGAGCAATCACTGCAACGTTCTCTTTTTGTAAACTTGGTACAATTTGGTGCCGATACCGATTTCGTTGAATTGTTAGATCTGCATTAGTAACATCTTCGAACCATTTTACCTGCTCATGTTCTGCAAATTGCTTAATTTGTGAGCGCGGAATATTAATTAGTGGTCGAATCAGATAATTGTCACCAAATTTGCGCTGATTGGCAATTCCAGCTAATTGAGACAATTGACCACCACGGGTTAACTTCATTAAAATAGTTTCAGCCTGATCATTTGCTTGATGTGCGGTTACTAGTATTTTGGCATGTGTTTGTTTCATCAATTCGGCAAAAAATTGGTACCGAAAATCTCTGGCAGCTACTTCAACTCCACTATTAGGATGGTCTGATAGTGGCCAGTGTTTGACTACCAGTTTTAATTGATGCCGCCGGCAAAATAACCGTAAGTACTCTTCTTCTTGCACACTTTGTGCCCGCAATTCATGATTTACATGTGCAATCACAATCTGGGGCCTTTTATTTTGTGGTAATCGTAAAAACAGTTCTAGCAACGTCATCGAATCAATGCCAGTTGAAACTGCTAACACAACCGTTTCTTGTGAATTAAAAAAGCGGTACTGTGCTAAGTTCCGCTCGAATTTTGCTTGTAAAGTTAATTTCCCCATATTGACTCCAATAATTAATGATTACTTTTACTAGCTGCGACGACCACCACGGCCGCCACGTTTTCCTTCAGTATTATGGCGCAAAGTTGAAAGCCGTGATTCACTTTCCTTCAAGAAGCCTGACAATAAATCGTCAAAATCCTCTTTGCCGCCCTCTTTTTTATCTCGATTACCCTTAAAGCCACCAGACTGATTACTCCGTGAGTAACCGTGCTGACTAGCGTGATGATTATCTCCAGTTGAACTAGAGTGTTGATTATGGTGCTCATAATGTTTGTTACCACCATGATTACCACCGTTAGACGCATGTTCTTGGTCACTTGCAGCTTTGATAGATAATGCAATTTTACCATCATCACCAATAGAGATTACTTTAACCATAACTGTGTCTCCGACCGACAAAACATCGTGAATATCCTTGACAAAGCTATTGGATACTTGGCTAATATGAACCAAGCCAGTTTTATGGTCTTCCAAGTCAACAAATGCACCAAAATTAGTAATACCTGAAACTTTTCCTGAAACTTTTGCTCCTACTTCAATTGCCATGAAAAAGTAGATCCTCCTTGCGTATTGTATTTCGAGTATAGCACAGATTAAAACAGTGAGGAAACCAAAAAAGTAATCATGATTCATAACCCGCAAAAAATAAAAAAGTTAGTGCTGGCCTTATGTTTGGCCAATCACTAACTTAGTTAAAATATTACTTACTACTTGTTGTCGTTGAAGCAGTCGTTTGAGTCGGCAAATTGTAAATTGTCTCCCCCTGTTTTGAGTAATAATACTTTTGCCGAATTACCTTCTGCAGGTAATCGCTGTTATTTAATAATTTAACTTGCTTCTTCAAATTCTGATTTGTTTTTTTGACAGTCTTTAATTTAGTTTCCTGTTTAGCAACCTGAGCATTGGTATCGCGTAAACTGGCACGGCTTTGAATAATTTGTACCCCAAAAAATAACACAAACACGACAAATACACTGATGATCGCAAACGAGCGTTTCTTACGAATCTTGATCAGCTGACGACGTTCACTAGCATTTTGCGCTTCCTGTTCTAGGACTTGCTTAGAATAGGCAGTATGAATGTGGGAAACATTGTTCTCGTGATTTTGTGCCATTTACAGATGCCCCTTTACTATTAATTGCTTAAAGTATATCAATCACCTGATTATTTGTCTATAGCAAATTGAGGCAGCATAGGATTGAAACCGATTTAATTGGCCTAGCGGGACCCCTTACGAAAGTCTTCTTTATAACTCTCGTCAACAATCTCATACATGTGTTCTGCTTCATCTTTTTTGGTTGTTTCAATAATTTGTAAAATTTTGATTGTTTCTGTTTTATTCCCGAACTTAATTATCAGTTGGTCATTCACACTCACGTTGCTTGAAGATTTGGCACTATTACCATTCACTGTAATACGGCCTTGATCGGCAATCTCCTTGGCCACTGACCGTCGCTTAATAATTCGAGATACCTTAAGAAATTTATCTAATCGCATGTCTGAATCCTCCAATTTACTTTTTTAATTGACGCATTAATATTAACAACCGCTTGCCACCCGGAAACGTGACTAGTTCTTTGAGTGAAAATAGGTGCCACCAAAAAACGGTACCCAATGCTACCAAACAGCCAACAAGGACTGACAAAAATACTGTTGGCAACATTGCCATTCTTGTGACCCCAAATATTTGCATACTAATGATACAAGTGACTTTGACAGCCACCATCATTATGGCACAGATCCCAACTAATTTAAGTCGAAACGACCAATCACTAGTTAATCGTCGCAATTGTGTAGGAAACGCTGATCTGATGATTAGCACTGTCACCAATAAGCCTAGAACTGTGCCAACAGCAGCGCCCACAATTTCGAAATGTTTCACTAAATAAAAATTAAGCACCGCTTTAACTCCCAGACCACCGATGAGTCCCACCGCTGTCACTGAGAATTGATTTAAACTTTGCAAAGCACCACTATACGTGGTAATCACGGCAACCAAAACAATGTTCAACATGCTTACTGCTAGCGCGAGACTACCAGCTCGACTGGCAAAGAGTAACAGATTAATTTGGGGCATCAACACAATCAAGCCCCCTGCTGCGAACAGTGACATCGTAATGCACATGTGCAAGGCAAAACGAAACGAGCGCCTAAATTCAACTAGTTTGCCTGCAACATGGCTAGCTGTCAGCGCTGGCAGTAACATTGTCGAAAAAGAAGTTGCGATAACCAGCCCCAATTGGACCAATGGTTGGCCTCGATCAAACACTCCTTTTAGTGCTTTGGCATGTGTTGCTGATAGACCAGACCCGACCAATCCTCGTTTAACTGTAAATGAATCAATTAATTGAAATAGAACAATTAATGCCGCAAATAGACACACAATCCCGCCTTCCACCACTAACCGCTTGATTAATGGAAGAATTGGACTACGTGTAAGTTGAGTGTTGTGTGGTCGGCTAATTATTTGCCATAAAGATGGCCCTAAAATAAAGCTCGCAAAAACACCTGCAATAATGGCACTTATCATTGCGGCTGAGCCCATTTTGTACACATCCCAATGAAACTGGTGGGCCACCACTGCAGCGCTAATCACAATTGTCACCCGCACAACTTGCTCAACTAACTGAGACGTGGCGGTGGGCACCATATTGTACTTACCTTGCCAGTAACCACGCCCAACCGCTAAGATCGGCATCACGCAAAACATCAAAACCACACTGCGAATTACCGAGGTCAACATTCGATCACCCATCATTTCAGCGATCAACGGCGCACTTAACCAACCACCAATCACTAAAATCAAGGCTAAAACACCCAAAATTTTCAATAACTGACGAACGAGTAGCTCCTTTTCAAGTTGCGAGTTTTGTTCAGCCACCAGCTTAGAAATAAAAACTGGCAATCCACTCAGTGCCAAGGTAACCCCAATCCCATATAACGGGTACACTTGCTGATAGACGTAAAAGCCAGTATTTCCCACTAAGTTTTGTAATGGAATTCGATAGCCTGCACTTAGAATTTTGGCGATTAAATTAGAAGCCGTCAAAATTAGAGCGCCTTGAAATATATTATGAAGATGTGACTTTTGCTTCACGTTTATCCTCGCTATCGTGAACTGCCTGTGCTAACGAACCAACGAAATCAGTTAACTGGGCCAGCCACGTTGACTGACTCATTTTTGGTTGAATAACAAGTTTAATTTGTAGTTTTTGCTCTGTCTCCCCAATTGTCGATTTAAAATCCGTTTTAGCGAGCTGCTGTAAAATTATTTTTGGTGCAACAATCTCACTGGCTCGCTTTGAGAGCGAAATAAAAATTAAATCATTTTGTTTTCTAACCTTTTGTAGTAACGCTAAATCACTAAATAATTTAATTTTACCAATGATGAGCAAGTTTCCAACCTGCACTGGATAGTCACCAAAACGGTCAATCAAATCACCCTGCGTTTCAACCAGTTGATCTTCATTTTCAGCTTTTCTAATTTCTTTGTAAATTTCAATTTTCTGACGCTGATCTTCGATGTAGTCTGTAGGCAAATATGCTTCAACACCCAGTTCAATTTCACTATCAGATTTCTCAGCTACCTGCTTGCCTTGCTTTTGAGCAACTGCATCAGCTAACATTTGCGAATATAAATCATAGCCAACTGAGTCAATAAAGCCATGTTGCTGTTTGCCTAACAAGTTACCTGCACCACGAATAGATAAATCACGCATCGCAATTTTGAAGCCAGAACCCAATTCGGTAAAATCACGAATTGCTGCCAACCGTTTTTCACTGACTTCTGTCAATACCTTATTGGCCTGGTACATAAAGTACGCATAAGCCACTCGGTTACTGCGACCAATTCGACCGCGAATTTGATATAGTTGGGCTAACCCCATTCGGTCGGCATTTTCAACGAAAAGAGTATTCACATTAGGTATATCCACTCCAGTTTCAATAATTGAGGTAGTCACCAACACATCGTACTCACCACGAACGAAATCATACAAAACCCCTTCTAGCTGTGACTCGTTCATCTGCCCGTGAATGTAACCCACGCGCGCCTCTGGTACCAAAGTTTGTATCTCACTAACGGTTTTTTCAATGTCCGCCACCCGATTATGCAGGTAATAGACTTGACCACCGCGTTGCATTTCACGCATGATCCCGTCGCGCAGCGCCCCAGCATTTTGTTCCATGACATAGGTTTGAATTGGAAATCGGCCGGCTGGTGGCGTTTCAATTACTGATAAGTCTCGTACACCAAGCATCGACATGTGAAGCGTTCGGGGTATCGGAGTAGCTGTTAATGTTAAGACATCAACATTTGATTTTAACTGCTTTAATTTTTCCTTGTGTTTGACTCCAAATCGCTGTTCCTCATCAATAATAAGTAAGCCAAGATCCTTAAATTTGATGTCTTTTGATAACAATCTGTGTGTGCCAACCACAATGTCGCATTTACCGCTGCGCAGGTCGTCTTCAGTCTCATGAACCTGTTTAGTTGTCCTAAAGCGAGACATCAGTCCGATATTAACAGGATAGCCTTCGAACCGGTTTTGCATTGTATCATAGTGTTGTTGGGCCAAAATAGTCGTGGGCACCAAAAATGCCACCTGTTTACCAGCTTCAATTGCCTTAAAAGCAGCTCGCAGTGCTACCTCTGTTTTGCCATAGCCAACATCGCCGACCAGCAAGCGATCCATCGGCTTAATACGTTCCATATCTTTTTTTATCTCTTCTGAACTGCGGAGTTGATCGCGTGTTTCTGTATAAGGAAAATCTCCTTCAAACTGGTCTTGGTAGTTATCATCTTTAGGATACGCATACCCTTTTTCAGCCTCGCGTGCTGCATATAACTCAACTAATTCATCAGCAATATCTTCAATTTTAGCTGCCACTTTACGCTTAGTTTTAGCCCATTCACTACCGCCAAGCTTATTAATGTGGGGTGTTTTTGCTTCTGACGACACATACTTTTGTACTAAATTAAGTTGCGTAATTGGTACAAAAATTTGAGCATTTTTTTGATAATCAATCGTCATATAGTCTTGTTTGACGCCATCAACTTCGAGTGTTTGAATGCCTGTAAACTGCCCAATTCCATGGTTAACATGTACCACATAGTCACCAGGTTTGAGATCAGTATAGCTTTTAATTCGTTCAGCATTCGCAAGTGTCTGTTGCCGAACTCGTTTCTTTTTTACTTGCTTAAACATTTCGGCTTCGGTGATCACGACTAAATTCGCACCTGGAAATTCAAACCCGTTTTGCAACCCTGCTGCAATTAACTGGACTGTTTTCGGTTGAATGTCATCTGGTTTCGTTTCTGTCACCGCGATCCCAAAGTCATGCAGCGTCGAATTGATTTTCTGCATTCGATCTTGACCATTAACCATAATGACAACAGTTTGCTTTTGCTTATTCCAACGCTGAATTTCAGTTTTCAAGATCGGTAGTTGGCCGAAAAATTGCTGCATATTACGTGTAATTAAGTTGGTCAACTGACTAAATCGTAGTTGCCCCAATCCTTTTTGAAATAAAGCAAACAGAACTTGAGCATGTTTATCTGTACGAATCTGATTTGTAAAATCATTGCCCAGAGATGCAGTTGAAAACAATTGTTGTTGTTCCACCTTATCTGTCAGCCAGTTGCTTTCATCAGTCTGCAACTGTTTTTGTGCATCCACAATGCGCGGGTAATCATCAATGAATAGTCCACCCTCCGGTGATAAATAATCCAAAATCGAATTTTTTTCCGGATACACCAAATTAGCGAGTTCAAGCATTTCTGGCACTAATTGCTGATGTGCTAACGCTTTTAATAATGGTGAAATGGATTGTTCCAAGTGCGTGCTTGCATTATCATCACTTAGTTTACCTTGTGCTTTCTTAAATTCAGCCTGTAGGCGCGCTTCAATCGATTCAAAATCTGCGGGTGCGACCACAAAATCGGTTGCCGGTAAGATAGACACTTGGTCAATATTTTTAACGCTCCGTTGATCACTGGCGTCAAAATAACGCAGTGAGTCAATTTCAGTGTCAAACAAATCAATTCGTACTGGATAATCCGTATTTAATGGGTAAATATCAATAATTGAACCTCGAACTGCGAAGTCACCTGGTCGTAACACCATTTTTTCATGACGATAGCCCATTGAACTCAGCAAAATTTTTGTTTGTTCAGGGTCCAATTCACCACCAACTTTGACATTAATCACAGCTTGTTCAAACACAGTTGGCGCTGGTAACAGCCGATTAACCCCAGAAGTTGAAGTGACAATGATACAATTTTCGTCCGCAATTAAGGCGTGGAGTGCTTGTACCCGCTGCAACCGATAATTGGGTGAGCTAGTAGCTACTTCTGCCGCAATCATTTCTTCAGCCGGAAACTCGAGGACTTTTGCTTCCGGTAATCGATTCATCAAATCAGCAGCCACTTGGTCCATGTGGAATAAAGAATCAGTCACGATAATTTGTGGATGCGTTAATTTTTTTGTTAATGCGCTCAATAAAAGTGTCCGCGCAGAGCCGGAGATACCGGTAATTAATTGGCGTTCGTGAGCGTTAATTTTACCTAGAATTTGGTCAAACTCAGGCATTTGTTCTAATAAATGTTCTAACTGCACCGTTGTTCTCCTTTAAGAAACTAATTAAATTGGTTCATTAATTGATCGAATGTTTCACCCTCAAGCCAGTCATCAATGGCACTTACTGCTTGAATTAAACTATCATTAAATGATTTTATTTGCTCTGTTTTAAATTTACCCAGCACATAATCTACCACTCGAACTTTTTGTGGGTGATCGATACCCACTTTAATGCGATTAAATTGCTGTGTTCCTAAATGGCTAATTAAGCTTTTAAGCCCATTGTGACCACCAGCTGAGCCGTGTGTTTTTAACCGAATCTTGCCAACTGGTAAATCCATATCATCATGAATGATGACCAAATCGGTGATATCAACATCGTAATAATCCATCAGTGGTTTAACTGCCCGTCCTGATTCATTCATATAAGTTGTCGGCTTTACCACAATCACCTTTTGATCCAAGACGACACCAGTTGCAACCATTGCTTCCATTTTGGAACGTTTAAAAGTCAACTCATGTTCATGACAGAAGTGGTCAATTGCCATGAAGCCAGTGTTATGTCGCGTATGATCATATTGCGGTCCAATATTACCTAATCCAACAATCATTTTCATTATTCTAAAATTCCTTCCCAATCTGATGCAAAAAAGGCCGAACGGATACTAATCCGGTCAGCAATGCCAGGTATCATTATAAACCAGTCGTTAATCACAACACAACAAGAAACCCTTTTTCGCAGCTTAAATTACAGTAAATTATTAGTTATAACAATAATTTAGTTCTTTTGGTCAAATTTTTTCACAAGAATGCTATAATAGTTCTGGTAATAAATTGTATTTTGAAAGGGAGATTGAAATTGAATACAAATAATCATCAAAAAGTAGTGCTCGTCGGAGACGGTGCCGTGGGTTCTAGCTATGCATTTGCAATGGCCCAACAAGGAATCGCTGAAGAATTCGTCATCGTCGATGTTGTCAAGGAACGGACTCAAGGAGATGCATTAGACCTTGAGGATGTTACTGCTGTTACAGCACCGAAGAATATTTACTCCGGTGAATATTCCGATTGTGCGGATGCCGACCTAGTTGTTATTACAGCTGGTGCACCACAAAAGCCAGGCGAATCACGCTTGGACTTGGTTAACAAAAACCTAAAAATCTTATCATCAATTGTTAAACCAGTTGTTGATTCCGGCTTTAACGGAATCTTCGTCGTTGCTGCCAACCCTGTTGACGTTTTAACATATGCTACTTGGAAGCTATCTGGCTTCCCTAAGAACAAGGTAATCGGTTCAGGTACTTCGCTGGATACTGCTCGGCTCCGTGTTGGCTTGGCTAAAAAATTACAACTCGATCCTCGCGACATTAATGCTTACATTATGGGCGAACATGGTGACTCTGAATTTGCTGCCTTCTCAGCCGCAACTGCTGGTGGTAAGCCAGTCGTTGAACTTGCTAAGGAAGCTGGATTATCATTTGATGATTTACTAAAAGTCGAAGACGAAACTCGTAATAAAGCTTATGATATCATCAATCTCAAAGGGGCAACTTTCTACGGTGTTGCCACAACACTGATGCGAATTTCAAAAGCGATCTTGCGCGATGAAAATGCAATCTTACCTGTTGGCGCTTCACTTGAAGGCGAATATGGTTTGAAAGATATTTTCATTGGTACCCCAGCCGTTATCAACGGTCAAGGTTTAGCTAAAGTTATCGAAGTTCCATTAGATGACCGTGAAAAAGACTTAATGGCAAAATCAGCTGAAACCTTACGCCAGGTGACAACTGATGGATTGAATGCTCTAAAATAAACATTTAAATACCATCGTATAACGATATAAAAAGGAAACCGGGTTAGCTTTATGACCCGATTTCCTTTTTATATTGACATCCGCCGCTATTTGCAAAAGTAAGCAGCCAAGACTTATGCGAGAAATGTATGCAACATTTCACACTTAAACCCACTTTATTTAAAAATAAATTCCTAATTTCTAATGTTTTTCTCATAATTACAATATCTATGCTATTATTAATAGGGCACTTTACAGAGAAAGTTAAATGAGGTTTTAACCATATGTTAATCAAGTCATTAGTAAAAACAAAAGAGAATTTAACCACACTGCAAGAAGATACAACGCTGGCAGAGGCACTTGAAATTCTGGAAGAATCTGATTTTCGTTGCGTTCCTGTATTGGATAATACGGGACAAATTTTTCGAGGTAACATTTACAAGATGCATATTTATCGGCATAAATCACGAGGTGGTGATATGTCATTGCCCGTAACTAATCTATTAAAAAATTCCACTAAATTTATTTCAGTCAACGCTGCATTCTTTAATATCTTTTTTTCAATCAAAGATTTGCCTTACATCGCAGTGCTAGATGAACAAAGTCGATTTTACGGTATTTTAACCCACACTAAATTACTTAGTATGCTAGCCGAAGGATGGAATATCCATGCAGGTAGCTACGTTTTGACCGTAACTACACGTGATGAACGTGGCTCATTGGTTAGCATGGCTAAAGCCATCACTAAATACACTCCGATCGCCAATTGTATTTCACTAGATCTGCAAGAGCCTAACGTCGTTCGGCGAATTTTATTTACATTGCCAGCTGGTGTTTCTGAGGCCCTATTACAAAAAATAGTCCACAATTTAGAACGAAAAGGCTTTGAAGTACCAGAAATTGAAAATTTACATGCTAAATTATAATGAATAGCTACAAAAAAGACTCGCTTCGAGCATCGAAAAGATGTCGAAACGAGCCTTTTTAACTGATTTGTTGGTGAGAGCCGTGTTGCTTTTTATTATTCTTAGTATGTACTACTCGCTGGAGCAGGTGTTTTAGTGGTTTGACTAAGTAATCCGATGCTAACCTGAAGTGCATGGTCAACTCGTTTCATTGTACTATCCTCTAAGTGTGTCACGCGGTCCCGCAAGCGCTGCTTATCAATTGTTCGAACTTGCTCTAGTAAAATAACTGAATCTTTTTCAATCCCTACATACTCAGAATTAATTGGAACATGCGTTGGCATTTTGGGCTTTTGAATTCGTGCGGTGATGGCTGCGACAATTACCGTCGGACTATAGTGATTACCAATATCATTTTGGATAATCACCACCGGCCGCATGCCTCCCTGCTCTGAACCAACGACGGGCGATAAATCTGCATAAAAAATATCCCCACGTTTTATTTCGACTTTGGCCATTCCACCACCTCCTCTTTATGAAACATACAACTAACAACCGTCATATTTATAATGAAAACTCTGATATTTGGCTCATTATACCATACCATCGATATTTATAACCTTAAATTAGAGCTTTCCAATCGATTTCTTATAATTATCAGTTCAAATACTCGCGCTGCAAACGTGGCGCCATACTGGTCAAAATTTCGTAATTAATAGTTTCTGCATATTGTGCTACATCATCACAGGAAATTTGTTGGCCGTTTTGCTGGCCAATTAAAGTCACCCTGGTTCCAACTGACAATTTTGCAGGCAGTTTGATCATCATTTGGTCCATGCAAACCCGCCCCACAATTTCACAAAACTGTCCATTGATCAACACATGAAAGCCTTGCATTCTACGTGGATATCCGTCCGCATATCCTATTGGAATAGTACCAATCCACTCATCTGAGCTTGCTTGGTAAGTTGCACCATAGCTAACAAACGAGCCTGCTTTAATTTGTTTCACAAAATTAAGATGGCTTTCTAATCTTAAAACCGGCTGTAATGCAAAAGGAGCTGCAATCGCCGTACCCGCGGGATTTAAACCGTACATTGTAATCCCGAGTCGGATCATATTACCAGTTACCGGTAAATGCCACAAACTAGTCGCAGAATTAGCAACATGAACATAGCGTGGCATTTTATCAATCTGATCGGTTAACAGGTGCCAAGTGTTCAACTGCTGTTTAAAATAACTTTCGTCAGTTTCATCCGCCGTGGCAAAATGGGTAAAAATACCTTCAAATTCAAATGGTGCATTTCTAACCAACAAAACAGCTTGAGCTAACTGATCTACATCCCTGAAACCAATCCGTCCCATTCCAGTATCAACAACTAGGTGAACTTTTAAATTTTCTTGTGCTGTAGCATCCCCATTTATTTGTTGATATTGGTGCAACCACTCCAAAGAACCAACAGTCAATGAAATATTATTTTCTTGGGCTAACTTTGCATTAGCAGTTTCAGTGATTCCAAGCACAAGAATCGGCACAGTAATAGCGGCCTCACGCAACGCTAATGCTTCATCCAAAATTGCAACACACAATCCAGTGGCACCTGCTCCGACCGCTGCTTTCGCTACCTCAATCAATCCGTGACCATAGCCATTGGCTTTAACCACAGCAAAAATTTCAGTTTGTGATTGAAGTAATTTTTTTTCGTTTTTGATATTTTGTTGCAGTGCATGTAAGTCCACCACTAACTTAGTAGCACGATTTTTCCCAACTATCATATAAATCAAGGCTCCTTTTCTAGAATTACTTGAGTAATCACTAAATCGTTTGTATGCGAAACAGACACATGTGCAATGCCAGGAAAAATTGACTGTGTGACCATTGGCCGCCCAACTGAATTATTCAAAATTTCAATATCATGAAAAGCTAGTTTTGCCCCGATCCCAGTACCATAAGCCTTCGAGAAAGCTTCTTTTAAAGAAAATCGACCTGCCAAAAACTCTCTTCTATTTTGGCCAGTCAATTGATCATATTGCAAAAATTCCTTTTTTGTCAGAACTTTTTCGACAAAATGAGGGTGTTTGGTCTGCATTTGATCAATTCGTTTAATTTCAGTGAGATCGATGCCCGTTCCAAAGATCATAATAAAACCTTCTTTTTATCCGACTTGTAAGAATACTAATTATAGCAAATCCACTCACGACGTTCAATTAATCTCTTTGTTGTTCCAATTTCCATAATAAAAAAGATTGAGCAATTTGCTCAATCTTTTGATAATTAATCTTTTTTGTGGATACTGTATGAATGGCGACTTGAGTGTCCGCCAGAATGACTGTTGGACCGGTTGCCTGAGTGGTTACCGCCACCGCGACTATCGCTGTGATACCCTCCACCACGATGGTGATTTGAGTTACCCCGATAGCCACCACCATGACCGCTGTTGCGACTGCGGCCACCGCTACGACGTCCACCACCATTGCCACCATGCTTGTGGCTTGGTAATGGTCGTTCTGGCGTAATTTTAACCGGAGTGGCACTGGCATCATTTTTAGTGATGTCATTTAGTAACGCTGCCACTAGTTCAACTGGTTCATGTTGATTCAACAATTCTTCAGCTTGTGCTGAAAACTTATCTGTATCAGTCGAAGAAATTAAATTTTCCACTTCACTCAAGGCATTCGCAAGTTGTCCCTTAAATGCTTCTTCTTGTGTTGGTGGCTTCAATGGTAACATGCGCACCTTGGTTAATTTCTCAATTTCACGCAAGTAGTCCATTTCATTTGGTGTCACAAATGTTAATGACACTCCATGATGTCCGGCTCGACCTGTACGGCCAATGCGATGGACATAACTGTCAGGATCTTGTGGAATATCGTAGTTGTACACGTGCGTTACGCCTGAAATATCAAGGCCACGAGCAGCCACATCAGTTGCAACTAAAATATCCAATTTCCCGGCCTTAAATCGATTCATAATCTGAGTTCGTCGTTGTTGAGTTAAGTCACCGTGAATCCCGGCAGCATTGTATCCGCGGGCTTCAAGGCCCTTAGCTAATTCGTCAACACGGCGTTTTGTCCGCCCAAACACAATGGTTAAATCCGGATCTTGTACATCAATCAAACGCGTCATTGTATCAAATTTTTCGAAATCACGTGAACGGACATAGTACTGATCGATTAGTTCCGTTGTTAATTCCTTAGCTTTGATCTTGACTTGTTGTGGGTCAGTCATAAACTGAACCCCAATTTTTTTAATGGCCGTTGGCATCGTTGCAGAAAAGAGCAATGTTTGCCGAGTATCCGGTGTTTGTTTAAGGATTGATTCGATATCATCTAAAAATCCCATATTAAGCATTTCATCAGCTTCATCCAAAACCAATGTTTTGATATGACCCAATTTAACGGTACGCCGATTAATGTGGTCTAACAATCGACCAGGCGTCCCAACCAAGATTTGTGGGTGATTTTTTAAATTATTAATTTGGCGGCGAATATCTGCACCACCGTAAACCACTTGCACTTTAGCTTTCTTATCTTTACCCAAACGATATAATTCCTCTTGAGTTTGAATGGCTAATTCACGAGTTGGTGAAATGATAAGTGCTTGAATCTCAGGATTACTTGTATCCACATGTTCAATAATGGGTAACCCAAATGCTGCTGTCTTTCCTGTTCCAGTTTGAGCCTGACCAATTACATCTTGGCCTTTCAGCACCATTGGAATCGTTTCAGCTTGAATGGGAGTTGCTTCCTCATAGCCGCTACGCTTAACTGCTTTTAATAGGCTTTCTGATAAGCCTAATTCGCTAAAATTCAAATATGTTTCCTCCTGTTAGTTACGAGTTATTCATCAAGACAAAATCCGTTGCCCAAACCGATCAATAACTAAAGTTAAAAATATACAACCTTGCCAGTATACTAGTTTTATTTGCAAACCGCAACTATAATGCGTGGTTAACTTTTTTGTAGGCTGGCCAAGACAGTCTCTAGATGAATCCCATGACTACCCTTTAATAAAACAACATCATCTTTGGTGAGCATTGCTTGTACCTCACTGGTCATTGTTTCTTTTTGCTCGATCGAGTAATAATGTAATGCTTCAGCCGGATATTTGTCTGCTAATTTGTCTCGCAATGCACGCATGTGGGGACCGATTAAATAAACTGATTGAATCTTGCTTGGATCTAATTCCGTTGCCAAAGATGCGTGCAATTCTGGTGCCGCATCCCCTAATTCCAGCATATCACCCAAAACAGCAACTCTTTGTCCGGTAACTTCTGTTCGTGCAAATGCATGTAACACTTGTTTGGCCGCTGTCGGATTAGAATTATACACATCGCTTAGTATTTGTTCGCCTGCCTGGCCCTGCAGCCATGCAGTTCGATTTTGGGTTAACTCAACGTGTTCTAATCCAGATTGCACGTGTCCTGGTTCTATGCGCATCAAATATGCCACGCTGAGTGCAGCCAATGCATTATTGACGTTATATTCCCCCATCATTGGAATGGTAAATTCAGTCTCTGGCCACATGTTAGTCGTAAATTTAATTTCATGGCTAGTTAAATTGACACTGGTGGCATAGAGATCATTTTCCAACTGACGACCAAACGTTCGTTGTTCTTGGTCAACTTGACTGGCACGTTGTGTGAGCAACGGTTCATCGCCATTGAAAACAAACGTACCATCTTCTTGCAAACCATGTGTAATTTCCATCTTTGCATCTGCAATTTTATCGCGCGTTCCAAAAAACTCAATGTGAGCTTCACCAATCATAGTAATCACCGCAATGTCCGGATGAACCATGTTAGTCAGAAAATCGAGCTCACTGAAGTGATCCATGCCCATTTCAACCACCACTGCCTCAGTGTTGGATTCCATATTGAGCAAAGTCACTGGCACACCAATTTGATTATTGAAATTTTCGTATGTTTTAGTGACGTTCATTTGAGTACTCAAGATAGAAGCAATCATGTCTTTAGTAGTTGTTTTACCATTACTACCAGTCACTGCGATCACCTTGGGATTAATTTTTCCTAAATAATATTTACCGAGTTCTTGCAACGCAGTTAAGGGATCTTTGACTACTAAAACGGGATGATTATTTTCTTCGGCTGCATGATCACTGGCCCAAAGTGTGGCACTAGCGCCATGAGCAAATGCATCTTGTACGAACTTATGACCGTCTTGTTGACCGCTTAACGGCACAAACAATGCCCCATTAGCAATCTGGCGACTATCAAACGCGACGCTGGAAATTTCAACGTCTTGCCATTTACTGATGTCATTTTCGACAGAGATTGCTTTAGCTACCTCTGCTAATTTCATTTTCATAAAATGCTGCTCCTCTTTCTTGTAAGGGTAATAATTACCCTGCTTACAACTCACCTATTATAGCATGGATCGACACATGAATAGTAAGAATATACCACGATTCTGCACCCCAAGGGGCCTAATTTTGCTTTCACACAAAAAGGTCCGCACGATACTAACACGTGAGGACCTTGTTGAAGCCAAAATTTAAACTTATATTTTTTCTAGTCGTTCAATTCGATCTGCCATTGGTGGATGGGTATCGAACAAGTGGGCAAATGACTTCTTCTTTTTCATTGGATCACTTATATATAGCGCTGCACTACTTGGATCAGCTTCCTTCATCGGTTGCGCCGTTGAAATCTTCTTTAGCGCTGAAATCAAGCCCTGTGGATTACGAGTTAACTCCACACTACCTGCATCCGCTAAATATTCTCGGTTCCGTGACAATGCCATCTGGGCAATCGATGCCGCCAACGGCCCTAAAATCACAATCAATATTGAAAAAACCATCAGGATAATTTGAATATACCCACCGCCCTCACTATCATTACGAGAGCGACGGCCACCACCCCACCAAAACGAATGCATCCCAATATTGACCAACATCGCAACCACGGCAGATAAAGCCAACGCAATCGTGGATAGCCGGATGTCATAGTTTCGCACGTGTGTCATTTCATGACCAATGACACCTTCCAACTCTTCGCGATTTAGCTGTTTCAAAATTCCACTCGTAGCAGCTACTGCCGCATGTTCAGGATTATTGCCAGTCGCAAAAGCATTTGGACTGGCATCATCAATAATAAAAACCCGAGGCATCGGCACCTGAGCAACTAATGCCATATCTTCAACCACGTGCCACAATTCAGGAGCTTCATCTTCATTTTTAATTTCATGACCATGATTCATGCTCATGATGACCGAGGTTGAACGTGAAATCATCATGATCATATATATCACACCAATTACGGTGGCCATCAAAATACCGGCAATATAGCTGTCATAAAAAACGTAACCAATGGCTGCTCCAATTGCGAGCACTAGTAATAAAAAGCCGATCATGACATAAACTGTTCGCCGTTTATTTTGTGCAATTTGCTGATAAAGCATTTATTCTTCACCTCATCAAAATTAGTTATCAAAAGAAACTTTTGGAACAGCTTTCTCTTCTTCAGGTACTTGAAGGTAATCTATTTGCACAAAGTGTTGTAGTTTCGCTACAATGTTAGTTGGAAACGATTGAATCTTCATATTCAAATTGGCAGCTGTTGAGTTGAATAATTGGCGCGAGTAGGCAATTTTATTTTCTGTATTAGTAAGTTCTTCCATCAACTTGGTATATTCTTGACTCGCCTTTAAGTCTGGATAGTTTTCTGATAGTGCAAAAATACTTTTAAGCGATTGCGATAGTTGATTGGAAACTTCCATTGTTTGTTGGTGATCATCTGCAGGAATTTGGGTTAACTGGTTGCGCAGTGCAACCACCTTTTCCAAGGTTCCGGCTTCATACTTACCATAACCTTTAACAGTTTCTAGTAAGTTAGGAATCAAATCATTTCGCCGCTTTAGCTGCACGTCAATTTGGCTCCATGATTCTTGCGTATGCGTCCGGGCACGGACAAGTCCGTTATAAATTCCAGCATAGATGGCGATTAATAACACGATAATGACAATTACAATAATTGTTGTCCACATTTTAATTTCCTCGTTTCTTATATTAGTTACTATCAATGGTACCCTATTACACTTAGTGATGAAAGCGATATTACTTGTATTAACAAAAAATAAAGAGTTTGAAAGGTGTTTATTATTATGAATATATTGTTTGTCTGTCTTGGCAATATTTGTCGTTCACCAATGGCTGAATCAATGTTTACAAAAATGGTTAACGATGCTGGTTTGACGGACCAAATTAAGATTGATTCTGCCGGCACAAGCAGTGAAGAACAAGGTAATCCGGCGCACCCTGGCACACGGCAGATATTATCAAAATACGGTTTACCGTTTGATAATTTAATTTCACGACCACTCACATTGGCCGATTTCAAACACGCTGATTACATTATTTGTATGGATGATATGAATTTAGCAGATGTAAAGCACCGGGCCCCAGCGGCGGCACAACACAAAATTTATGCGATTTTCGATATGATTCCAACAAAAAAAGGGCAGGCAATTCCTGACCCTTGGTACACACATCGTTTTCAAGAAACGTACGATAGTCTAGCTCAAGCATTACCAGCCTGGTTAACTTATTTAAAGCAACAACTCGGTGATTAATAGTTGTTATTAAATTTAGCACTAACTTCTTTTTGCACCTTTTTAGGTGCTTTTTTAAACTTCATTTTTTTGACAAACTTGCCGCGCACCATTAATCGATTGGTTCCAGTTGCATCACAAGTAATCAACGTAACAATTTTCTTACCAGGTGTGTTTTTAACCACATCAACTCGCGTTGCCTTGATAAAAACGCGCTTGTAAGTCTTATATTCGTAAATGTACTTCAAATCTGACAAATAAATCTTTTGTCCAACCTTGGCTTTTTTATACAGCGGCGTAAAAAGAATTTTACGGTTATGGTGCATATTATGAGCAGCAACGGCATAATTGCCCTCGCCCATTTTCATGTCCGATCGTAACGTACCTGCAGCTAGTGCTAATGTAACATTATCAACACCTTTGGCAATTGGTAAATTGACTTTGGCGCCAGGGATCGTAATTGACCCAATGATATTAATCTTTTGTTTACTAGCACGGGCTTTAGCCACCGTTTGAAAATCCAGCGATTTAACTTTAGAAAAATTAAAATTGGCTTTCTTTTTTTCGTTTTCGGCAACGCTCTTTTTACTAATTGTCGGACTATAAGACCCAACTAAATAGTTTTTAATTTGCTCATTAAAAATTAACCCAAGTGAGATTAGAATTAATAGTGTAAATCCAATTCGGATGAGCCAACGTTTAACTTTTCCATCTTGCTTTTTTTTCATTTTTTCCTCCAAAATAAGCTGGTTAATAGTTGATGAGTGGTACTATACATAATATGAATTATTTCAAATACGAGTATACCGCAATTGAAAATAAATGAAAGGAGAGCTTGGTTTCATGAAAACAATCAAGCAAAAAATGTTTCGTCCCCGAGCAACCTGGGAAAAGAATCTGATTGTTTTATGGTTCAGTGTTTTCATGGCAGGAATGGCCTTCTCAGAAATTATGCCATTTATGTCACTATATGTCGACACATTAGGAACCTTCACCAAAAGTGAACTCAACTTTTACTCAGGATTGGTATTTGCCGTTACCTATCTAGTAACAGCAATTGTTTCGCCACTATGGGGAAAATTAGCTGATCGCCATGGCCGAAAAATAATGATTCTCCGTGCATCAGCTGGGATGGCAATTGTCTTGGCATTAATGGGATTAGTAACTAATGTTTGGCAACTAATGGCATTACGATTTATCCAAGGAATCTTCTCCGGTTATATTAGCAATGCTAACGCCCTAATTGCAACTGAAACGCCTAAGGAAAAAAGTGGGCGTGCATTAGGCACTTTGATGGCCGGAACAACCGGTGGCAATTTACTTGGTCCACTGCTTGGTGGTACGCTTGCTTCCATTTTTAGTTATCGCATTACATTCTTCATTACCGGTGGTTTGCTTGGAATCGTTTTTGTCATGAGTTTACTATTTGTCCACGAAACAGACTTCAAGCCAGCCAAAAGCAAGGATTTGTTTAGTACCCGTGGTGTGTTAAAGGTACTAAAGGATCCACAAATGATATTTGGCATGCTCCTCACCACTCTAATTATTCAGGCATCCAACAATTCCATCACACCAATTATTTCGTTGTATGTGCGCGAATTAATGCACCATACCGGTAACGTCACTTTTGTCAGTGGATTATTGCCGCCATTCCAGGGATTGCCACCATGGCAGCTGCACCAACATTAGGTGCTTTGGGTGACAGAGTCGGAACCGAGCGAATTTTATCAATCGGCTTTATCCTAGCAATTTGTTTCTTCATCCCAACCGCGTTTGTCACTAACGTCTGGCAATTGGGAATTTTAAGATTTTTGGTCGGCATTTCGGATGCAACAATGATTCCACAGGTTCAAACCCTGTTAGCTAAGAACACTCCTGTGATGGTTACTGGGCGTGTTTTTAGTTGGAACCAGAGTTTTCAGGCAGTTGGTAACGTTATCGGTCCACTAATTGGTGCCTTTGTTTCAGGTTGGTTCGACTATGGCGGTGTCTTTTTATCCACCGCGTTACTAGTTTTTGCAAACTTTTTATTATTTAGAGTCAACGTAGCCAATAAAGCCAAGACAAATTAATCAATAATTCATCCAAACAAAAAAAGAGTTTAGCGGTATTAAACATACCGTTAAACTCTTTTTTAATTTCAACATAATTAGTTTTTGAGACCATATTTTTTGTTGAAACGATCCACGGCACCATCGGCCTGGGTAAACTTTTGCTTACCAGTATAGAATGGATGTGAATCTGATGTAACTTCAACCCGGATTAATGGATATTCGTTACCATCTTCCCATTTAACTGTTTCCTTAGAAGTGGCTGTCGAACCAGAGACAAACTTGAAGCCTGTCGATGAATCTTCAAACACAACCAAGTGATAATCTGGATGAATTCCTTGTTTCATAGTTTAATACGCTCCTTTGCCATGAATCATTGACTGAAACATAGTTATTTATCGTTAACCACAATAGATTACCATGAATCGCTATTTTTCGCAACACATTATTCTGTAACTTCGACGCCAGATTCATCTTCAATGTGAACATTAGCCTTGAGCCGATTAAGTTTCCAGACAATTCTATCATAGCCACGCAAAATATTATCCGCGTGTGAAATAACTGTCTGGCCTTCAGCCATTAATCCGGCAATCATCAGAGATGCCCCGGCACGAATTTCACCAGCTTGAACTTTTGCGCCATGTAATTGTCTGGTGTGTTCAACTAAGATCACATCTTTTTGCGTGGAAACTTCCAGTCCCATCTTCTGGAGTTCTGGAATATGTTTAATTCGCTGCGGATAAATTGTATCAACAATCACACTAACACCTCGTGCACAAGCCAGCAGTGGCGTAATTGGTTGCTGTAAATCAGTAGCGAAGCCTGGAAACGGTAGTGTTTTGATATTGATCGCCTGTAGTGGGCCGCTGTGAGGAACAAAAATACTATCCTCACCAATTTCAAGTTGCACTCCCATTTCAATCAATTTGCTTGTAAATGATTCCAAATGTTCAGGAATGATGTTATGAAGTGTAATTCCATCACCCACAGCAGCGGCTAATGATAAATAAGTTCCCGCTTCAATCCGATCAGGGATAATCGTGTGGGTGTTCATCGAACGTAAAGAATCTACCCCTTCGACTCGAATAACATCAGTCCCGACGCCTCTAATTTTAGCGCCCATATTGTTTAAGAACGTGGCCACATCAATAATCTCAGGTTCACGTGCGGCATTTTCAATAATGGTTGTCCCTTCAGCACGAACAGCAGCTAAAATACTGTTAATCGTTGCGCCGACTGATACCATGTCCATAAAAATTCTAGCACCATGAAGCCCGTTTTCAGCAGTAATATTGACAGTTCCATGATCCTCAACTACCTTTGCCCCCATCGCTTTGAAGGCTTTAATATGCTGATCGATGGGACGTGGGCCAATATTGTCACCACCTGGAAAGGTCAAGACAGCCCGATGAAAGCGGCCAAGCAAAGCGCCCATAAAATAATAAGAGGCCCGTAAACTTTTAATTGCTTTACTCGGCAACTTACTTTCGATAATTTGAGTTGGGTCAATATCCAAAACACCATGGGTAAAATTCGAGTGCACGTTCATTGATTCCAAAATGATCATTAAGTTATGAACATCCAAAATATCTGGCACCGTATCAAATTGTACAGGGGTATCAGCCAGAATAGCAGCCGGGATTAGAGCAACCGTACTATTTTTGGCACCGCCAATCGTGATCTCGCCCGAAAGTCGGTTTCCCCCTTGAATGATCATACTTTTCATTATTAATTTCCTCACTATAAAACTAGTTCATTGTTTAAAACAATCACCTGTAATAATAAAGAAATCTGTACTGAATTACAACCGTTTCAGTCGATTCGTTTAATTTATTATCATAAATTTTATCGTGACACCAATTTATTCTCGTAAATAATATATTTTAACCAAATAAAATAATTTTTCTTGTTTTATTTTTCACTTGCTGCTTGGATGAACGCTTTAAAAAGTCCCTCTGGTCGATTTGGTCGTGACAAGAATTCAGGATGGTATTGTGCTGCGACAAAGAATTTTTGCTTTGGTAGTTCGATTATTTCCACCAACCGATCGTCAGGTGACATTCCTGAAAATACCATTCCATGGCCAGCCAATTGCTCTTTAAATTTATTATTAAATTCAAAGCGGTGCCGATGACGTTCATGAATTAATTTTTCATTATCATATGCTGCCGCCGCAACTGTTCCTGGAACAAGCTTGCACGGAAACGAGCCTAGTCTTTGCGTGCCACCTAAGTCTTCAACGTCCTTTTGATCTGGCATTAAGTCAATAATGTTATCAGGTGTATGCGGATCGATCTCAGCTGAGTTGGCATCCTGCAAGCCGACAACGTGGCGGGCAAATTCGACGCACGCCATTTGCATTCCTAGGCAAATGCCTAGGTAAGGAACGTCGTGCTCACGGGCGTATTGAATGGCAGTAATTTTGCCTTCGATGCCACGGGTACCAAAGCCACCAGGAACTAAAATACCATCAGCATCCTGCAACAATTTTGCCACATTGTCCGCAGTTACATCTTCGGAATTCAGATGATTAATTTCAACATGCGCATCAACTGGATACCCAGCATGCCGCAGCGCTTCGTTTACCGAAATATAAGCATCTTGCAAATCTGTATACTTACCCACCATCGCAATTTTAATTGTTTTACTCAAATGGCGAATCTGATCAACCATCTGGCTCCACTCAGCCATATTAGCCTGTGGCGCAGTCACATGCAATTGGTCACAAACAATTTGATCCATATGCTGTTTTTGCAAATTCAATGGAATTTGATATAAAACATCAACGTCGCGCGATTCAATTACCGCTTCTGGTGCTACGTCACAAAATAGGGCAATCTTTTTACGCATATCTTCCGTAATTGCTTTTTCAGTCCGAACGACCAAAATATTGGGCTGAATACCAAGTCCTCGGAGTTCCTTCACACTATGTTGTGTTGGTTTAGTCTTCATTTCCCCGGCCGCATGTAAAATTGGAATTAAAGTTGTGTGAATATATAAAACATTCTCAGCCCCGACATCACTTTTCATCTGGCGTAGTGCTTCCATAAATGGCAATGATTCAATATCGCCAACTGTTCCACCAATTTCTGTGATAACAATATCAGCGTCGGTACTAGTACCAGCACGCAAAATTTTAGCCTTAATTGCATCGGTGATATGTGGAATTACTTGAACTGTTGCACCCAAATAATCGCCATGTCGTTCTTTTTGTAGCACTTCTGAATAAATTTTCCCAGTTGTAACATTTGAATACTTGTTTAAATTAATATCAATGAACCGTTCATAATGGCCCAAGTCTAAATCTGTTTCTGTGCCATCATCAGTGACAAAAACTTCTCCATGTTGATATGGACTCATCGTGCCAGGATCAACATTGATGTACGGATCGAATTTTTGAATTGTGATCTTCAAACCTCGATTTTTCAATAGCCGGCCAAGTGAGGCTGCTACGATTCCTTTTCCAAGTGATGAAACAACACCACCAGTTACAAAAATATATTTTGTCATTGTTTAACTCCTTTTGGGAAAATTTGAAGGCCACAGTGCATTTCTAATCCAAAAAACAAAAAAATCCCTATTCACTTGAATAGGGAGCATTTTATCTGAACTAAGATGTCCCAATTAGTAGTTGGGAGCCCAAAATAGATGATACAAGGTTTAACGAAACTCGTCAAGCAAAAAATTTACTAATTGTCATCCTCATCATCATCTTCGTCATCATCATTAGTACCAAAGTCTTCATCGTCAGCCAATTCTGCTAATTGGCCTTCAATCCCGTCTTCTGGCACATCATCTTCAACGTCTGGATTTTCAGTATCATCACTGTCATCAAAGTCATCATCTTTGTCAAAGCTATCATCATCGTCTTCGTCGCCAGTCAAATCTTGATCCTCAGGATCATCATCATCGTAGTCAATAACATCATCGTCATCACCGGCGTCAACCAGAAAAGCATTAACTTTCTTGCGCTTCTTACGCTTTGGTTGGTCCTCTTCGTCTTCATGAATCGTTGCCTCATTAATTGATTCGAATGGATACCATGCCCGCAGGCCCCATGTATTGTCACCAAGGGAGATAAAACTGCCGTCGACGTTTAAATCAGTATAAAATTGAGACAGCCGTTCTCTGATTTCCTCGTCGCTTTTACCTAAATACTGTTGAACTTCATTTGCCAGATCAACAAAAGCCATAGCATCACCATGTTGTGCTAAAATGGCGTGTGCGACTTCAATCATTGAAAGCTCTGATTTGTCTTGGCCCTTAAAAACTTTTAAATCCAAATTGGTGCACATCCCTTCAAAAAGTCTAACCTACATAATACAATGTTATTTGCTAAATTGCAATCTTATTTGATACTTACCGATCAATTGAGCTTGCGCCCAGAGCTCATAATCGATTGCCACTTTTCCGTGACCCGCGGTAAAATCAGTTTCTTGTAACAAACGAATTGTTTTGACATCCATCTTAATTAAACCATATTCACTTTGATAATGTGTTGCAAAAGTATGGTTGGCCTGGAAACAAAACCGTGTCCGGTTACTAGCATTTCTAGTTAGCAATACAGTCCCACTTTGATCAAATTTAAATGTCACTGGAATTTTTTGTGCTCCTTCTTGGTAACGCAAATAATATACATCTTTCATTTGTACTAACTGACCAGTTTCATTAAATTTAAATTGTTCTGTTTCATCATTTTGCAGGATACTGGTCTGCAGCTTGACTGCAACCGCTATTTGATTACCGATCGGCGTCACCTTCAATCTTTGCACTTTTTTTGTTCCATTGATATTTTACCAGATTATTACCTAAAATCGTGTTGATTTGCCTACTTTTATGACTTTGCCTCATCTTTTTTGTATAATAACATCAGAGTAGTCTTTATTATGAAAAGAAGAGTTAAATGAAAAATACAATTGATTATCACCATATTGAAGTGCTTGACCAACATTTTCAACCCACCGATAATGTTGCTTCCTTTGCGTACACCAATGCTTTGCTGCGCTTACTGGCTCATATTGATTATCCGATTATTCATTTTTGGACGCTAGAACAAACCTTGATTTTAGGTTTAGCCGACCAACGGCTACCGCATTTAGCCACCGCATTAGCCGTGCTTCAACGAGCAAATTACCATTATTTCATTCGCAATTCTGGTGGCTTAGCCGTGATTAGTAACGAGGGCATTTTAAACGTTTCCTTATTCTTACCACAAGTAAACGAAGCCATTAGTGTCGACGAATCATATCAAGAAATGACCGATTTAATTAATGATGCCTTCCCAGAACTCAATTTAAACGCCTTTGAAATCGAACATTCTTATTGCCCTGGCAAATTTGATTTGAGCGTTAATGGTCAAAAAATTGGCGGTATGTCACAACGCCGGAATCAAAATGGTGTCGTCATTATGCTGTATTTAAGTATTACTGGCGACCAAAATGCCCGTGGTCAACTTGTTGCTAATTTTTACCAACATGGTTTAAAGGATGACGAAAATAAGTGGAATTTTCCAGAGGTTTGGCCAGAAACAATGGTTAATCTAGAGGATTTGTTGAATCAACCACTTTCTGTGACAGCGGCTAAAAATAGAATTTTGACAGTGCTAAAAAAACAAAACATTGTGACCGGGTCCCTAACATTACAGCAAACAATGCAGCAGCCAGAATTTCAAACTTACTTAGATTATGAAACCGGCCAAATGCACCAACGCCAAACTAAATTGAAAGGTCGTGAATAATATGAGTTTCGCTGATGAAGAGTTAACTAAGGAAAAAGTTTTCCGTGATCCCGTGCATAACTATATTTATGTTGAAAATAAAATCATTTTGGATCTAATTGATACACCGGAATTTCAACGGCTACGTCGCATTAAGCAATTAGGAACGACTTCGCTGATTTTCCATGGTGCAGAACATACGCGCTTTGGTCACAGTCTTGGCGTGTATGAAATTACGCGTAGAATTTGCAATTTATTTCAACGAAACTATCCTTCCAAACGACCCGATGATGGCCTGTGGAATGACAATCAACGCCCGGTAGCGTTATGCGCCGCTCTGTTACACGATATTGGTCATGGCCCGTATTCTCATACGTTTGAACACATTTTCCACACTAACCACGAACAAATTACAACCCAGATCATTACCTCGCCAGACACAAATATCAACAAAATACTGAAACGAGTTTCTCCTGATTTTCCCAAGCAAGTCGCCAGTGTGATTGACCACACGTATCCCAATCAACAGGTTGTTCAACTAATTTCCAGCCAGATTGACGCTGATCGCATGGATTATTTACAACGGGACGCCTACTACACCGGCACCAATTACGGTAAATTCGATTTGGAACGAATTTTGCGAGTGATGCGGCCATACAAAAACGGAATCACATTTGAAATTTCTGGGATGCACGCCGTCGAAGACTACATTTTAAGTCGCTTTCAAATGTATCTTCAAATCTATTTTCATCCAGTCTCACGAGCAATGGAAGCGATCTTAGAGCACTTGCTTAAACGGGCCAACGTCTTATATAAAAATGACCAACCTGATGATAGTGCCACTCCATTCATGTTATTACCGTTTTTCAACCATTCGTTCAACCTAAAACAGTATCTGGCATTAGATGACGGTGTACTGACTACCTATTTTGCCCAGTGGCGCAATAATTCGGATAAAATTTTGTCTGATCTGGCAGCACGTTTTTTGGATCGGCGCCCACTTAAATCAGTCATCTACTCAGTCGATACTGAATCGTTATTACCTAAATTACGTGATTTAATTCAAACTGCTGGTTTCAATCAAGATTATTACACTGCAGTTAACGACAGTTATAATCTGCCATACGACACGTACAATCCACAAGTAGCTAAATCGCAAACGCAAATTGAATTAATGCAGCCAAATGGAGATCTGGTTGAATTATCTCAGTTGAGCACACTGGTGGCAGCAGTTTCTGGCAAAACCGCCGGTGATCAACGTTTTTTCTTTCCACAAGAAATGCTATCGCGTAACCAAAGTATCGAAATATTTGAACCCATTTACGAAGAATTTCAGCATTACATCAATAATAATCACATTATCAACCACCACTAGGAGATTACAATGGCAATCAAATTAATCGCACTTGATATTGACGGCACTTTATTAAACGAAAAAGACGAGTTAACCCAAGAAACAATTGATGCTGTAACGCAAGCAACGCAGGCAAATATTAAAGTCGTCCTTTGCACCGGTCGGCCGTTAACTGGCGCCCATTCATATCTTAAGCAGTTGGGGCTTGATGCCCAAGATGATAGTTATGTTATCACTTTCAACGGTTCATTAGCACAGTCAACCAATGGCAACGTCTTAATTCGACACACTCTCAATTTCGCTGATTACATCGATTTAGAGGCACTGAGTCGTAAAATTGGCGTCCATTTCCATTGCGAAACGGATCAATATATTTACACTGCCAATAAAAATTTAAGTCCGTACACAATTGGTGAATCTTACGTTGTCAGACTTCCAGTTCGGTATCGTGAGGTGGAAGAAATGACCGCATCAATGTCTATTTCTGAAGGCATGATGATTGACGAACCAGCTATTATTGATCGAATTGAGCAGGAAAATCTAATTCCAACTGCAATAAAAGATCGCTTTCAGGTTGTCAGAAGTGAGCCCTATTTTCTGGAATTTATGAATCGAAATGCCAGCAAGGGGAACGCTTTGAACGAACTGAGCAAGCAATTACAGCTAACCCCAGCTGAAGTGATGGCCGTCGGTGACCAAGGCAACGACCTCACCATGATTGAGTACGCTGGGTTAGGGGTTGCCATGGGTAATGCTATCCCTGAGATTAAGGCAAGTGCCAATGAAATCACGTTATCAAATACAGAAAATGGTGTCGCTGCCGCGATTAGAAAATTCGCCCTAAATTTATAGTATTTATCAAACAAAAAAATAGAGGCTGCCGTAAAACTACATTTTTGCGACAGCCTCTATTTATTTTTCGAATATTTTTTAAACATGGACAATCTTGTCACACCTTAAAACGTCTTGGTGACCCCACCAGTGGTTGAATTATACTGATAAATTCCGACCAAATTGGCAACATCACCTGCCTGATTATTTTGACGTACTTCGATTGTATACGTTGAACCCGTTTGACCAGTTACATCAAACTGATAGCCTGATTTGCCATAATAACCAGCCGCCTTGGCAAAATTAGGAATAACACTATCAGCTGTCGAAGAGGCTGTGCTACTACTACCACTGGAAGCCACCGCTGAACTAGACGATGAACTTTGCATTTTTTGGGCTTGTGTTACTTTAGTGGCTAAGGTAGCAGCCTCTTGCTTTAGCTCTGTGCTGGAAGCAGATTCGTTACTCTTGAGAGTAGCAATGCCACTTTGAGCATCTGCATAGTTACTATTACCATAGTCTTCCTTTGCAGCAATGAGCGTCTTGAGATTGGCAATTAAACCTTTAATTTTACTTGTTTGGTGCGTGGCAGCTTGCAGTTTATTCAACGCTTGCTGATACTTTCCAGCCTTGATTAATTTGTTGGCTGCATTATAAGCTTTAGTTGCCGCACTAACTTTGGCAACAGACGAGCTACTCGAGCTGGCATTATTGGAGGTATTTTTACTACCACAGCCTGCCAAAACCCCAATTGACAACAACGTTAACGTACCCAGCATGATTTTTTTACTAATCACAGATTTTTGCATACATATATCCTCCCTTAACGAATCTCATTATATCATGATCCGGATAAAATAAAGCTCTCAGCCCCATTTTTTTGTAATACTTTTGTAATATTTAATAACTTGTACCAGATCAAAAAAGTAATCAGCAATAAAACTGATTACTTGGCAAAATTTGATTAATTACAGTGCTTCATCAGCACGAAACCGATTCTTAAAAAGTGGGCTGACCGGACGATTTTCATTGATTCGTTTGATTGCAGCGCCCATTAAAGGACCAACTGAAACCTGAACCAACTTATCAATTCGTTTTTCAACGGGTAGATTAATTGAATCGGTCACGACCACCTGCTTAATTGGTGATTGTTCCAGTAACTCGATCGCTGGATCTGATAACACTGGATGAGTACATGATGCATATACTTCTGTGGCACCAGCATCAATCAACGCTTGTGAGCCTAACGTAATTGTGCCCGCTGTATCGATCATATCATCAATCAAGATACAACGTTTACCTGCAACATTTCCAATAATATTCATAACTTCAGCCACATTGGCTTTCGGTCGCCGTTTATCAATGATGGCAATTGGTGCTTTCAAAAATTCTGCTAAAGCACGCGCACGCGTCACCCCACCATGATCTGGTGAAACCACAACTGCATTGTCGGCAATGCCATGATTAATGAAATAATCAGCTAATAATGGTGCCCCCATTAAATGATCTAACGGAATATCAAAAAATCCTTGAATTTGAGCTGCATGTAAATCCAGTGCCACAATCCTGGTTGCGCCAGCCTTTTCAAGCATATTGGCCACTAACTTTGCCGTGATCGGCTCACGCGAGCGTGCCTTGCGGTCTTGCCGCGCATACCCATAATATGGAATCACAACGTTAATGGTATTGGCGCTAGCCCGCCGCAGTGCATCGATCATAATCAACAATTCCATCAAATTATCGTTGACAGGTGCAGATGTCGATTGAATAACGTAAACATTATCCCCGCGAATACTTTCTTCAATGTTAATCCGGATTTCACCATCGCTAAACCGGTCAACAGATAGTTTGCCCAATTCAACCCCAACCGTATCAGCTATTTTTTTAGCTAATGGCAAATTTGAGTTAAGTGCAAAAATCTTTAATTTGGGATCAAAATATTGTTCCATTAGGCCCTCCGATGATCATACTTTATGATTTAATAATATGGATTTAGTCATCAAAATGCAAGTTTGCTGCCGCAATCACCAGGGTAATTTTTTGGCATATCCAGGTTTGTTTACTTGCCGAGCTCGTGCAATGGCCATATCAAACTTTTCAGTGCCATCCGTGATCGTCGAACCCGCAGCAATAAACGAATCTTCAGCTATTTCTAGTGGTGCAATTAAATTTGAATTACTACCAATAAAAGCATGATTACCAACGTTAGTATGATGCTTAGCCGTGCCATCATAATTGACAAATACGACTCCACAACCGACATTGATATTTTCACCAAGGGTGGCATCCCCAACATAGGTTAAATGTCCCACTTTAGTGCCGTTGCCAATCAGTGACTTCTTAATTTCCACAAAATTACCTAGGTGGGCTCGTTCACCAATCTCTGCTTCCGGTCGCAAATGACTATATGGGCCAATATCACTGCCAGTATGCATTTCTGATTTTTCAATGTATGAAGCCAGTACCTTAACGCTGTCATGAATGACAGAATCAATAATTTCTGAATGAGCACCAATAAAGCAATCAGAACCGATCGTGGTGTTTCCTTTAATTGAAACACCGCCTTCAACCACAGTATCTGAGCCAATTTTAACATCGGCATCAATATACGTATTTTCGGGATCAAGTAGGGTCACCCCACTTTTCATCAATTGTGTATTAATTCGGTTACGCATCACTTGGTTGGCCTTAGCTAGTGCAATACGATCATTAACACCCATGGATTCATCAAAATCATCCATCTGGTAAGCCGCAACAATATCACCACGCTGTTTTAAAATACCAATCACATCGGTTAAATAATATTCTCCTTGCGCATTGTCATTGGTGAGTAGATGTAAGGCATCAAACAATGTTTTGTTATCAAAACAATAGACACCTGTGTTAATTTCTGAGATTGCTTGTTCCTTGGCACTCGCGTCCTTTTGCTCCACAATTTTTTCAACGATTCCAATTTCATTGCGGACAATTCTGCCGTAACCAGTTGGATCAGGGGCAATCGATGTCAGAACAGTGGCCGCTGCCTGCTTTGCTTCGTGATATTCTAACAAGTGCGCCAAAGTTTCTGCTGTAAATAATGGTGTATCACCGCTAACAATCAGTGTTTCTCCATCTAGATTACCAAGCAAATCTTCTGTCTGCAGTACAGCATGACCTGTTCCTAACTGTTGCTTTTGGAGCACATATTTAGTCCGATCGCCAAGTGCTTCTTCAACGTCCTGTGCTCCGTAGCCTACTACTGTGACCACATTGTCCATTTTATTTTTTTCAATTTGTGTTAATACGTGGTCAACCATCGCCTTGCCACATACTTGATGGAGAACTTTGTAAAGTTTGGATTTCATTCGAGTTCCCTTACCAGCTGCCAAAATGATTGTATTACGTGTTGCCATTTATTTATTCCCCATTTCCGTGCCAAACACTGTTGATAAATAATTACCAGGTTGAGCTTCAATTGTCTGATCGTTCGGATTTACTGCATTCACCTTGATCAGTGACGTGTATTGTTTAACCAATCGATCGCCACTAAATTCGCCTTCTGCAAAGACCGTCATTCCAATCAAAGTGGCATCAAATTCTTTGATTAGTGACGCCATGCCGTTCAGCGTGCCGCCACCCTTCATGAAATCATCCACTACTAGTACCCGAGCACCTTGTTGGAGGCTGCGACGAGACAACTCCATTTTCTCAATTCGTTTGGATGAACCAGAAACATAATTGACACTAACTGTGGAGCCCTCAGTAATATGCGAATCATTGCGCACAATGACAAATGGAACATTAAGGTAGTTAGCAACGCTTTGTGCAATTGGAATTCCTTTAGTAGCAACAGTCATTACTACGTTAACATCTTGATTCAGATACTGGGTCGCAATTAATCGGCCAACCTGACGTAAAATATCTGGTCGACTAAGTAAGTCTGATAAATATACATATCCGCCAGGTAAAAGTCGACTTTCATCATTGACCTCGTCAACAATACTATCAATAAATTCCTGTGCTTCCTCACGTAAAATGTAAGGGATAAAACGCACACCACCAGTTGCTCCGGGAATTGTTTCTAAAATCCCCGTGCCCCGCTCCTGAAAAGTTTGCTTTAAGATACCAAGATCTTCGCTAATTGAAGACTTCGCAGAATCATAACGCTGTGCGAAAAATTTCAAAGATATGAGCGTTCGTGGCCGTTCAAGTAGGTATCTGGTCATATCTACAACCCGGTTGCTTCGTTTGACTTTCATCACCGTTACCTCTTCATCGTCATTTTTTCTTCCTTAAAAATAATAACATAATTGTTCGGGTTTTATTCATTTCAGCCAAAAATATTTCAAAAATCAATCCAGGTAATAAAAAAGCCTTAGTCTATGCTCGTTTAGCATGCACCAAGGCACCACAATATATTAAAACTTCCAATGCAGCAATAAAAAAACTGACTGGCCAATTGGTCAAATAACCTAAATAGAGGCCACACCAAGTCCCCACAAGGGCAAAGACAACCGACAACGCCATCATTTTTGCAACGCTATGTACATAATACTTGGCGCTAGCCGCTGGCAGCGTGAGCAAAATAAAAATTAACAACGACCCAACAATTTGAGCGGCGACACTGACACTCAAGGCAAGAAGCACTAAAAAGATTACTGAAATTAAATTTGATTTAACCCCATTAACCCGTGCCCCAACCGCATCAAATGAATCAAACTTTAATGATCGGTAAAAAAGAAAGATAACAATCAATACAACAACTGATAACATAATAATTTGCCAGACTTCAGCCAAGCTAATCCCAATCACGCTCCCAAATAAAATACTGGTAGCCGAACTAGCGTTTTGATTTGATAGTGATAAAAATAAAATTCCTAAACCAATGAATAATGCTGATACTGCTGTAATTGCCGATTCACGGCGAGATTCTTTAACACTCATCTGACCCACAATTACTGAACTGACAATGGTAAATAACAACATACCGTTGATGGCAGCCCAGCCGGCAAAAACACCAAACGCCGCTCCCGCAAAGCCAATTTCTGACAAAGTATGGGTCAAAAAGGACATACTCCGAGCGATGACGAAGACACCAATGATGCCACAAATTAATCCAATAAACGTCCCGGCCATAAAAGCATGCCGCATAAAATCAAAACTAAACATGTGCTTCCCCCACTCTTGACACCTTTAATTGGTCCATTGTTCCCGTTTGATAACGATCATGTTCCATCAATAAAAAGTGATCGGCAAACTGACGCGCTAACGGTAAATCATGAGTCACAAATAACACGCTTAATTGCTGTTGCTCCTGTAGTTGCGCCACCAACGCCAGCAATTCATACTTCATCCCGACATCTAAGCTGGCCGTTGACTCATCTAAAATCAATAAATTGGGATGTTCAATCAGTGCTTGGGCTAGATAAGCACGTTGCTTTTCACCACCCGAAGCTTGACCTAACGGCCGATCTTGAATCGCGACTAAGTTTGTCTGCTTGATTGCCCGATCAACTCGTTTTTTTTCAGTCGCATTTAACCAAGGCATCCATCCGTGATATAAATTTAACGCCACAAATTCTCTAATGGTCAGCGGATATTCCTCATCAAGATTCCTAAATTGTGGGACATAGCCCAATTTGATATCCCGTTCCTGATTAAAAAAATTAATTGAACCTGCTTTAGGTGTCAACTGACCTAGGAGCGAACGCACCAACGTTGTTTTACCAACGCCATTCTCACCTAAAATAACCGTAAACGATCCCTTCTGCAGTGAAAAGTTCAAATCTTTAATAACTGATTTGGCCCCATATGATAATGCCAAATGTTTAATTGTCAAAATTTCGTTAATAATTACATCCCCTGTTGGATTTTCCTTAATTGTCGATACTGTTTCGCCATCCATTGTTCGTAGTTCAACCCCTTTGGCAACGATTCCGTTACTTTCAAAATTGGCACATTATGTTTGCGAGCTAGCTTGATCATGTTATCAATCACGTGATCACTTTCTTGCGTGTTAACCACTAAAAATGCAATCTTGTGTTGCTTAATATCTGCTTGCATTTTAGCAATGTCAGCAGGTGCTGGATCGTTACCATCCTCAATTGCCTTGGCAAAGTGCTCATTATTAATCTGATAACCTAAATTAGTTAGCGCGTAATTAAAGACCGGCTCGCTGACGTCGACCAATTTATTTTTCTGATCTACATTGCGCTTCAAGGTACTGATTATCTTGTTTAATGGTGCCAACGATTGGCGATACTTAGTAGCATTTTTTTGATAATACGTGGCATGGCTTGGATCTAACTTGCTAAATTGCTGAGCTAATTTAGTTGCTAGTTTAGGCATCGTGCTTGGCTTATACCACACATGTTCATTACTTTCCGAGCTTATATGAAGTAAATCCTCGCTAACTCTCAAATCAATAATTTTTTTATCATTGGCGCCAACTAGCTTGCTCATCCACTGATCATAGCCAGCACCGTTTTGAATAACCATATTTGCCTTTGACACCATTTTTGCATTTTTAGTGGTAGGCTCAAAATCATGTGGATCAACCGCCGAGCTTTGAATCACAGAATTTACCTGACCATATTTACCTGCCACTTGTTTAGCAACATCGCCATAAAAATCGATACTGCTAACGATTCTAATTGGTTTTTGATTTGCCTGCTTGGTCTGTGTTTGACAGCCGCCCAGGACTAACAAAAAGCTACCGCAGATAGCTACCAGAATTAACTTTATTTTACGCTGCATGTGAACTTCCTTTTGCCTAAATTGTAATAATTACTATTTAGTAGTTTACTAGACTACAGCCAAAATGGCAACAATCAACCAAAAATTAGTCGAAATGAACAATTATTAATGGCTGATGCTAAACAAAAAAGGACCAGCAACTAATCAAAGTTGCTAAAGTCCCCCCTAGAATCAATTTATCTGAGCCAAAAATTCAGTGACTACGTTGCGATACTTTGTTGGATTAACATAAATTGTTTCAATATGCCCCGCCTCTGGTTCAACGTACAACTTCTTGGGCTGATTAGCTTCATGGTACAGTTGAAAGACATTTTTGACAGGCACAGTTTGATCCCGGGCGCCATGAATCATCAAAATTGGTAAATGATTGTGCTGCACTTGACGAATAATATCACCATCTTCAAATGCATACCCGTCGCGTAATTTAGAGATTCGACTGGCAATCGAAACCATCGGCACTGTCGGAAAATGATATTTATGACCTAAGCGGTATTTTCCCTCCACATACACATTACTATAGCCGCTGTCTTCAATGATTGCAGCGACATTAGTTGGCAGTTGCTCACCGCTGACTGCCATGACCGTAGTAGCACCCATGCTGATGCCAAATAAAACTATTTTAATGGTTGCCCCACGCCGCCGAATTAATTCATCAATCCAGCCCAGATAATCACTGCGGTCTAACCACCCCAGCCCAATGACGTTACCTTCGCTTAACCCATGGGCCCTTGCATCCGGCATCAATAAGCTATAGCCTAACTGACAAAACAGACGTGCATACGGGCGTACCTGTTCACGCGAATGATGAAGTCCGTGTGCTAAAATGACCACCTTGCCATTAGCAGCAGGATTGTGCACATAACTAGCAACTAAATGAAGTCCATCCTCAGTCGTAATTTGCCACTGCTCTTCAGGCAAATTCTGATACCAGTCATTATCGCTCTCGTGGTTTTGTTGAATGGCCGCTTGTTGACCATTCATTTTTTGCTTGTCACTAAACCCAGTGGCCATTTTATATACCATCGCTGAACTGGCCAGCACGCTAAACCCGACTAATTCCGTGGCTCGACGCATTAATTTCAGTTGTCTTTTTGTTATTTGTTTCATCACCGCTCACTCCCTAATCAATTCAGGCATTATTATACATGTGAACCGTAATTTTCGCCAAGACTAAAGCGAGCTTCTTACTGCTAACTTAACTTGTTGCGCCACAATTCTACCAGGATTACCAACCACCGTCGCATAGCGTGGTACATTGTCTAGGACCACACTACCAGCCCCGACTTTGGCATGCGCACCAATTTTAATTGCTCCCAATAAAAGTGCATTAGCACCAATTAAAACATGATCGGCAACGTGCGGGTGGCGAGGCCCATCGCCATTATAGCGCGAGCCTAACGTGACACCGTGCAAAATCGTCACAAAATCACCAATTATCGCTGTTTCGCCAATCACCACCCCCGTACCATGATCGATAAAACAATGTTGTCCGATTTTAGCCCCTGGATGAATCTCAACTTTCGTAATTTGTTTACCCCAGTGGGCTATCAGAGCAGCTAAAAAATAGCGTTTGGCGCGATATAATCGGTGACTGACACGGTAAAATCCTAGCGCATGAAAACCTGAGTAAGTGAAGATAACTTCCCAAACACTCTTTGCAGCCGGATCATTGTTAAAAATATATTTAGCAGCAGAAAACATTTATCTTAACCCTTTAAGGCACCAAAGCAACTTACTAAAGTTGGTTCAAACTTTGTTGCACATCTTCAACCAAATCTTCTTCATCCTCAATTCCAACTGACAGACGGATGAGTTCATCTTTAATCCCACTAGCCAACCGAACATCTCGTGGAATAGAACCGTGTGTCATCACTGCTGGAATTTCAATTAAACTTTCGATACCACCGAGACTCTCTGCTAAATCAATAAAGTGTAATTGCTCAACAAATTGCTTTGGATCTAAACCATCCTGCAATTCAAATGAAATCATGGCGCCAAAATGAGTCATCTGTTTCTTAGCAACATCATAACCAGAAAAATCTGGATCGCCAGGATAATAAACCTTAGCAACATGTGAATCTTGTTTTAATAAATCAACAATCGCAGCGGTATTTTCATGATGGACCCGCATCCGTGCACCCAACGTTTTAATCCCGCGTTGTAATAACCAGCTATCATCAGGTCCCAGCACAGCTCCAATTGAATTTTGTAAGAAGCCAATTTGTTGAGCCAGTTCTTCATCATTAGTCACTGCAAGGCCAGCAACTAAATCACTGTGACCACCCAAATACTTGGTAGCTGAATGCACCACAACATCAGCACCCAGGGTGAGTGGCGTTTGATTGTACGGCGTAGCAAATGTATTATCCACAATTGTCTTAATATTATGAGCTTTTGCCAATGTCGTGACGGTTTTGATATCTGTAATTTTTAATAGTGGATTAGTGGGTGTTTCAAAATAAATTGCAACGGTATGTTCATTAATTGCCTGCTCAACCTGTTCTAAATCTTGCATGTCAACAGTGGTGAAAGTGAGGCCAAATCGTTTTAGCACTTGGTTAATCAAGCGGAATGTTCCACCATAAACGTCGTTGCCAACAATAATGTGATCACCTGCTGAAAAAGCTGATAACACAGCGTGAATCGCAGCTGAGCCGGACGAAAAGGCGAAGCCAGCTGTTCCTTCTTCTAAATCAGCAATTAATTTTTCAACCGCTGCTCGAGTGGGGTTGCCACTACGTGAATATTCCCATTGTGGCTGGCCACCAACCCGCTTTTGATGAAAGGTTGAAGCTCGGTAAATGGGGATTGAAACGGCCCCGGTAGTTTGATCTTCGCTAATGCCTGCATGGATTAATTTTGTATTGAATTTCATTATTGTTTCCTCCTATTAGTCATAAATTCCTTCACTGAGATATCGTTCACTTGAATCTGGAAAAATAGTAACAATCGTCGATTTTGCTGGTAAGTTTGCTGCTAACTGAATGCTAGCAGCTAAGGCTGAGCCACTGGAACTACCAACAAATAAGCCCTCATTTTTTGCCAACCACTTAACATAATGAAATGCATCGTCGTCGCTAATCGTTTTAATTGCTGTAATTGTCAAATCATCAAAAAATGGTGGAATAAATTCAACGCCAATCCCCTCCGTTTTATGTGCGTGAGGCTGACCGCCATTCAAAATTGAGCCCTCTGGTTCAACTACGACTTTACTGATTTGCGGATAGGCTGCCTCCAACGCTTTGGCAGTCCCAACAAACGTGCCTCCGCTACCGGCACCAGCTACGAAAGCATCAATGCGTTGATTATGTAAATCTGCCAGGATTTCAGGTCCCAGTGTTCGTTGATATACCGCTGGATTAGCTGAATTTTCAAATTGGAGCGGAACATACGAATTTTCAATGCCAGCAGCTAACTCTTTTGCTGTTGCAATTGCTCCTTTAATCCCCTGTTCTGATGGGGTGTTAATAATTTCTGCTCCTAGCGCTCGCATCAAGGTTTGCTTTTCAAAACTAAATTTTTCTGGTACAACCAATTTAACTGGTAAATGATATTTTTGAGCTGCCAGCGCCAGCCCAATGCCTGTATTACCTGCAGTTGGTTCAATGATGGTCGTTTGCTTTTTAATTGCGCCAATCTCAATTCCTCGTTCAATTAACGCCATTCCAAGACGGTCCTTGACGCTACCACCTGGATTATTCATTTCTAGTTTGGCGTAGATTTGACTTTGATTGGGAGTAGGCACATTTAATTTTAACAACGGTGTCTGTCCAATTAGTTCATACACATTATTTACTAACATCACATTCATCCTTTCGTGGGTAAACAAAAAGGCCCAGATTCCTTTTTAGAATCTGCGCCTTTTGCGATTTATCCCGATTTAATTGTGGCCAAAGTTTAATTAATTTTAGGCACACCAACTAGTGGGTCGCATAAGACGCGATCCACAGCAACATACATTGGCATATGTGCGTGCTAAAATCATTTCAACTAAAACCTCCAATTTGATTGAGTTAAGAATACCTAATTTACTTAGAGATGTCAATAGCAAAAGTGTGAACAACCACGGGTAAGAACTGGAGTATAACGGTAAAAATAGTAATATGATTCGAATTATGAATCATGTTGCTATTTTTATGGTTATACGGAAGTTCTTGTGATTGGGAACACGTCTAAGCAAAAGTGTGAACAACCACGGGTAAAAGTCGGAATATAACGGTAAAACAGACAATATGATTCGCATTTTGAAGCATGTTGTCTGTTTTATGGTTATATGCAGACTTTTGTGGTTGAGAACACATCTAAGCAAAAGTGTGAACAACCACGGGTAAAAGTCGGAATATAACGGTAAAACAGACAATATGATTCGCATTTTGAATCATGTTGTCTGTTTTATGGTTATATGCAGACTTTTGTGGTTGAGAACACGTCTAAGTAAAAGTGTGAACAACCACATCTAAAGGTGTAAACAAAAAAACTACAACGCACGTACCAAGTAAACCTCATGACAAAATCCGCGTAAGCTATTTTGCAATCGTTTTGCGCGTGATAGCTTGCGACAGATGGCAAATACAGATGGCCCTGTGCCACTCATTTGAGCCACATCGGCACCGAGCGAGAGCATTTTACGTTTTAACTCATCTATTTCTGGGTAGGCTTTAGCAGTAATTGGCTCTAGGACATTGCCCATCGAAGCAAACATCACATCTGTATCACGATGCGTTAAACTATTAATTAGCTGATTAATATTCAAATGGTTTAGTGAATCATAATCAATTTGACGCAAAATAACTGGCGTTGAGACGCTCACTTTGGGTTTGGCAATGACAATTGGATAGTGTGGAGAAGAATCGATTAGCTTTATTTTTTCGCCGTGCCCGGTTACGTGTGCGGTTTGATTATAAATACAATATGGTACGTCCGAATCAATCGTAAGCGAAATTTTCGCTAGTTCTTCCAGTGATAAACCAAGTGACCACATTTGATTGAGACCGCGCAATACAGCCGCTGCGTCCGCTGAACCACCGCCTAAACCTGCGGCCACTGGAATTTGTTTCTTAATTGTCACATTGACACCATCAGTTTGATGAAATCGACTTTTTAATATATGTACAGCCTGATAGGCCAGATTTCGTTGATCATTCGGTAAAAAACCGCTATCAGTTGCAACGGAAACTTTATTAGAATTAGCATATGTCTGAATGCTAACATAATCTGCTAAATCAACTGAAGTCATCACCATATTCCATTGTGGCGAACCATCCGGATAACGAAAAGACGTGTCTAAGCCCAAATTTATTTTAGCTGGTGCTTTTTCCAATATTTTCAACTGCCACGCCTCCTCGCACGAATATTTACCGAATTATTGTAATTATACTAATTTACACAGTATCCGGCAATATTATATATTTAGCAACATCAGTAACTAGCAGCCGTCATTTTACCTTGTCACAAAAAAAGCTAATGACACAATTGCCATTAGCACTTTTTTAGTTAAACTGATTGCTCAGTTTCTTCTTCGAAATCAATTTCGATATTTTTGGTTAGAACGTCGGTGTAACTATACGAAACACGTTCAAACGAATTTTCGTCTTGGTTCAATTCAACCACAAAGACTGCTGGATAAGTTTCACTCAAAACACCATGACGCTTAGTGATTTTCTTACGTCCAGCTTGTGCAATTACTAATAGGTTTTCACCAATTCTTTGATCAAGTTTCGCCTTGATGCTAGCTAACGTTACTGGCATCCAATTCACCTCACTATAGCGAGTATTATACGCCCTTTTCACGAAAAATTCAACGTTTCTACCACACTTGTCCTGAAAGCGCAAGCAAATCTATTAAATTAACTTTTGTGTATGAAATGCATTGGTTAACTGGATAAATTGTTCCAACGATAATTGTTCCGGTCGAATCTGGGCATCAATATTAATTTTAGTTAGCACGGAATTAATTTGTGCTCTAATTTCCGGTGCTTTACCAAAAACTGCCTGTAAATTATTATAAAGGCTCTTGCGCCGGTGACTAAAACAGCCTTTAATCAACCGAAATAGACTCCGTTCATCAAATGGTTTCACTACTAGTTCCTGCTGACGCGGTTCTAATACGACAATTGCTGAATCTACGTTAGGTGAAGGAATAAACACCTTGCGCGAAACATCAAACGCAACATGTGTATCCATTTGGTATTGAACTGCCAACGACAACGATCCATATGCTTTCGTGCCAGGTACAGCTGCTAGCCGCTGAGCAACTTCTTTTTGCATCATCACTACGATTGAGTCCCACTTAACCGTTGAACTCAGTAACTGCATTAAAATTGGCGTAGTAATGTAATAAGGCAGATTAGCGACCACCTTTACGGGACGACTATTATCATCAAATTTTTCCGCCACTATTTGAGGCAAATTAGCTTTCAATACATCCTGATTGATAATTTTTACATTGGAATAACCAATCAAAACTTCATCAAGTACTCGGATTAGATTATCATCTAACTCCAGCGCCACGACTTGGTTGGCCGCTAAAGCTAATTGTTCGGTCAAGGCCCCAATACCTGGACCAATCTCGATTACATTGTCTTGTTTAGTAATTTTAGCCGCGCTAACAATGTTTTTGAGCACATTTAAATCTGTCAGAAAATTTTGACCCAAACTTTTTTTAGCGTGCAATCCATATCGTTCCATAATTGCCTTAGTCCGTAACGGATTAGCAACTTCTAAATGTTCACTCATTGTTTTCCTCCTGATCTAATTGCTTAATTGCATCAGCAAATTGTGTTTGTGAGATTTGAAATAAATTCAACCGTTTCAATAACTGTTTTCCATTGCCATAACCAATACCTAAAATTTCACCCAAACGTTCCCGTCTTAATCGGGCATGATTATCATTGATCAACTGTGCCGTCCGTAAATCCAACGCAGAAAATGTTTGCTCATGTGGAATTAATTCCTGAGTATAAACATTTTGTAACGCGGCCAAAATTACAGTGGCAGAGGCATGTTCAACTCCTAAACTACCACCGGCAACATCTGGTACACCTTCCCTGCGTTTGATAAACGCATGTTTCACGCCTGGAATTGCGTCTGCAATCATCTTGCGAATCCGTTCTCCATTAAAATCGGGATCCGTAAATACAATCAGACCTCGTTTTTGCTGCAGTTGTTTTAGCCGCGCAATATCAGCAGACGACAAAGCAGACCCGTTTGTCTCAAACGTGTCTGCATTAACTGCCTGTGCAATTCTCTTGGTATCATCCTTACCTTCAACCACGATAATTTCTTTAATTTTCTTCATGTTTAATTCCAAATAGCTGCATTGCATTTTGATATGTGTGTTCAGCAATTTCTTTAGCAGCTACATCACGCAGATCGGCAATCGCTTCGACCACAAATTTAGTGAATCCGGGTTCGTTTTGCTTACCGCGATATGGTACAGGGGTCAAATATGGTGCATCCGTTTCAACTAACATCTTGTCCAGCGGCGTTTGAAGCACAGACTCATGGACTTCTTTGGCATTTTTAAAACTAGCAACACCACTATAAGAAATGAGCATTCCCAGATCTAAAAACTTTTTTAACCATTCAGAATTACCATTAAAGCTGTGCATGGCACCACCAATATCACGAACGTCTGCAGCTTTCAAAATTGCATAAGTGTCTTCAAAAGCATCGCGATCGTGAACGGAAATTGGCAAGTGTAGTTCCTTTGCAATTGCCACCTGACGAGCAAACACCTTTTTTTGAACGTCTTTAGGCGAACTATCCCAATGATAATCCAAGCCCATCTCGCCCATGGCCACCACTTTGGGATCAGCTAACTGCTCAATTAGTTTTTTTTCGACATCTGCATCATAGTCCTTCGCATCTTCTGGGTGCCAACCAACGAGTGCATGCAAATTATCATATTGATGCGCCAATTGGATTGCACGCTCATTTAAGATTGAATTAGACCCAACAATATTCATTTGATTAACACCAAAATGTTTTGCCCGAGCCATATAGGCTGGCACTTCATCAAAAAAGGCATCGTCATTTAAATGAGTATGCGAATCAAAAATATTTAACATTTCTTCGTGATTATAAATTGCCACACTTTTTCTCCTTATTCGACCCCAGAACCATTGACCAAGGCGTCAGGAACAATGACTAATTCAACTTTCCCCTCATGTTCAGCTGACAATAACATCCCCTGACTGAGTTCACCGCGCATTTTGCGTGGCTTTAAATTAGCAACAATTAATACCTTTTTGCCAACTAATTGGTCTGGTTCGGGGTACCACTGTGCAACGCCTGATAAGATTTGCCGACCATCTTTAGTCCCATCATCGAGGGTGAATTTTAGTAATTTATCGGCACCCTCAACGTGTGCAGCCGCCTTAATTTGAGCCACTTTAAGTTCCACCTTGTCGAAAGCTTCAATTCTGATTGGTTTTTTACCTTCATTAACCGTTGATTGTGCTTCTTTTTTGGCATCCTCCATTGCAGCGCGACCTTTTTTCTTTTCATCTTTGGTCATTTTATTTTGGATAAACTGGACTTCTTGGTCGACGTCTAGCCGTGGAAAAATAGGCGTTCCCTTAGCTACAACCTGGGCGCCAGCAGGAAAATCATCAAATCGTAACTCATTAATTGCTGGTTTGTCACCACTAACACCTAATTGACGTAAAATTTCTGTTGGTGCTTTAGTCATAATTGGCTGTAACAGCACAGCAATTACCCGTAAGCTTTTGGCCAAATTGCCCATTACTGCTGATAATTCGGCATGCTTGCTCTCGTCTTTAGCTAGTACCCACGGCTGAGTTTCGTCAATATATTTATTGGCACGTGAAACCAATTTCCAAACTGCTTGGAGCGCATCACTAAAATGCATTTGATTCATTAAGGCTGTGAATTCATTAATTGCACTTGTAGCAACCTGTTGTAAATCGGCATCGAATTCAGTGGTTGCGGTAGTATTCGTTGCCACATGACCGCCTTCATACTTGTTAATCATTGCAACAGTTCGATTGAGCAAGTTACCTAGATCGTTAGCCAGATCAAAATTAACCTTGGCCACAAAGTCTTCGGGAGTAAAAATACCGTCGTTGCCATATGGCATTGCCCGCAACAAATAGTAACGCAATGCATCTAGACCATAACGTTCAACTAGTGTTTCTGGATAGATAACGTTGCCCTTAGATTTAGACATCTTGCCGTCTTTCATCAATAACCACCCGTGGCCAAAGACTTCTTTAGGCAATTCCAATCCTAGTGCATGCAAAATAATTGGCCAATAAATTGTGTGAAATCGGACAATTTCCTTTCCAACCATGTGTACATCGGCTGGCCAATATTTTTTAAAATTACCATCATCATCACTGCCATAACCTAGGGCGGTAATATAGTTGGTTAAAGCATCAATCCAAACATACACAACATGCTTTGGATTATTTTTAACTTTGACACCCCAGTTGAATGTAGTTCGTGAGACAGCCAAGTCTTCTAGACCAGGTTTGATAAAGTTATTAATCATTTCGTTCATGCGTGCAGCGGGCTGAATGAATTCTGGATGTGCATGGTAGTAATCCAACAGCCAATCAGCGTATTTACTCATTTTAAAGAAGTATGATTCTTCTTTGACTAATTCGACTTCGTGACCAGAAGGCGCCTTACCACCAATCACTTTGCCATTATCATCACGATAGACTTCAGCCAGTTGTGTTTCAGTAAAGTACTCTTCATCAGAAACTGAATACCAACCTTCGTATTCGCCAAGGTAAATGTCACCTTGATCGAGTAACTTTTGAAAAATCTTTTGTACTGCGGCTTCATGATAGTCGTCCGTTGTTCGGATGAATTTTGTGTTGGAAATATCTAACAATTTCCACAATTTTTTAATGCCATCGGCCATTTGGTCAACGTATTCCTTGGGTTGCATGTTAAGCTTTTCGGCTTTTTCTTCAATTTTAAGCCCATGTTCGTCAGTTCCTGTGAGATAGAATACATCGTATCCCATGAGCCGCTTGAAGCGTGCCTCTGCATCACAGGCAATGGTAGTGTATGAATTACCAATATGTAATTTCCCGGATGGATAATAAATTGGTGAAGTAATATAAAATGTTGGTTTTTGATCAGCCATATGAGGCCTTCCCTTCTTGCATAAAATTAGTATTGTTTAACAAATACATTAATTGACAGTATAGCACAGCAGAGTGCGAACAGCCACGCTAAAAAGCCGTAGTATAACGGTATAATTATTACCATGGTTCGCAGTGTGAACCATGGTAATAATTATATTGTTATACGGCGGCTTTTGTGGCTGTTCGCACGTTTCAACTATTTAAATCACGGACTCGTTGAACCACAGTTTTAATATATTGTTATACGGCGGCTTTTGTGGCTGTTCGCACGTTTTATCTATTTAAATCACGGACGCGCTAAACCACAGTTTTAATATATTGTTATACGGCGGCTTTTGTGGCTGCTCGCACGTTTCATCTACTTAAAAAGTGCTTTAAAATTGTCATCTATTTACCTAAAATGCTACGCTAAATACTAACCAATCAGAAAAAATGTCACCCAAAAAAGGAGACCACCGATGGAAATCATTAAACTGAACCAAGCCCACCGTGACCTACGACCAGATGTTAGTGCAATTTTTGTTGATGGATTTTATGAATGGATCAAATTTTTTTCCAAAGATAAATTCAAATTAACGCGTGCATTTACCCATACCTTTAATCCAGACGTTTTCTACATTGCAATAGAAAACGGGATTGTACAGGGGTTTGCGGCATGTACAGACGGAAGTGTTCCCTCGGTCAAACTAAAGCAACATGAATTCCGCCATTATTTAGGCTTTGTTCGGGGCACAATGGCCTATCAAATTTTGCGGAAAGAGTTTGAAGAAAAACCGTACCCATTTGCTATCGGGCCACACATGGGCGCCATCGAATTTGTCGCCACTGGCCGCGAGTTTCGCGGTCGTGGTGTCGCTACAAAATTATTAAATTATCTCCACAATAACACGCCATTTCGAGATTACGTGCTGGAAGTAGCGGATACAAATATTGCAGCTGTTAAGTTGTACGAAAAGCTAGGCTACCGAGTGTTCAAAAAAGTGCCAGAAAAGCATCAACGACAAAGTGGTATTAACTTTTATTTATATATGAAATACACAAAATAAAAATATTATATTATCTATGCGACCAATCAAAAAGCTGAAGCAAATTACTTACATCAGCCTGTCTTAGAACAAGTTCAGTTGTTGTGGTGGCCGTTGACTCAGTCCCGTAAATTTTATCCCTAACATATCCTGCAACTGTAATGCATTGTCGGCTGCATCTCCGCCAGAATTATTATTAAAAATCACACATACTTCTTCTGCACGCGATTTTACTTGAGTAATCAGTTCGCTAAATTGTTGCAATTCTGCTTCATCGTACCGGTAGAGCGTTCTGGTCTTACGCCAGCTTTTATCAGGATTTGCCCACCCCTTTGTATTTTGCCCATGGAGACGGAACATGACCAAATTGGGGTTAGTCACTGCTAATTTAAGTGGTGCAGAGTTAGCACCTTGCTGCGGTTCATCAACGATCACCAGTGTCATCGCCAGTTCTTGCAAAAAATTTCTCGTCACCTTAAAAATGGCATCATCAAACCAAGTTTGATTGCGAAACTCTACTGCAATTGGCAAATCTGGTAGCAACGCCCGCACTTGTTGTAGATACTCAATATTTTCAGTCGTCGCATTAAAAAATGGTGGAAACTGAAATAAAACAGTTTTAAGTTGGTGCTGCTTTATTAATGGTGTCACCATTTGACGATATCGATTGAATATTTCCCGTCGTTTTGCATCAGTTACCGGGGGTGCCAATTTATCGTCAGCTGGATGTTTGGTCATTTCACGATTTGCCTTCAAAATAAATTGAAACTTGTCCGGTACCTGACTTTGCCAATTTGCTATCGTTGCTTTTGTTGGTAAACCATAAAATGGATTATCAATTTCTACAACCGGAAAAAAAGCGGCGTATTCAGTTAACTGAACCGGCCGCTGTTGTTTAATTAAACTTGGATGATCACTCCACGTTGTTAACCCAATTGTAATCATCTAATTCACTCCAATATTAATTCTAGAATCGGTGTAATAACTGAACCAAACGAGCTTCTTGATCGTTGAGCTGACCAGTCAATCCTGCAATTAAATTCATGCCATCACGACGATGATTACGACGAATAAACGCAAAACACAAATCAATTAGTGAAATCAAAAAAACCACTGTCATAGCATTATTTTGTGTAAAGGTCGCGTTAAACATTGTCACCATTGAGCCGCTCATTAGGATCCGAATGACACCATAAATCATTGCAAAATCAAAGAACGCTTGAATCATGCGTAATCGGCGCATGGACTTAACGGTTTGCGTTAGTTGTTGAATAATTTCTTCGCGTGTCATAACTCTCACCTCTTACCTTAATTGTAAACGATCGAGATGAGAATTAACACTGATTTACACAGTTAGCTCGTTGAAAAAATGAACAGCATCTTCCTGCACCATTTCAAATTTAAAACCAAATTGTAATTTTTCTTGGTTAATCGCAATAACTTTAGCCTGTGGATTACGATAATCTAACAAACCAGCAAATGGATACACGCGCATCGATGAGCCTACAATTACTACTAAATCGGCTTGCGCCATGTAGTTGATTGCCCGTGAAATTGAATCTAGTTTGATTCCTTCATCATATAGCACGACATCTGGGCGAAGCGCACCACCACAATTTTGGTGAATTCGATTCGCTAAATACTCATGCCAATCAACCGTTTGACCACATTTAGTACAATACACATTAAATAAGTTGCCATGAAAATCGACTAAATTAGTCGTGTGAGCTGCTTCATACAAGTTATCAATATTTTGCGTGATGACCGCACCACGGCCGGCATTGGTCAATGCCGCTTGCTTTTCGTGAATCACATTTGGCTTGGCATCTGGAAAATACAAATTTTGCTTACAAAATTGATAAAAGCCAACCGGATCAGAAGCAAAATAGGCGTGGCTTAAATAGTACTCAGCATTTTTATTTTGTGTATATAACCCGTTAGCCGATCTAAAATCCGGAATACCAGATGCAGTTGAAACGCCTGCACCCGTCAAAAACACGATATGCTTAGCCTGATCAAACTGTGTTTGAATTTGTGGTTCCATTTTAAATCACTTCCTCACAATGTAGGGCATCTTCAATTGGTCAAATAATTCTTGGACGGTTTTACCATAAATATCTTTAAAGAAATTAGCTGAATCTTTTTGCGGTGGTGTTAGAACAAATGAGTTTTGCCGGTCATTACGATTAAGTCCCACGTACGCCTTATCATGTGTCTCACGGTCATCCATATCCGAATGAAAAATTTCAAACATTTGCCGGACTTCAAGGCGTAATTGTCGCTCACTTAAGACACTAGATAATGTGGTAAATTCAGTGTTATGCAACTCTGGTAGCCCCCAAACTGAAAGCTGTTCGTCAAATTGTTGGAACAACTTCACAATTGTGCGGCGCATGGCAAATGGTGAATCAATTGGCTTTAAAATTAACTGTTGGTACAGCTGTCGCGCAGCTTGCATCGCCTTGGGATAACGTTTAGTCAAATGATCTACCACTTGCTCACCGTGCTCACCGTAGAACACTAATGCATCTAGCAATGTCAGCAACCGCAAGGTCCGTTCATCGTCATCTTTGTCACTCTCAACTGAGATTGTTTCATCAATTCCTTTAAGATATAATTGCTCAATTTGTTCGTCAATCAAACCGTGTTTGCGTTGTTCTGTCACCACAACTAAATGCATGGCAATATCATACAAATCAGTTGACATTACCATTAGTTGTTCGTCCAATTTTGGATCCCCAAACGAAACATTGAAAAAGATCTGTGGAAAGCCCTGGAGTAACATTAATAAATGCAATAACTCATGCGATGCCGTGTAATCAGGTGCGGTCACATCCGTCACTGTAATGATTAATCCATCTGGTAAGGCCTCTTGTTTTGCTTGATCATGGCGCAAATAACCAGCTTTGGCTTCACCAAAACGCACCAGCACCGGCCCTGGGTAGAGCTGGTTAACTTGGTTCAACAGGCTTTGCGTGGTGTCATTTAGTTTAATTTTTTCCATGAGGTGATTCCTTTCGTAATTGTTTCAATGCCGTCCTTGCACTTTGTCGATCCACATGCGGTAGCTGATTTAACTTGGCAATCAGAGTTTCGATCTCTGCCGTAGTAGCTCCGATCGACAAAGCTAGGGCGCGATACTGCAACTGCATATGCCCGGCTTGAATCCCATCTGTCGCTAATGCTTTCATTGCAGCCAAATTTTGTGCTAATCCGATGCTAGCAATTATTTGTGCTAATTGTTGGGCTGATTTAATTTTCATGATTTGCTGATTAAGCTGTACTAATCCAACGATATCGATTGAGCCGCCAACAATTCCCACTGGTAGTGGTAATGTCAGTGAACCGATCAATTTTGTCCCAGCAACGCTCCAGGTACTAAGCCCCTTGTAATTCCCGTCGCTAGCCGCATATGCATGTGCGCCACTCTCAATTGCTCTCCAGTCGTTACCCGTGGCAATTAAAACAGCATCAATTCCATTCATGATGCCCTTATTATGTGTGGTAGCACGATATGGATCTAACTGCGCCAAATCACTTAACTGGGCAATTTTTTGTGCTACCTCTGGCCCAGAACTCGTTGTGCTGGCTAGATCAGCCACATCGATGGTACAACTAGCCGTTTGTAAGCTGTCCGTTGCTAGGTTGCTTAAAATTGCGGTCAAAACATGGAAATGTTGTGTCGTCAACCATTCACCAACAGCTTCACACATTGTATTAATGGTATTAGCGCCCATTGCTGCAGCTGTATCAATTAATAAATCTACCGAGAGCCAGCCATTTTTCAACAGGCGCATTGTTACTTTTGTAGCACCACCACCATGCCGCTGCATTGACGGCTTTGCTTGATTTGCAATTGACAGAATTTGATTTTCTCGCTGTGTAAGCCACTCACTAGTTTTGTTAAAATCACTAATACCAGTCAGCACAATCTGACCAGTTCTCATTGCCCGTGATTGTGAAACTTTAAAACCACCATTTGCTGCCACCAGTTTAGCGCCATTGCTTGCCGCTGCAATCACGGATGGTTCTTCTGTGACCATTGGAACCACGTAGGATTGATGATCAACAACCAGATTTACAGCTAACCCCTGGGGCAAATGAAAACTAGTCAAATAGTTCTCCACCATTTGTTCGTTGATGGGATCTTGCTGAGTATCCAACAATTCTTCTTGTTTTTTGGATAAATCAAATTGTTGCGCAATTAATTGCTGCCGTTTTGCTCGCTTTAATTTGTAAAACCCATGTTGCCAGTCTTCCATGTTAAACCTCGAAATTTAATTGTGCTTGCGTTCCTGAACGTACTCAGCAATAATGCCCTCACGAACTCCACTTTCCGAAAAGATCACACGGCCATCATCTGTTTTTTGTAATAATGCCAATAATGGCAACATCCCACCCACAATAATATCTGCTCGCTCGGGTTCCAGTCCAGAAATTTTTTTTCGTTGCATTAGATTGCGACTAATTAATTCGCGAAACGTGGCGTAAACAGCTCGTGCTAATAAATGGTAACCATGGATGCTACCACGCCCCCTGTGACGATAATTACGGCTCATTCGTGCCAAAGTGCGGTTGGCCCCGCCTAACAAAACAATGGGCACATGTTCAGCATACCGTAACCACGGAATCTTATTTAGACGTTCGTTAATTGATACTTGTGCCTTAAACAAATCGACCGCCTTAACGTAACCGCCCAGGTGGAATTGTTCAGACAAATTGACGGCGCCAATCGGAATTGAAATTAAATTGCGTGCCTTTTTATGCTGTACCAAAATAATTTCACAACTTGCCCCACCAGTATCTAAAATCAAGCAGTGGTCCAGATCCAACGACCGCACCACACCAAGATAGTCATAATACGCTTCCTTTGAACCTGTCAGTACTTGCAAATCTAAATTTAATTCTTGTTTGACTCGTTGTAAAAATTCTTGTTGATTTTTGGCTTGCCGCACTGCCGCTGTGGTAATAGCGCGTACTTTTAGATTTGGCAACCCAACATATAGCTTCTTAAATCGTTTTAGCGCCGCGATGGTACGGTCCATTGCGACCGGCTGCAATATTTTTTCGCGGCCCATTCCCTCAGAAATTCGTGAATCTTCCTTTACTCGTTTCACTTCTTTGAAACTGCCATCTGTTTGAATCTCAGTGATGGCCATCCGGACTGAATTAGAACCTAAATCGACGATTGCCAGGTTCTCCATTATTGTACCTCCAATCCTAGTTTTTTCTTATTTATCATCTAAGGGGTCAGATGACTTAATCATTAAAATTTATTCCTTTTTATCATACCATTTTAACACGGTGCTATCACTGAAAATTTAATGAATTGAGTTGGTTTTATCGTAGGAAAAGTGATGTTTAGGTCAAAATTTTAGTTACTGAAATCAATTGAGACCATTTTACTTATTTTTGAATTTGGAATTGCGACTTCTACTGCTATATTTAAGGCTGAAGTCGGTCAGGATCGCTTCCTAATTTGATTGCCGAAACGCACGAACGACCACTGACTCCTATTGCATAAACGCACAAAAACCCCAGGCCAACTTCTTATCTTAAGTTATAAATTTGTTTGATTGATGAAACGCACGAACGACCACTGACTCCTATTGTATAAGCACACAAAAACCCCAGGTCAACTTTCAGTTGACCTGGGGTTTTGTGTGCTTATACCACGGAGTCAAACCGTGGTCGTTCGTGCTCTATTTGAAGTAATTAATCCCGATTGCTCCCCTAACCTCATCCAAGGTTTGGTTAGCGACTTGATTTGCTTTTTGTGAGCCTTCCTGCAGTACTTGATATACGTAGTCTAGGTTTTGCGCATATTTTGTGCGTCGTTCTCTAATTGGTGCTAATACTGATTCCAGTACCTCATTCAAATAGCGTTTGATTTTGACATCGCCTAAGCCGCCCGCCTGGTACTGTTCCTTTAATTGTGCCACTTGTTTTTTATCTGGATCAAAAATATCAAGATAGGTAAAAACAGTATTGCCTTCGACATGCCCTGGATCACTTACCTGAATATGCTCAGGGTCAGTGTACATTGACATGACTTTCTTAGCGACTGTATCGGCATCATCGGATAAATAAATTGCATTATTCAATGATTTACTCATTTTAGCATTACCATCTAACCCAGGAATACGACCCATTCCCTTTGGAGGAAAATAACCAGTCGGTTCCACTAAAATATCTTGATTATAAATATGATTAAATGAACGCACAATTTCTCGTGTCTGTTCCAACATTGGCTCTTGGTCATCCCCAACCGGGACTGTATCAGCCTTAAATGCTGTAATGTCGGCTGCCTGACTTACTGGATAAATAAAGAACCCAGCCGGCACACTTTCGCCAAACGCTTTTTGCTTTATTTCAGTTTTGACGGTTGGATTACGGTTTAATCGTGCTACTGAAACAATGTTCAAATAATGCATTGTCAATTCATTTAGAGCTGGAATTTGTGACTGAATTAAAATAGTCGACTTGGCCGGATCAATGCCCACTGCCAGATAATCCAAAGCAACTTGAATTAAGCTATGTCGAATTTTTTCTGGATCACGGGCATTGTCCGTTAAAGCCTGCTGATCAGCAATCATGATAAACGTGTCATAGTCGCCAGAATTTTGTAGCTCTACTCGATTCTTTAATGAACCAACGTAATGACCGATATGTAGCTTGCCTGTGGGACGATCACCAGTCAAAATTACCTTCTTTGTCATGTTAATTCCTCCATTGCTAAAAAATAAAGCGTCCTATTGTATTGAAATACAATAGGACGCCATCATTGAAACGTGTTTCAAAAGACTGGTTTTTGTTAATGCTTAGAACCTAACATCTTTTGGCACACTCTAATTGCGCGGTACCACCTAAATTACAGTTATCACTGTCCCTTTAAATCCCTTAAGGCGGGGTAGTCCTTTAATCCAGTTCGCGGTTTGGAAGTCCTTGCACCAACTACACTTCTCGCTTAACTTGCGCTACTCGTATAGACTCTAGTGTAACCAGCAAAATTGAGAATGTAAATAGTGAAATTGAAATTAATCCAATTGTAAACACTAATTACTTGTCATTAATATGGTATGGATTTACAATAGATAGACAATTTTAAGCGGGAGGATCACAGTTGACTGAACAAAACGAACGGCAAACTGAACAAAAACGGGTTGATTATGTTACCAAACAGGTCGCCGATCAAATTAAAACTAATCAACAATTGTTTGAACAGGCGCACCACGAAACCAGAATGGTTGACCAAAATTACAGCGATAACGCTTCTGTCAACTTGTATGAAGTTGATGATGCCATGGAAACTAACGCGATGATCGAGCAGCAACGTCAATTAGTTGCCCGGTCTTACGAAAGTGAAACCATTTTAAAGCACCAATTAGATACTTTATCAAACCTCAAAAAATCTCCATATTTTGGCCGAATTGATATCAAAGATCCTGGTGAAACCACTCCTGAGTCACTTTATATCGGTGTTGCTTCCTTAATGAATGAGGATAAGTCAGACTTTATTATTTACGATTGGCGTGCGCCAATTGCTGGGATTTACTACAATGGTAATCTCGGCAATGTCACCTATCCGACTCCTGCTGGCACTCAAACGACTGAATTAGTCAAGAAACGTCAATTTACCATCAAAGATGGCCACATCACCAACATGTTTGATACTAACGAAACGGTTGGTGACGAAATGTTGCAGGCAGCGCTGGGCGAACAAAATGACCAGTATATGCAAAACATCGTGGCTACGATTCAAAAAGAACAAAACGATATTATTCGTGATACGACTAGTGATTTACTACTTGTGCAAGGAGTTGCAGGTAGTGGCAAAACTTCAGCAATTTTGCAGCGCATCGCATATTTGCTATACCACAGTCGTGCGTCTCTCAATGCTGATCAAATTGTACTGTTCTCACCCAATCGCTTGTTTAGCCACTATATTTCTGAAGTTCTGCCAAGCCTAGGTGAGCGTAATATGCGTCAGGTTACATTGGCCGAATTTTTATCACGGCGTTTTGAAGGACTAGATGTACAGACATTGTTCGAACGTTACGAAGTCGAGCAGACTCATGGCATTGCCAATCAAGCCGCACAAACATACTTAGAAAGTGCCGCTTGTATGAAAGCTGTTAATGACTATTGTCAATCTCTGACCACTGAACAACTAAAATTTTCGAATATAATGTTTGATGGTCGAATCTTTTTTACAGCAACCCATGTACGTGATATTTTTGCAAAATTACCACAAAAGATGGCAATTGCAGATAAAATTTTAGCAACTAAAAATGGGCTAATCAAAGAACTCAAGCAACGAGTTAAAGAAGAGGCTAAATCTGACTGGGTGTCAGAAGCAGTCAGTCAACTAAATGGTGAGGACCTTCATAGCCTGCTGGGCGAGAAAAAAAGTGAAGATTTCGAAACTGAAGATGAACAACTTGATTATGTTTCGGATCGACTGGCAACTAAGCGCTTACGAATTGTTTATGATGCAATCTACAACAATTACTTTTTTGACCCATATGCACAATACGCTGATTTTTTGACGCAAAATCGTCCTGCCATTGTCCCAATCGATTCATGGAACCAGATTGTAGCTAATTTTAAGCAGGAAATTGAATACCATCGAATTTCACTAATGTATTGTTCATCATTGCTGTATCTGCGGGACTTGGTTTCTGGTTCAGGACAAAACCGCCAGTTGGAATATGTTTTTATTGATGAAATGCAGGATTATTCAACCGCTGCCTTGATTTATCTGAAACACGTTTTCCCAAAAGCCAAATTCACCATTTTAGGAGATAGTGAACAAGCCTTATTCAAAGAAATTGAAGCCCCCCAGCAACTGCTTGAACGGCTAAGCACCGCGTTAGAATCGAAAAGACCGAACTTAATTACACTTAATCGCAGCTACCGTTCTACTACGGAAATTACTAATTTTGCCAAATCACTCTTGCCAGATGGAGATCAAATTCTACCATTCAATCGGCATGGTGATTTGCCTCGGATTATTTTGCGTTATTCAATGCCAGATGCTATCCGTGCTTTGCTTGAAGAAGTTGATAACCAGGCAAAATCATCTGAAACAGTTGCCATTCTCACTAAAAATGCAACTCAGGCACATGAAGTCTATCAACAACTACGTCAATCAACAGATATAACATTGTTAACAGATACAGACCGCACCTTACCAACCGGTATTCTAGTTATGCCCATTTATCTGGCAAAAGGGCTTGAGTTTGACACTGTGATTGCATATGACGTGTCAGTTAACAATTATTCAGATCCCCGCTCTACTGGGATTTTATATACTATTGCATCGCGGGCAATGCACCAGTTAATTCTTTTAAGTATTGGAGCGACCTGCCCAATGATTTCTGATGAACAGGAAAAGTTGTTGCAGATTGAACATAGTATTTAGAGTGTGAACAGCCACGTTCAGAAGTTGGAGTGTAACGATAAAAGCCATAGTATCCTTCGCTTTTGGAAGGGTGCTATGGCTTTTGTTGTTACATGGAAACTTCTGTGGCTGTGAACACGTTTCAAAACAGAATGTGAACAGCCACGTTCAGAAGTTGGAGTGTAACGATAAAAAAAGTAGTATCCTTCGTTTTTGGAAGGGTGCTACGTTTTTGTTGTTACATGGAAACTTCTGTGGCTGTGAACACGTTTCAAAACAGAATGTGAACAGCCACGTATAGAAGTTGGAGTGTAACGATAAAAAACGTAGCATCCTTCGGTTTTGGAAAGGTGCTAAGTTTTTTGTTGTCACAAGAAAACTTCTGTGACTGTGAACACATTTAAACAATCTAAAACACCAACGAAACCTACAACTTACTAATCACATCTTCCACATTCTTAATCGTCACTGAGATAGTCCCATCAGGATTATTAATGAATTCAATCAAATTTGAATCCTGATAAACGTCCAGCGGGACAATTAATTCAATGCCATTGGATAATTTTAGCTTTTGCTTACCATATTTTTTAGTGGCAATTTCTTTAATTTCATTAGACATCGGGCCTTGGTCAATATACCCCTTCTCTACTACGGTTTCTTTAAAATCAGTTTGAGCTGTCGGATTGTCTTTGAATACCTTTTGCGCAATTTGTTGTGTGTCTAGGCTACTATGTTCCTCAATATTTTCTTGAATCGCTTCTTTGACATTCGCCACAATTTCGCGATCTGGGACATCAAAATTTTTCCCGATTTTTTTGGCTGTTTTCGTCACTAATTTAACATTTTCTTCTAATGACGGTAATGGCTCGCTTTCAATCACTTTAGTTGATAAATAAAATGCACGGTCACCCGAGAAAGTATACTTTTTCTCATCTAATTCAAAACTCAAGTCAGTAACATTGATTCTAAAACCCTCGTCTGCTTTTTGCGTTTTACCAGCCAAAATCGACTTATGCACAATTAATTCATTGGCCAACTGTCCTTGGCCATCGGTATTCACGAGATGCGTATAAGCTTGATGGTAATTCAACTTCAAAAATGCAACATTGAGTTGTTCATCTTGTTCAAATAAGGCCACAATCACATCAGCACTCGGGGCATCTTCACTGGTTTGATAAACTTCGTACCACTTAGCAACCATTTCTTGGCTCATCGTTGTGAAATTGTCTTCACTTGTTTTAACAAGGGTTGCCATTGTTGATGTTGGTACAAGTGTTCCCGTTTTAGCTTTTTCTGATGATAATTTTTCAATTTTTTTAGTTAAATAATCTCGTACAAAAACACTCGTTAAATCTAACCCAACTTGTGAAACGACCGGGTCACCAAGTTCACGGTCAACCACATGTAAAATTGCTTGTTTTAATCGAATATCCATTTTTAAACCTATCCTTTGCTGTCTCTGCCGTCGATTATTTATTATACTATTTTTAATGTCAGGCGGCTCTAACAAAAAAAGTTTTCCTGATATATTTACCAGGAAACTTTTTTAATTATTCATCTGCAGATTATGTTGCCGGACCGCTGCCTTGTCCACCTGCTGATGTCTAATCGCATGTTTCAACAAGAATGGTGCAATTATTGTTGCGAGAATAATCACCAGAATAATATCTGAATAGTACGTGCCAGACAATAGATGAGCATCAAATCCTATTTGAGCCGTGATTAACGCCATTTCACCACGGGAAATCATCCCCGCGCCAACGATGTAATCACTATTCAAACTAAACCCATTCAATGCAGCACCCAGCCCACATCCCAATAGTTTCGTGATACAAGCCAATACCGTCATCACAACCACAAACAACAGTGACTGATTCAAATGCGCAAAATTCATATTTAACCCGACACTAACAAAGAACAACGGGATAAAAATGGCGTAACCAATCGGTTCAACACTCTGATCCACGGTTTTTCTCTCTTTGGTGTGTGCCACGGCAATTCCGGCGAAAAATGCTCCAACAGCACCACTTAGGCCAACAAGATCTGCGGCTGCAGCCATACTCATACAAATCACCATCGACATCACGGTCGGCGCCGCAATTGTTAGTAGTTTCTCGCTAAGTTGCATTAAATATGGCGCCAACCATTTTACCAGACAGTAAACACCGCCAAAGAAGGCTAATTGTTCAAGCAAAATAATGCCTAAATTATTGGCATTACCAGCCGCAGCACCTGTGCCATGCATCAAACTAATCATGATACTGAGTAAAATCACACCAATGATATCATCAGCCACGGCAGCCCCTAAAATGGTGGCCCCCTCCTTAGTATTTAAGTAGTGAAATTCTTTCAACACCGCTACTGAAATACTGACCGAAGTCGCGGAAAAGATAACGCCAATAAACAGAGCTTCCATCACGGTAAAACCAAATAGATAGCTGGTCGCTCCCATAATGGTAACTGGAAACAACACACCAATGACTGCCACAATAATTGCTGGTTTTAAATATTTTCGTAGTAACCCTAAGTCACTTTCCAGTCCACCAATGAACATTAATAAAATCACACCGATTGTTTGAAATTCGTTCATCATGGCGTTTAAGTGCACCCAATTTAACATTGCTGGTCCCACTAATACACCAATCAAAATTTCGCCAATCACACCTGGAATGCCAATTCGATGGCAGAGATGTGCGACTAGTTGGGTTAACAATAATAATCCGGCAAGTGTGGCAATAAATATCATGATGGCAGCTCCTTTCCTTCTATGTGTTAAATACGTAATATGTGCGTTATTCTATGTGTTAATCTTTTTTCTATGTGTTGTCAAATTTAGTCTATGTGTTCGTTTTGTCGGAGTACTTATTTATATGTGTTAATTATTTCAAGTCGCCCACCAACTTGATATTACTGCGTTACTAGTTTACGTTGCTTTAACATTTGTAGACCATAAATTGCTAAGCCTAAAATCAAACCAATTAATGCTGGAATTGCCCAATCCATCCCATAACCTGCAAATGGTAAAATTGCTTGATCTAAATTTAAGATTGCTTTTGCCCAGGCGCTGCCAGAAATAATTGCAGGCGCTGAAGCAATTCCATCAATGATGGCTGGAATAATAGTGAAAATCGTTGTCATTATATAAACAATCCGTGCTTGTTTAAAGAGTGGTGACAAAATCGATAGTGCAATTAGAGTGATGGCTAGTGGATACAAGAACATCAGCATTGGCGTTGACCAAGCAATAATTTGATCAAGACCGATGTTCGCAATCATCAACGATAAGCCACAAGTTAGGCCATTCCAAAGCGCATAGCTAATTTTGGGGAACTTCGTGTGCAAGGCCTCTGCAAATGAAGTTGATAATCCAATTGCAGTTGTCAAGCAGGTCAATGTTGCCATAATGCCTAAAATAATTTCTCCGGGTAAGCCCATGAAATGATTAGCAATTTGACTAAAGGCAATGCCACCATCTGCTGACAGTTTGAAGTACTGTAAGCTGGTTGCACCAATCCAAATTAAGATTAAGTAAATCAGTGCTTCTAACGAAATACTAATTAAACTTGATTTGGCAGCTGCTTTGGCAATGTTACCTGGCCGTTTAACGCCTAAACTCTTGATAATCGTAACAATAGCAATTCCAAATAACAATCCGGCTAATGCATCCATTGTGTTGTAGCCTTGCAGGAATCCATTTAAAAATGCATCGTGTTGATAGAGACTGGTAGTAGCTTGGCTAGCGGCATGACCCATTGGCAAGGTGAAGGCAAATCCAAAAATAATGGCTAGTAAGATTAAAAATGCCGGATTCAATAATTTACCAATTGAATCAATAATCCCCGTGGGTTTCCGCGAAAACCACCAGGTGATCCCAAAGAAAATTAATGAGTAGATGAACAGTGCAATTGGAGTTTGACTAGCAGTTAAATGTTGGCCAAAAGCAATTTGAAATGGTGTTGTTGCTGTCCGTGGCGTCGCAAACAGCGGTCCCAGCGTTGCACACATTAAAATCATAAAAATAGTGGCGTACTTTTGACCAATCGGCTTAGCTAAATCATAAATTCCGCCTGCTTTGGTAATACTGATTGCAATAATTGCTAACAGTGGCAATAAAGTTCCGGTGATGAGCAACCCGATTGCGGATGGAAACCAGTTGCTACTCGCTAATTGACCTAGGTGAATTGGAAAAATAAGATTACCGGCCCCAAAGAACATGCCGAACAACATTGATCCAATAAAAATATAGTTTTTGGTGGTTAATTTTTCTGTTTTCATATTTGTATCTCCTTTGTTTAATCCAGTGGCTGCGACTATTAAGAGATACTGACTCGAATAATACCGCCGTTGCTACTCGCATAATTATTTTGCATGTTCAAGCCTTCTTTCTAATTTAAAATCATTAAGAATAGAGTGTGAGTGGAGGCGTTCAGATGTCGTAGGCTAAGTTAGAAATGGTAATTGAACAATTGAACTTGGATTGTTTGATTATCATTTCTGGCTTAGCCCTAGACATTTGCCTCCGCGAACACGTTTCAGAAAACCAGAGTGTGATCAGAGGCGTTCAGATGTCGTAGGCTAAGTTAGAAATGGTAATTGAACAATTGAACTTGGATTGTTTGATTATCATTTCTGGCTTAGCCCTAGACATTTGCCTCCGCGAACACGTTTCAGAAAACCAGAGTGTGAGTGGAGGCGTTCAGATGTTCGTAGGCTAAGTTAGAAACTGATAATTGAACAATCGAACTTGGATTGTTTGATTATCATTTCTGGCTTAGCCCTAGACA
>NZ_AWTT01000002.1 GCF_000876205.1 Paucilactobacillus wasatchensis | reverse complement strand
CATAGTTTTTGCTCAGCCTCTTTTTTGATACCTTAAAATGTAGGTTGAATCTGGAGATTAGTTTGTTTAGTTAAGTCTGCATCTGGGTATTTATTTTTTAATGCTTTTAATAACATTCGTTTAGCCAATTCACCATTCCTGGTTAAAATGGGACCATGGAAATACGAACAGAAAACTTCTTTGTAAATAGCACCCTCAGTGTGGTCATCGCCGTTATTACCATGACCGGAAATGACAGTTCCTAATGCTTTTTCATCAGTGCCAAGGAATGTTCTCCCATTATGATTTTCAAAGCCGTGGTAAGTTTCTCCGGTATCTTCATTTTTAATGGTGATATTACCAATGAAACGATTATTGTTTTGGCTTAGAGTGTAATGGTCTAAAACACCTATGCCTGGTATTTTTTCTCCATCAGCACCAATGTAATAGTGGCCTAATAATTGGTAGCCACCACAAATTGCGAGCATGGGTTTATTTTCAGAAATAAATTGCTCGATTCCATTCTTTTTATTCGGGATGTCTCTCGATACAATCATTTGTTCATAATCTTGACCACCACCAAAGAAGGCAATGTCAAAGTCGTCTGGATTGAATGATTCTTCCATACTAATGACATCAACTGTTAGCTCAGTATCCATTTTTTTAGCATAGTATTGCAATGCCAAAATATTGCCAACATCACCATAAGTATTCAAAAGATCCCCGTACAGATGGGCTAAATGTAATGTGTAGGTTGCCATTATGCATCCATTCCTTCCTTAATGTATCCTTGTTCCGCAAGTTGTTTCCGCAATTGCAGCACGGCGGTATAAGTTGCTAGCACGTAAACCTTTTTAGTTGGTAAAGCTTTGATTTTTTCAGCAACTTTAGTTAAATCAGGTTCAATAATGGGGTCGGCAACACCAGCCACCTTAAGCCTAAAAGTAATGTCTTTATAACGTTCTCCACCAGTCATAAATTGGGGGATGTCATGTTGTTGCAGCTTTTCAAAATTTCCATCCCAAATCCAGCTTGTATCAATTCCATCAGCGTAATTAGCATTTAATAATGCGACGAATGAAAAAGGTTGCTGGTCTGATAAAATCATGTCGATAACTTGGTTTAAGCCGACTGGATTTTTGACTAAAATCAACGTCACTTCTTTACCGTCGACGTTAATCATTTCCTGCCGACCAAATACTTTTTTATCTGAGGCAAAAGCAGTTTTAATTTGTTCTGGTTCAACTCCTAAAAAGCGTCCCAGAGCGTAGGCAGCTAATGCGTTATAGATATTATATAATCCACCGATTTGAATTTCATATTGGTGATGATCAATTTCAAAATTAGAACTAGTTGGAGTTAGTTGTGTTAAGTTAGTTACTTTGTAAGTAAGTTCGGGACGCTTAAAGCCACAATGTGGACAGAAATAACTGCCCAGATTACCATATGTGAGAAAACCAAAATGTAAAATATGATTACACTTGGGGCATAAAACACCATCTGTGTTGGCGGGAGCCTTGATATCTTTGTTTTCTGTGTGGTCAAAGCCAAAAAAGATCATTGGATTGGGTAAATCAATGGAGTTAAAAATTTGTGCGTCTCCATTAGCAATAATGGTTGCATTTGGGGCCTTTTTTACCCCAGCCAAAATTTTATCATAGGTGGTGTAAATCTCACCATAACGATCCATTTGATCTCTAAACAGATTTGTAAAAATGAAGGCAATTGGCTTAATATATTCTGTTACCTTGACAATATTAGCTTCGTCAACTTCTAAAATGGCTAAAGTTTTACCATTTTTGGATTTATGAGCGGTGATAAAGGTGGTCACGATTCCCTGTTCCATGTTGGAACCAGTTGGATTGGTCAAAACATAATCGTACTTTTGTTGTAGCACGCGGACACTTAAAGCAGTAGTTAAAGTTTTACCATTAGTACCAGTGATAATAACAACATCATATTTTTGACCAAATGCTTTCAGAATTTGTGGGTCAATAGCGGTGGTGATTTTACCAGGCAGCGAGCTACCTCCATGTAGAAAGGTATGTAAGAACCAATAACTAGATTTACCAGCAGCGGTGGCAACAGAACTTCGTAACGACATGAATAGGATCCTCCAATAGTTTTTTAACTATTTAATATCATACTTGATTTTGAAATTATCGCTTAATTGTAGCGTTAATTTAGCAAAAAAGAAAGAAATTAGCGTACTGACAAATTAAAGACTTCAATTTAAGTGCTAATTTCGCTATACTAAGATGGAATACGCAAAGAAAAGGTGAATGACTGTGGCTCAATTATTTTTTAAATATGGTGCAATGAACTCTGGTAAGTCAATTGAAATTTTGAAGGTTGCTCATAATTATGAAGAGCAGGGTAAGTCAGTCATTATTATGACGAGTGGATTGGATACCCGTTCTGGTATTGGCAAGATTGCCAGTCGCATTGGATTGGAGCGCACTGCAGTTCCTGTTTTGGATGAAACAGATATTTTTGAATACGTTGAGCAGACTAATCCAGATGCAGCTTGTATTCTGGTTGATGAAGCTCAATTTTTAAAAAAAGAGCATATTCTGCAGTTGACGAGAATTGTCGATGAACTTAATATTCCGGTGATGACGTTTGGGTTGAAAAATGATTTTCAGAATCAACTATTTGAAGGATCAAAATATTTGTTGATTTATGCGGATAAGCTGGAAGAAATGAAAACCATTTGCTGGTTTTGCAAGAAAAAAGCGACCATGAATTTACGGATTCACGATGGTGAACCAGTATATGAAGGTGAACAGGTTATGATTGGTGGCAATGAGTCATATTATCCAGTTTGCCGCCGTCATTATTTTCATCCGCTGTTGAAGTAGATTTGATGAATTAGCACTATGATTTTTGAAACGTGCAAATTCAACCAAGCTTCTAGAGCTAAGTTAATTAAGTATCATTCGCCAAGAACGCGAACAATCCTTAATTAACTTAGCTTACGAAGCTTACCCGGTTGAATTAGCACTCTATTATTTAGGAGATTAAAAATGGATGAAATTTTTGATAAGCTGCAAGCTGTAGCTGATCGGTATGATGAATTGAATGAATTGATTAGTGATCCTGAGGTGATTGCTGATACGCAGCGGTTTATGAAACTGTCCAAAGAAGAGGGCAGTTTACGTGAAACGGTTGAAAAATATAATCAATATAAAAAAGTTGTTCAACAAGTTAATGAAGATGAAGAATTGTTGCGTGAGAAATTGGATGACGACATGGAACAATTGACTAAAGAAGAGTTGGCAGAATCTAAAACACAACAAGAAGAATTAGAGCAGGATCTGCGTGTAATGTTGTTGCCCAAAGATCCTAATGATGATAAAAATATTATCATGGAAATTCATGGTGCTGCTGGTGGGGATGAAGCCAGTTTATTTGCAGCTGATTTATTTGATATGTACTCACGATATGCTGAAAAGCAGGGCTGGCAGGTTGAAGTGGTTGATAAAAGTGATACCGAAGTTGGTGGCTTTAAGGAAATTGTTCTCATGATTTCTGGTGATAAAGTTTATTCAAAATTAAAGTACGAAAATGGTGCTCACCGGGTACAACGAATTCCAGTAACGGAATCTGCTGGTCGTGTACACACATCAACTGCCACAGTTGGAGTCATGCCTGAAGCGGAAGATGTTGATATTGATATTGACCCTAAAGATATTCGGACAGATGTCTATCGTTCTTCGGGTGCTGGTGGCCAACATATTAACAAAACCTCGTCTGCTGTCCGAATGACTCATTTGCCAACCGGCATTGTGGTGGCGATGCAAGATGAACGATCACAACAACAAAACAGAGCCAAGGCAATTAAAATTTTGCGCGCCAGGGTTTATGATTATTATCAGCAAAAAGAACAAAGCGCGTATGATGAGCAAAGAAAGTCTGCCGTTGGAACTGGTGATCGCTCTGAACGCATTCGAACTTATAATTACCCCCAAAACCGGGTAACCGATCACCGAATTGGACTGACCCTAAATAAGTTAGACCGGATCATGAATGGTGAATTAGATGAAATTATTGATGCACTAGTCATTGCAGATCAGACGGAAAAAATGGAGAATCTGCGCAATGAATAATCCAACCTATCAAGAAGCCCTTAATTGGGCTTCTTCGCATATAGTGACAAAAAAAATTGACACAACAGCACCTGAATTTATTTTGACGCAACGACACAACTGGACGACAACAGATTTATTAATGAATCGGCAAGCAGTGATGCCAAACTCAGAATGGCTTATGTTTCAACGGGATATTGGTCGATTAAATAACTTTGAACCGGCTCAATATATCGTTGGACACACGCCTTTTTATGGCAATAATTTCACCGTCACGCCAGCCGTGCTGATTCCAGAAAGTGAAACAGAAGAGCTGGTTGAATGGGTCTTAACTGAATTTGCGGCAGTCCCTGCATTACGAGTGTTAGACTTGGGGACTGGCAGCGGGGTGATTGGAATTACACTTAAATTGCAGCGACCTGATTGGCAGGTAATGGCTAGCGACATTTCAACAGCGGCTTTGACAGTTGCACGCGAAAATGCACAGCAACTAAATGCCGAAGTTGAATTTATCGCTAGTGATTTATTTACTAATATCAAGGATCGATTCGATTTAATTGTAACTAACCCACCGTATATTGGCACAGAAGAGATAGAACTGCTGGACCCGCAAGTGCTTAAATTTGAGCCTAAAATGGCACTTTTTGCTGAACAACATGGAATGGAATTTTATTACCAGTTATTGGCACAGATTGACCGATTTTTGCGAGTTGATGGCCATTTATTTGGTGAAATTGGTTACCAACAGGAAGACTTAATCAAACAAGCTGTCGAAACTAGATATTCAACTGCTAGAATAGACATTAAACGTGATATTAGTGGTAAACCAAGAATGTTCCACGCGTGGAAGTTTGTGTAGGAGGAGATTAACTTTGGAAACTAAAATTTTTAAATTAGAACAAATCCAGGCAGCTGCCGATCTAATTAAAGCTGGTGAACTGGTTGCTTTTCCGACTGAAACGGTGTATGGATTAGGAGCTGATGCGACTAACGAACAAGCGGTAAAAAAGGTCTATGCTGCTAAGGGGCGCCCAAGTGATAACCCGTTAATTGTCCATATTGCTTCTTTAGACACAGTCGAAAAATATGCAGCGTTTATTTCACCAGATGCACGAAAATTGATGCAACAGTTCTGGCCAGGGTCGTTAACTATGATTTTTAAGTTAAAGCCTGGTGCATTTTCGATGACTGTGACTGGTGGCTTGGCGACGGCAGCGTTTCGTTTTCCAGATAATCAAGCCACGCTAAAATTAATTAAAACTGCCAATTGTCCATTAGTAGGCCCATCTGCTAATACATCTGGCAAACCCAGCCCGACAACAGCACAACACGTTTATCATGATTTAAATGGCAAAATTGCTGGGATCTTAGATGATGGTCCTACAAGGGTTGGAGTTGAATCGACGGTCCTTGATATGTCGACTGATGAGCCAGTAATATTACGACCGGGTGCGGTTACTAAAACGCAAATTGAAAGTATCATTGGTTCCATTGAGACTAATCATCACCATGTCGGAAAAGATGAAACGCCAAAAGCTCCTGGGATGAAGTATAAGCACTATGCTCCGAAGGCACAGGTTTATATTGTTGATCGTGAGACCGATTGGAACGCAGCTTACCAATGGGCAACAACGCGAACAACTAGAGTTGGTGTGATGGCTGAAGCACATGTTTTACAGGATTTGAAATCAGCAGATAATGTTACCAAATATTCTTTGGGGGAAGGAATTGCAGCCGCCAGTGCTAAACTATTTGCGGGTCTGCGCCAATTTGACGATCAACCAACAATTAAAGCAATTTTAGTCCAAGCTTTCCCCACAAATGGATTAGGAAATGCCTATATGAACCGCTTAAATAAATCTGCTGGTGAAAAACATTTTAAGTTAAGCTGATATTGCTGTTTTTTTCTAGTGGTAAGTCAGCTAGAATAAAGTCAGCTATTTTAATAAAACAATATTCCAAACAACTCATGGTTTGTCATGAAGGAGTGGTCAAAATGAATTATAGTAAAAAGGATCCAGCACTTTGGCAGTCAATTAGTAGTGAAGAAAAGCGGCAAGAGGATACGATTGAATTGATTGCATCCGAAAATATTGTTTCAGATGCTGTTCGTGATGCACAGGGCTCTGTATTAACGAATAAATATGCTGAAGGATACCCGGGCAAACGCTATTACGGTGGGTGTCAATTTATTGACCAAGTGGAACAATTGGCCATTGATCATGCCAAAGAATTATTCAATGCTGAGTATGCAAATGTACAACCGCATTCTGGCTCACAAGCTAACATGGCAGTGTACCAAGCATTTTTGAACCCTGGTGACACAATCTTAGGAATGGGGCTAGATGCCGGTGGTCACTTAACTCATGGCTCCCCGGTTAATTTCAGTGGTAAGTTTTACCATACAGAGGCTTACGGCCTAAATCCGCAAACAGAAATGTTAGACTATGGCGCGATCTTAAAGCAGGCAAAGAAAGTTAAACCACAACTAATTGTGGCGGGTGCTTCAGCATATAGTCGGATTATTGATTGGCAAAAGTTTCGTGCGATTGCTGATGAGGTTGGCGCTTATTTAATGGTGGATATGGCTCATATCGCTGGTCTTGTCGCTACGGGACTGCACCCCAGTCCAGTAGGAGTTGCGGATGTTGTTACAACAACGACTCATAAAACTTTGCGCGGTCCGCGTGGTGGTATGATTTTAAGCCAGACTAAGTATGCCAAAAAAATTAATTCTGCCGTATTCCCAGGAACTCAGGGTGGACCACTTGAGCACGTGATTGCTGGTAAAGCGCAAGCACTATATGAGGATTTGCAACCTGAATTTCGTGACTATAATCAGAAAATACTTGATAATGCAAGTGCCATGGCGCAGGTATTTAACGATAGTGATAATGTCCACGTGGTCTCTGGCGGAACGGATAATCATTTGATGACGATTGACATTTCAAAAACTGAGCTTAATGGCAAACAATTGCAAAGCTTGTTGGACAGTGTTCATATCACAGCTAACAAAGAATCAATTCCAAATGAACCGCTTAGTCCATTTGTGACTAGCGGGTTAAGATTGGGCACGCCAGCGATTACAAGTCGTGGTTTTGATGTTACTGATTCTAAAAAAGTAGCGCAATTAATTTTGCAAGTCATCGATCATTCCAATGATGAACAACAAATGAAGGCAGTGGCGGCGCAAGTGGCTCAATTAACAGCTGCTCATAAAATAGTTTAAAAACTTTTTGAAAAATGATTTTTAGCTGTTAATTATTTGGTACAATGGGTAAGAAATCAAAAAGGAGCGTTTGTTTGTCATGGGCAAATTTGAAGTACTTGATCATCCACTAATTCAACATAAGTTAACATTAATTCGGGACAAAAAGATTGGGACCAAGATTTTTCGTGAGACAGTAAATGAAATCTCAACATTGATGGCTTATGAAGTATCGCGCGACATGCCGTTGGAAGATGTTACCGTTGAAACACCAATCGCCAAAACGGTTAAGAAACAATTGGCCGGCAAAAAAGTTGCCATTATTCCAATTCTACGTGCGGGATTAGGAATGGTTGATGGGATATTGGAACTTATCCCAGCAGCTAAGGTTGGCCACATTGGCATGTATCGTGATGAAACGACCTTAATGCCCCATGAATACTTTGTTAAATTACCTTCTGATATTGATCAACGTCAGTTGTTTGTAGTTGATCCAATGCTTGCAACCGGTGGTTCAGCTATTATGGCAATCGATGCACTTAAAAAACGTGGTGCGACCAATATTAAATTTGTCTGTCTAGTTGCTGCTCCAGAAGGGGTTAAAGCATTGCAAACTAAGCATCCAGATGTTGATATTTATACCGCTTCGCTTGACGAAAAACTAAACGAAGATGGTTATATTATTCCAGGATTGGGTGATGCTGGTGACCGACTCTTTGGTACTAAATAATTATAGACTGATAGCTCATCTCAATTGAGATGAGCTTTTTTGTGGATTCTTAATCATTTTATCCGGCATATTTGATTTGGATTGCGGTACAATTGCCACAGAACTTTGGAGCGGGGTTAATAATGAAATTAACGCATATAAAAAATCCATCAACTAAGTGGCTATTGCTTGTTTTTTTGCTGGTAGGAATTGTGGCGATGTTTTTTGTAACCCATAACCAGCAATTGTATCAAAAGCCGATTGGTCGAGTAATTAAAGTTACAAATGGAATCAGGCAAAAGCAGACTGACACTTTTCAGAATGTGGATCACGAAACAAATCAAAAGTTAATTGTGAAAATTATGAACGGTAAATATAAAGATCACAAGGTCACACTAACTAATGAATTTTCAGACTCAGGTGGGCTTGACCAAAAATATCAACGGGGAAATCAGTTATTTGTCAATTTAAGTTCCAGCAGCGGTCATCGATTGATTGGTACGATTAGTGGTTATAAACGTGATGGTGTCTTAGTATTTTTAGTTTGGTTAGTAATGGTGCTACTAATTTTGATCATGCGTCGTAAGGGTTCGTTGGCCTTCCTAAGTGTGCTATTAAATGGTGTCATTTTTTTCATTGCCATTCAAATTGATTTAAGTTTACAAGGTAATCATGTCATGTTGATTTTTGGTGTGTTGTCATTTGTGTTTGCTATTTTGACATTATTATTGGTGCTAGGAGCAACCAAACAAATGCTGGCAACCTTAGGTGCAACCATCATAGGAACCAGTATATCTGTCTTGATTAGCCTGGCCGTTTTCAGTTTGACACATGAACGGGGGATGTATTATGAATCGATGCAATATGTGACCCAGGTGCCGCGACCGTTATTTTTAGCTGAAACATTGCTCGGCTCGCTGGGTGCCGTCATGGATGAATCAACGGATATTGTTGCTACCTTATTTGAATTAAAAAGTTTGGATCCGGCAATTTCAGCCAAGAAATTGTTTTTGTCAGGTCGTAAAGTCGGGCAGACAATTATGGGCCCACTAGTGAATGTCTTGTTCATGATTTTTATGGCGGACACATTTACTTCGGCGCTTTTGTATATCAAAAATGGAAATTCCTGGGGTTACACTTTTGCAATGAATATGAGCTTAGGAACAGTACAAAGCTTGATTAGTGGGATCGGGATTGTTTTGGCAATTCCAGTTGCAAGTGCGTTGGCCGGTTTATTACTCGGAAGGCGGGTGAAAGCATGACGACAATTACAGGGCTTGGGCTAGTGTTATTAATGTTGATGGTGATTGTTGGCGGGCGGCAAGGCTGGAAGGCATTCTTAAGTTTGATCCTTAATTTTGGTTTCTTGTTCATGGCGGTTATCTTGATTGCGTTTCATTTGCCACCTCTAGCCGTCACCCTTGTAACAGGGGTGATTATTTTGGCGATCACAATTTTTATGGGCGATGATGATTTAGTGACAACCCAGACGGCTTTTTATGCGTCACTGGTGGTACTAGTATTATTAGTGTTATTGATTATTCCGGTTGAACATTGGGCAATGGTCCAAGGATTCGGTGAGGAAGATTCTGATGATCTGGAAGGAATGTCAATTTTGATTGGCATTAAATTTCTTAAAATTGCTGTCACAACGACGGTACTCAGTACTTTGGGTGCTATTGCAGAGGCCGCAATGGCAATTGCTGCTGGTCTAGCAGAAATCGTTCAACAACATCCACAAATCACAGCTCAGGCGTTGTTTAAAAATGGTATTTCAGTTGGTGAACAAATTATTGGCACAACTTTTAATACACTGTTCTTTGGCTTTTTTGGGGGGTTCTTAGCCCTCTTCATCTGGTTTGCAGGCCTGCATTATTCATTTGGTGAAATTGTTAATAATAAAATTTTCGTGGCAGAACTGATTATGGTATTAGTTTCGTTTGTGGGAGTAATATTGACAGTACCAATTACTGCTTTTGTGATGGGTCGGCGTCAGCAACGGTCATTGACAAAATAGCTAAAATAGGATAATATCAGATAAATTAAATGTCCTTTTAATTTGGTCCAGTGAGGCCAAAAATGGAATCTCGTATAAAGAATTACCATTATAAAATGATGACCATCGAGACAGCCTTTTGCATCCTTACTGGATTGTGAGAGCTGTCTTTTTTGTTTGAGGAGGATGAAAAAATGCAACGACGAGATGTGGTTTTAGATATAGGTGATCGACCTAAATTTGGTCAATGGGTTGGGTTGTCAATTCAGCATATGTTTTCAATGTTTGGGTCAACCGTTTTAGTGCCAATTTTGGTTGGATTAAACCCGGGGATTGCGCTATTTAGTTCCGGAGTCGGTACACTGCTTTATATTTTGATTACAAAGGCAAAAATTCCTGCCTACATGGGATCGAGTTTTTCCTTCATTGTACCAATGGTGGCGTTGATGAAGACGGCTGGTTATCCTGCAATCGCTCAAGGCACAATTGCAGTTGGGGCAGTTTATCTAATTGTTGCTTTAATTGTTAGTTTTTTTGGCTCGGATTGGATTGACCGTGTTTTACCGCCGGTGATTGTCGGACCTATCGTGATGGTGATTGGACTATCGCTAGCAAGCACGGCAGCGAAGGATGCAACAATCAACGCGGCTGGGAAATATGACCTGCGTTTTTTCGCCGTCGCAATTGTGACGCTGTTGATTACGATTGGCTTTAACATGTATCTACACGGATTTCTAGGTTTAATTCCAATTTTACTTGGTATTGTCGTGGGATATTTGATTGCTGCACTGGTCGGGATTGTTAATTTTAAACCTGTACTGGATGCAGCCTGGTTTAGCCTGCCTTCCTTTCAAGTTCCATTCCTAACGTATCACCCACAACTGTATTGGGGCGCAATTTTAAGCATGGCACCAATTGCGTTTGTGACAATGACCGAACATCTGGGTCACATCATGGTGTTAAATCAGTTAACCGGACGAAATTTCTTCAAGTCCCCAGGATTGAATCACACTTTGGCCGGTGATGGAACTGCGTCAGTCATTGCGGCGTTTGTGGGTGGGCCTCCAGTGACTAGTTATGGTGAAAATATTGGTGTGTTAGCCATTACTCGTGTGCATAGTGTTTATGTTTTAGGGGGTGCCGCTTTTTTTGCCATCGTATTTAGTTTTGTTGGCAAATTAAGCGCATTGATTGAATCAATTCCAAGCCCGGTCATTGGCGGTATCTCATTTTTACTATTCGGTGTGATTGCCTCAAGTGGATTGCGAGTACTAATCGATCAGCGGGTTGATTTCAACGAGAAAAGAAATTTAATGATTTCATCGACTATTCTAGTTATTGGAATAGGAAACGCTTATTTGCAATTAGGACAGTACCAATTTTCGGGATTAGCGGTGGCGGCAGTGTTGGGAATTGCTCTAAATTTGATTTTGCCTAAACAAGCATTCAGTGAAAAATGATTTTAGCTATAAATACCGTAATGGCAAGATTTATCGTCGATTAATTTAGTGGATTTCATTTTGAAATCTTTTTGATATTTAGGCTGATTGGTGGTATGATTTTATTTGTATTTTGAATTGTCTGGTAATGCTTTATTTATGCATTTGTGAACGACGTTTCATGATATAATTGGTCTAAATTTGTTGTTATGAAGAAAAGAGGTGGAGTATACATGGGTGGTGAACCAGCTTACACGTTTAAGCTTTTTGGGCTCATGTTTGATTGGACAAATGTGATATCGGTATCAGTAGTTTGTATAATCATTTTCCTTGTGATTTTTGGATTATCTCGTAAGGTTCAAATGAAACCTAAGGGCGGGCAAAACATTCTTGAATGGATGATCGATTTTACGAATGGAATTGTTCGTGGACAAATGCCTGCAAGTAAGGCACGTCAGTATAATTTTTTTGCGTTTGTTTTGTTCATATTTATCATTGTTTCCAACGAGTTAGGGCTGATACTGCAAGTTGGGTGGAATGGACACGAGTTGGTCAGAAGCCCAACAGCAGATCCAATTATTACCTTGACACTTTCATTGACAGTTATGACGGTAGCACACTTTGCCGGCGTCGCAGAACGGGGAGCAAAGGGATATTTTAAAGCGTTTGTGTCTCCGATGGCAATACTACTACCAATTAATTTGTTTGAAGAAGTTGGTAATTTTCTAACGTTAGGATTGCGGCTTTTTGGGAATATTTTTGCTGGAGAGCTATTATTGAAATTATTGGCAGAACTTGCCTTTTCACATGGTGCGTTGACAGTTATTGTAGCGCTACCGTTAGAAATTATTTGGCAGGGATTTTCAATCTTCATAGGAGCAATTCAGGCGTATGTTTTTGTAACTTTATCGTCATTATATATTTCTCGTAAAATTACTGAGGAATAACATATTTAAGGAGGAAATTTATTATGGGTGCACTCGCAGCAGGTATCGCAGCATTTGGAGCTACAGTTGGAGCAGGTTTTGCGAACGGAATGGTTATTACAAAAACGGTTGAAAGTATGGCACGTCAACCCGAAATGATTGGTGAATTGAGGACTACTATGTTTATTGGTGTCGGTTTAATTGAAGCCATTCCAATTTTAGCAATTGTTGTTAGTTTCCTTGTAATGAACAAGTAATTGAACGAGAAAAATTCATTTATTAGGGAGGCAGCAATTTAATGTTTGAACAAGTTGTTTTGGCTCAATCAAATAGTTTATATATTGGTGACATGCTATTTTATATTCTGGCATTCGTTGTATTGATGTTAGTAATCAAAAAATTTGCCTGGAAACCAATTGTGAAAATGATGCAAGATCGAGAAAAGAAAGTTGCAAGTGATATCGATGATGCTGAAAGATCACGAAAAGAAGCAAACCAGTTAGCACAAAAAAGACAAGTAGAATTGCAAAACTCTCGTCAAGAAGCCGTTGGCATCATTAAGGATGCAAAACAAGACGGAGAAACTCGTCGAACACAAATTGTTGAAACGGCTCAAAATGACGCACAGGTTCTGAAGGAAACGGCACAAAAAGATGCACAACAAGCACGGCAAGATGCGCTTAAAGGTGCCCAAAATGACTTAGCTAATTTGTCTGTTGATATAGCTTCTAAAATTATTGGCAAAGAGCTAAATGCAGTTGATCACAAGGCCTTGATTGATTCTTATATCGAAGGGTTGGGAAAAAATGAGTCTTGATAAAATGACAATTGCAAACCGTTATTCCAAAGCCCTGTTTGAACTGGTTATAGCAAAAAATCAAGTTGATGAGACATATCAGGACTTGGTGCAGCTACGCCAAGTCTTTAAAACTAACGATGATTTGATTCCTGCTTTAATTGGAGCTGAGTTACCTATTAGTGAAAAGAAAGAATTGATACACATCTTAATTAGTAATGCTAGTACCGTTGTGTCAAATTTAATCAAAATGGTTTTTGATTACGGCCGCATGGATGATCTGGTCGCAATTATTGATGAGTTTGAACGACGATACGATATTTATAAGCAGCGAGTCCATGCTGATGTTGTTACAGCTGTGAAACTGGATGAAACACAAAAGAGTGAACTCGTTCAAACATTTGCCAAACGAATTGGGGCAAAGCAGGTATTGTTGAGTGAACATGTTGATCCAACAATCTTAGGTGGGGCGATCATGAGTGCAAATAATCAAACACTAGATGGTAGTCTCAGTTCCAAGATTGAGCAGATTCGGCGTTTACTTGTTAAGTAATGAATATTTTTAGTGAAGAGGTGAGACTTTTATGAGCATTAAGGCTGAGGAAATCAGTTCACTCATCAAACAGCAGTTAGCCAATTACCAAGATCAGTTATCAGTTGAAGAAACTGGGACGGTCACATATGTTGGTGATGGTATTGCAAGAGCCCATGGGCTTGACAACGCTATGGCTGGTGAGTTGCTCGAATTTGATAATGGCGTTTATGGAATGGTTCAAAACCTAGAAAGCAACGATGTTGGTATTGTTGTTCTAGGTGAATTTGGTGGCATCCGTGAAGGTGACAGTGTCAAACGTACCGGGCGAATCATGGAAGTTCCAGTTGGTGACGCATTATTAGGTCGTGTAGTTGATCCACTTGGTCGTCCAATTGATGGATTAGGTGAAGTAAAAACTGAAAGCACGCGTCCAATTGAGAAAAAAGCACCTGGTGTTATGCAACGCCAAAGTGTTTTTGAACCATTACAAACTGGAATTAAGGCGATTGATGCGTTGGTACCGATCGGTCGTGGTCAACGGGAGTTGATTATTGGTGACCGTAAAACCGGTAAAACATCAGTTGCTATGGACACAATTATTAATCAAAAAGGTCAAAATATGATTTGTGTGTACGTGGCAATCGGACAAAAGGAATCAACTGTTCGGAGTCAAGTAGAAACACTACGTCGCTATGGCGCCTTAGACTATACGATTGTGGTCTCAGCTGGTCCTTCTGATCCAGCACCCTTACTGTGGATAGCACCATATGCAGGCGCAGCTATGGGTGAGGAATTTATGTATAACGGCAAGCATGTTTTGATTGTTTATGATGATTTATCAAAACAAGCCGATGCTTATCGTGAACTTTCATTGGTCTTACGTCGACCACCTGGGCGTGAAGCTTATCCTGGAGATATTTTCTATACTCATTCTCGTTTATTAGAGCGAGCAGCCAAGTTGTCGGATGAATTGGGTGGTGGTTCTATGACTGCCTTGCCAATTATTCAAACACAGGCTGGGGATGTTGCAGCATATATTCCAACGAACGTTATTTCTATAACTGATGGTCAAATATTCTTGGATTCTGACTTGTTTTATGCAGGTACGCGACCTGCAATTGATGCCGGAACTTCGGTTTCTCGAGTTGGTGGAGATGCACAAGCTAAGGCGATGAAGAAGGTTGCTGGAACGTTGCGACTTGATTTAGCATCGTACAGTGAACTAGCTTCATTTGCCCAATTTGGCTCAGATTTGGATGAAGCAACACAAGCAAAATTGAATCGTGGTCGTCGAACGGTTGAAGTGTTGAAGCAAGGATTACATCAACCAGAGTCTGTTTCACAACAGGTTGTGATTTTGTATGCATTGACGCATGGCTATCTTGACAAGGTTGCGGTTGAAGATATTTTACGTTTTGAAAGTGAATTATTTGAAAACTTTGCTGCTAGTCATCAAGATTTGTTTGATCAAATCAAAGAAACATCACAGTTGCCAGAAGGAGATAGCTTAGACCAAGCTATCAAAGATTTTGCTGCTTCATTTCAATCAAGTGAAGAAAAAAAGGCGGCAACTAGTGATCCCAATAAGTAAAATTGACCAGTAGGAAGGGACGGTGAGATTCAGTGCCTGCTTCACTTGCAAGCGTTAAGCATAAAATTGCAACTACTAAAAACATGAAACAAATAACGACTGCGATGCAAATGGTGTCTACGTCGAAGTTGAACCAGATTCAACATCACACGAAGACATATCAGGTGTATGCAGCCAAAGTAGAACGAGTTGTGGCTCATCTTGCACAATCTCATATTATTGGTTCGGCTTCTGCTGGTGAAGATTCAACAATTTCTCCAATACTAGAGCAACGCCCAGTGAAAAAAACAGGTATTTTAGTAATTACCTCTGATCGTGGATTGGTTGGCAGCTATAATAGCAACGTGATTAAGGAAACACTTGATTACATGCGCCAACACGATTTAACTGCTGATAATACTGTTTTCCTGACAGTTGGTAATACTGGAACTGAGTTTTTTACAAAGCGTGGCATGAATGTTGCGTATGAGTACACTGGTGTCAGCGATGTGCCAACATTCACAGAAGTACGAGAAATTGTCAAAATGGTAACAGATATGTATGGAAACGAGATTTTTGATGAGTTATATGTTTCATATAGCCATTTTGTGAATCGAATTTCGTCAAAAGTTAAGACTATTCAAATGTTACCAATTTCTGAAGAAACACTGGGAGAAAAGGCTTCGGAAGAATCTGAAATTTCCCAGAGTGACTTAGATTATGAATTTGAACCTTCAGAAGAGGAAATTCTTTCAGTTGTGTTGCCACAATATACTGAAAGTTTGGTCTACGGAGCAATTCTAGATGCCAAAACATCTGAACATTCTTCGAGTTCTAATGCAATGCGATCTGCTTCCGATAATGCTAGTGATATTATTTCTGCATTAGAGTTGCAATATAATCGTGCACGACAGGCTGTGATCACCACTGAAATTACTGAAATTACAGGTGGTATGACAGCTGTCGAGTAAATATTATGAGATAGGAGGATACAACAAAATGAGTTCTGGTAAAGTTGTACAAGTTATCGGACCTGTCGTTGATGTTGAATTCCCCTTAGATGGTAAATTACCTGATATCAACACAGCGTTGAAAATCAAATTAGCCGATGGTAAAAGTTTAACTGTTGAAGTTGCCCTCGAATTAGGCGATGGAGTAGTACGAACAATTGCTATGGATGGTACTGATGGTTTGCAACGTGGCATGGATGTCGAAAATACAGAAGCATCAATTAGTGTTCCTGTAGGTGAAGACACATTGGGTCGGGTATTTAACGTTTTAGGCGAACCAATTGACGGTGGTGCAGAGTTTGGCCCGGACGCACAACGGGATCCAATTCACCGAGAAGCACCTGAATATGATGAACTAAACAATAGTACCGAAATTTTGGAAACAGGGATCAAAGTGATTGATTTGCTGGCGCCATATGTTCGGGGTGGAAAAGTTGGTCTATTCGGTGGTGCTGGTGTTGGTAAAACTGTGCTAATCCAAGAACTAATCCATAATATCGCACAGGGACACAATGGTATCTCTGTCTTTACGGGTGTTGGTGAACGAACCCGCGAAGGAAACGATATGTACTTTGAAATGAAGGCTTCAGGGGTGCTTGAAAAGACTGCCATGGTGTATGGGCAGATGAATGAGCCACCTGGGGCTCGTATGCGGGTGGCTTTGACGGGCTTGACAATCGCGGAGTATTTCCGGGACGTTAAGGGACAGGATGTATTGTTGTTTATCGACAATATTTTCCGTTTTACTCAAGCTGGTTCAGAAGTTTCGGCGCTATTAGGCCGAATTCCTTCAGCCGTTGGGTACCAGCCAACCTTAGCTACTGAAATGGGACAGTTGCAAGAACGAATTACATCAACAAAGAAGGGGTCAATCACCTCGATCCAAGCTGTGTACGTTCCTGCTGATGATTATACTGACCCAGCTCCAGCAACAACATTTGCTCATTTGGATGCAACTACCAACCTTGAACGTGCTTTAACACAACAAGGTATTTATCCGGCAGTTGATCCATTAGCTTCCACTTCAACGGCTTTGACACCTGAAATTGTGGGCCAAGAACATTATGATGTTGCTACTGAGGTACAACATGTTTTGCAACGGTATCGTGAACTACAAGACATCATTTCAATCCTTGGAATGGATGAATTGTCTGACGAGGAAAAAACAGTTGTTGGGCGTGCGCGACGAATCCAATTTTTCTTGTCACAAAGCTTTACTGTGGCGGAACAATTTACTGGCCTGCCTGGCAAATATGTACCACTAAAAGATACAGTCCGTGGTTTTAAGGAGATCTTAGATGGTAAGTATGATGACTTACCGGAAGATGCCTTTCGTTCTGTGGGACCCATCGAAGATGTGGTTGAAAAAGCAAAACAGATGCAAACCAATTAGGGGGAATTTAAATGGCTGATCATACGTTTAATATCTCCATTGTTACTCCTGATGGGACAGTATATGATAGCGATGCAACAATGATAATCTTTAAAACACAAAATGGTGAGATGGGGATTTTAGCAAATCATATTCCTGTACTCGCTTCGTTGTTAATTGACGTGGTTCGTGTAAAAAATGGGAACAGCGAAGATAAAATTGCTGTTAATGGCGGATTTATTGAATTTTCAAATAATTCGGCAACCATTGTGGCCGATAGTGCGGAGCCAGCAACAAAGATTGATGTTGCTCGTGCACAAAAGGCTAAAACACGTGCGGAAGAGCATATACAACATGCTCACGAAGTTAATGATAAAGATGAGTTGTCACGTGCTGAAGTGGCACTTAAACGTGCTGCTAATAGATTACGTGTTTCACAAAAATAATTTTTTTAGCAAAGATTGACCTATTTTGGTCAATCTTTTTTATTTGGGACGAGAATAGGTGTTGATACTGTTAAACTTTGTTTAAGAGAAGCGACACATAGACATGGTCTATGGTATGATGAAAACTATAGTACAAAGGAGTATAGCATGAAACAAGTTGGAATTGAGGCATTATTGACACTAATTATTCAATTTGGCTTTATTTGGATGACTTTTAAAAGTATTCAAGCTGTTCATATTGAGCGTTTTTTTCACCAAACACCTAAAGGATTGTCAATGCTAATAGTGTTAATTTCAATTGCAGTTGGCTATACTTGTGCCAGCTTTTTTATGAATTTTTTTGATTCTATTCGAAATTTAACTTTTTTAATAAAATAAATCTGAGTAATTGTTGGAGGAAACATCCATGGAAAAAATTATTGTTGAGGGCGGGCACCGGTTAGAGGGACGCGTTAAAGTTGAGGGTGCTAAGAATGCAGTGTTACCAATTCAAGCTGCAAGTATTTTGGCATCCAGTGGTCAAGTTCATTTGAGCAATGTGCCAATTTTATCAGATGTATTCACAATGAATAACGTGCTGAAATTTTTGAACGTTGGTGTTGATTTTCAAGAAGCAACGAATGAATTAACCTTTGACGCTTCTAGTGATATTTCATCAGAAGCCCCCTTTGAATATGTTTCTAAAATGCGCGCTTCAATGGTTGTAATGGGTCCGCTGTTAGCTCGTTGTGGTCATGCTAAGGTGGCTATGCCAGGAGGTTGTGCAATTGGTAGTCGCCCAATAGATCTACACCTTAAAGGCTTTGAAGCACTTGGAGCTAAAATAGAGCAACACGATGGTTATGTTGAAGCTTATGCTGATCAACTAGTTGGCGCCAATATTTATTTGGATTTTCCAAGTGTTGGAGCTACACAAAATATTATGATGGCAGCTACGTTGGCTCAGGGAATTACAACAATTGAAAATGTAGCTCGTGAACCAGAAATTGTGGATCTTGCTAACGTGCTAAATAAGATGGGCGCGAGGGTGCATGGTGCTGGAACAGAAACAATTCGGATTCAAGGTGTTACATTCCTACATGGATGTGAACATAGTGTTGTTCAAGACAGAATTGAAGCTGGGACTTTCATGGTGGCCGCTGCTGTGACAAATGGTGATGTAATCGTAGAAGATGCAATTGCAGAACACAATAAACCATTAATTTCTAAATTAGAAGAAATGGGTGTCACAGTTATCGAACAAGATGATGGCATTCGCGTCATTGGGACTTCAGTTTTGTTGCCCGCTAACGTAAAGACCATGCCGCATCCAGGCTTTCCTACTGATCTTCAGCCGCAGATATCTGTACTGCAGTTGATGGCAAATGGTGTTAGCACGCTCAATGAAACTGTTTTTGAAAACCGATTTATGCATTTGGAAGAATTACGTAGAATGAATGCAAACTTCCGGATCGAAGGCTCAATGGCCATTTTAAATGGGCCAACCAACTTTAATGGTGCTGAGGTGTCAGCGACTGATCTAAGAGCAGCCGCTGCGTTAGTGCTTGCTGGGCTTGTTGCTAACGGGTATACACAGGTGCGCAATTTGAAATATCTTGATCGTGGTTATTATAATTTTCACGGTAAATTGCAACAGTTGGGGGCACATATTCAACGCGTCAACGTCGATGATGTAACGACAATCGACATGAGTCAAATTACCCAAAAATAACCAGTAAATTAAATAATTTTAAAGCTGAGATTGTGATAGTGTTTTTGTCATGATCTCAATTAGTTATGGTATAATACCGGGCGAACGGAAACGAAGGGAGCAACATATTAAAATGGCTAAGGATATCGGAATTGACCTCGGAACAGCGAACGTGCTCATTTATGTGCAAGGAAAAGGAATTGTCTTAAATGAGCCTTCCGTTGTTGCGGTAGACACAAAAACTGACAAGGTATTAGCAGTCGGCTCTGAAGCATATCGAATGGTAGGGCGAACACCAAGTAATATTCGCGCAATTCGACCACTGAAAGATGGAGTTATTTCTGACTTTGATGTAACTCAAGAGATGCTAGCATACTTTATCAATAAACTAAGTGTAAAAGGGTTCATGTCAAAACCCAATATTATGATTTGTGCTCCAACTAATATTACTGAAATTGAGCGAAAAGCAATTATGCAAGCTGCCGAGCAATCTGGTGGTGGCAAGGTTTATTTGGAGTACGAGCCAAAGGTGGCAGCAATTGGTGCCGGGCTCGATATTTTTAAACCTAGTGGTAACATGGTCATCGACATGGGTGGTGGAACAAGCGATATTGCTGTTCTTTCACTAGGCGACATTGTGTCAAGTCATTCATTGCGAATTGCTGGCGACAAGATGAATGCTGACATTGTTACCAGTATTAAAAACAATCACGGGTTAGTGATTGGTGAACATTCAGCTGAAAAAATTAAGATGGAAATCGGTTCAGCGTTAAAGAGTGATGAGCCTAAAACGATGGAAGTTCGCGGCCGCGACGCCATGAGTGGCATGCCACGTTCAATCCAAATTGATGCTAATGAAATAGAAGAAGCGTTGCATGAAACACTGCAACAAATTGTTAATGCTGCGATTGGTGTTTTAGAGACCGTACCGCCAGAATTGGCTTCGGATATTATTGATCGTGGTATTATGTTGACCGGGGGAACGGCGCTGTTAGATGGTATTGATCAATTATTTAGTGACTTTTTGAAAGTACCAGTTGTCGTGTCTGAAAATCCATTAGACAATGTTGCTAAGGGTGCAGGTGAACTGTTAGAGCGGATGCAAAAAAGTAGTAAAAAATAAGGTGAGGAAATGGTAAAGTTCATCGACTGGCTCATTGGTTGGTATCAGCGGAATATTTCAGCGTTTCATCCGGCAACTTGTCGCTATCAACCGACTTGTTCCAGTTATATGAAAGAGGCTGTCGATCGTTTTGGCGTTCCCGGTATTTTAATGGGTCTGGCAAGAATATTACGATGTCATCCGTTTGTAAAGGGTGGGTTTGATCCCGTCCCAGAACACTTTTCGTTACTACGTAATAAAATCAAATAAATTAATCAGGTGAAAAAGTGGCAAAAAAAGATAAAACTGTAGAAGTGACCGTTCGTGATATCATGCGCGACGACCAACCAATCCAAGAAATTTTGATTGGGAAAGTAGTTGTTGGTGAGGTTAAACCAGATGGTGATCGGTTTGTTGCAAGTGTTAATGATGGCGAAAAATTTCGTGCTCGTTCACAAGAAGAAGGGCTTGAATTAGTCCTGCAAGAATACCATTTACATCAGGGGTAATTGGTCAAGTATGTTTGAATATTGAATAGTAAAGAGGAGCTTCAGTAATGCAACAAAGATCAACTACTAAAGAGGAAAATTCACGAATTGATTACGGCATTATTTTTTGTGTGTTGTTGCTAGCTTTAATTGGGCTGGCATCGATTTATGTTGCCACAACTCATGATACGACTTCCACCAGTGTGATGAGAACTGTCGTTACGCAATTGATGTGGTATGTGATTGGCTCTGCTGCGGTTGCCATTATTATGCAGTTTGATTCTGAACAGCTTTGGAAAGTAGCACCAATTGTATATTGGCTTGGTATTTTCTTAATGTTTGCCATTCTAGTTTTTTATAGTCGCTCGTATTACATTAGCACAGGGGCTAAGAGTTGGTTCGCGATTGGACCATTTACGTTTCAACCATCGGAACTTATGAAACCGGCATACATTTTGATGATGGGACGAGTTATTACAGTGCATAATAATCAATATGCTACTCACAATGTGCGATCCGATTTCTTGCTCATTGGGAAAATGGTGCTGTGGTTTTTACCAATTGTTGTTTCCCTGCATTTTCAAAATGATTTCGGTACTACGTTAGTATTTGCCGCTATTTTCGGTGGAATGTTGTTGGTTTCTGGTATTTCGTGGAAGATTATTGTTCCCGGAGTTACTGCCCTAGCTGCGCTTGGAACAACTGTGTTAACACTGGTTGCGACCACCTGGGGCCGAAATATCTTAGAGCATGTGGGATTTCAGTCCTATCAATTTTCACGGGTCGATACATGGTTGCATCCGGCACAAGATACTTCTAATGATGGCTATCAATTGTGGCAAAGTATTAAAGCGGTTGGTTCAGGGTCAATTTTTGGAACTGGGTTTAATACATCTAAAGTGTATGTTCCCGTCCGTGAATCTGATATGATTTTTTCAGTGATTGGTGAAAATTTTGGCTTTATTGGGGCAATCTTGCTAATTTTATTGTATCTCCTATTGATCTACCAAATGATTCGAGTAACTTTTGACACGCGGAATGAATTTTATGCCTATATTTCCACTGGTGTAATTATGATGATTTTATTTCACGTTTTCGAAAATATTGGAATGAGTATTGGTCTATTGCCCCTGACTGGTATTCCGCTGCCGTTTGTTAGCGCTGGTGGTTCTTCATTATTGGGGAATATGATTGGAATTGGTATTATTATGTCGATGAGATATCATCATCATTCGTATATGTTTAGCAATAATGAACAATTCAGGTAAAAAAATTGGAGGCGCGGTAATGAGTGCAACTGCAAATTATTTTTGGACTAAGAAACAAGACGACGGTACAATTCGCATCGGATTAAGTGATGCAGGAGTTGATGATTTGGGTAAAATTAATTTTGCTGATGTACCGGCCACTGGTACTAAATTAACAACGGATGGACCGTTTGTATCAGTGGAAGCTGAAAAAGCAGTTTCCGATTTACCAAGCCCATTAACAGGTGTTATCAGCCAGATTAATCCAGCATTAAGTGAGGGGCCGGAAGCATTGAATTCTGGTAATTTAACGGATCGCTGGTTTGTGGATGTTAAATAAGGCTTTAAGAGAAACTTGACTTGCTTATTTTGACTCAGTTATAATCAGGTAAATGCTAATAATCACGTTAGTCGAGATGAGTAGATTTTGATCAGATAAACAGAGAGCTTTCGCTGGTGAGAGAAAGTTATGTGGTGATTTCGAAGATGGTCTTGAAATTAATTATTTGTTGGTAAATTGATTTTTAGATGAGCTTGCAATGGTGGTGCCCATTAACGCACATGAGTTTTTTACTCGTTGAGTTAGCAATTGTGAAATTGTTAAGAAGTTAGGTGGTACCGCGAAAAAAGTTTGCTTTTCGTCCTATTGAATATTTTTTATTCGACTGGATGAAAAGCTTTTTTTATGGGAACAAAGGAGGAATGCACGGTGATTGAATTTAAGGATGTTTCTAAAACATTTAATGCTAAGGAAGGCCATGTAGCTGCAGTTAAAGATGTGAATTTGAGTATTTCGGATGGTAAAATTTATGGCATTGTTGGCTACTCAGGTGCTGGCAAAAGTACATTGATTAGAATGTTAAATGGGCTGGAGTTTCCAACGACTGGCTCAGTTAGTATTAATGGTACCGAAATTAGTAGTTTAAGCGGTAAACCACTTCGAGAACAGAGACTGAAAATTGGCATGATTTTCCAACATTTTAATTTATTATGGTCCCGGACAGTGTTGGAAAATATTGAATTTCCGCTCGAAATTGCTAAAGTGCCAAAAGAAGAACGAAAAAAGAAGGCACAACATTTAGCTGAATTAGTTGGTTTAGCAGGCAGAGAGCAGGCGTATCCATCTGAATTGTCAGGTGGACAAAAACAGCGGGTTGGCATTGCACGAGCACTGGCAAATGATCCAGAAATTCTGCTTTCTGATGAGGCTACTAGCGCCTTGGATCCGCAGACAACTGATGAAGTACTGGATCTATTGCTGAAGATCAATAAACAGTTGAACTTGACCATTGTCGTTATTACGCATGAAATGCACGTTATTCGTAAAATATGTGATCAAGTGGCAGTGTTGGATGCAGGTAAAATTGTGGAACAAGGTCCTGTTTTGGATGTTTTCAAACACCCGCAACAAACCATTACCAAACGATTTGTTAATCAAGAAACTGGCAGTAGCAGTCTGGATGATACGACGATCGTAGTTGGGGAGTTGTTAGAGAAATACCCAAATGGGTTGATTGTAAAATTAACATTTCATGGTGATCAGGCCAAATTACCAATTGTGTCAGAAATGCTGCGGCAGTTCCCGGATATTGATTTAAGTATTATCGAAGGTAATATCCATCAAACACAGGAAGGTGCGCTTGGTTCACTGTACATTCAATTAATCGGTCAGAGTCAGGATAGTCTGTATGGGGCACTCGAATACTTGAAAACAATGCGTGTTGAAACGGAGGTGATCAAACGTGGATAATAATGGGTTGGCATCATATTTTCGGTTCAGTAGCGTTGATTGGAATAGTATGGGTGCGGCAACATGGGAAACGGTTTGGATGACATTAATTTCGATTATTGTGGTTGCTATTTTAGGAGCCTTGCTTGGATTATTATTATTTGAGACTAGCGGTAGTTCTTCATGGGGTGCTCGGATTCTTAATTGGATCGTTGCGGCGTTTGTTAATATATTTAGGTCGATTCCTTTCATTATATTGATTGTATTGTTATTACCTGCCACGCAAGCAATTATGGGAACTATTATTGGGCCCAAAGCGGCGTTGCCATCATTGATAATTTCAGCGGCGCCATTTTATGCCCGTTTGGTTGAAATTGCATTTCATGAGATTGACCACGGGGTAATTGAGGCTGCCCAGTCAATGGGAGCAACTAGAACGCAGATTATCACTAAAGTACTGTTACCAGAGAGTATGCCAGCACTAGTGTCTGGAATTACGGTCACTTCAATTTCTTTAATCGGGTACACTGCAATGGCGGGTGCAATCGGTGCGGGGGGCTTAGGAAACTTAGCTTATTTGGATGGCTTCCAGGCAAATAATAACGCAGTGACGCTAGTTGCAACGGTTATAATTGTTTTGATTGTGTTCATTTGCCAAATTGTTGGTGATGTACTAGTTAAGCAAATTGATAAGAGGTAGGAAAAATTGGGGAGGGTATTAGTTATGAAGAAAAAATGGATGGTAGGATTAACCAGTATTGTAGCAGTATCATTATTGTTGGTTGGTTGCGGTAAGTCATCAAAAGAAACCACACTCACTGTGGGTGCATCAAATATTCCACATGCTCAGATTTTAAAACACGTGCAACCAGAGTTGAAAAAAGAGGGCATCAACCTCAAAATTAAAGTATTTCAAGATTATGTGTTACCCAACAAAGATTTGGCTAGCAAGGGCTTAGATGCTAATTACTTCCAGCATATGCCATTTTTAGATAACTGGAACAAAAAGAATAATGGTACCCTAGTTAGCGCGGGTAAGGTACACCTTGAGCCAATTGGAATTTACTCTAAAAAATACAAGAGTTTATCTGCTTTACCAAATGGTGCGACAGTGCTAGTTAGTAACAATGTCGCCGACTACGGTCGGGTGTTAACGATTTTGAGAGATGCTGGTTTAATTACTTTGAAGTCGGGTACTAACATCACAACGGCAACGTTTGCTGACATCAAAGATAATAAGAAAAATTTGAAATTTAAGACGGATCTAGAGCCTAAACTGATGCCCCAATTTTATGATAAAAATGAAGGCGATGTCGTGGTGATTAATGCTAACTATGCGGTCCAAGCGGGACTTGATCCACGAAAAGATTCAATCGCGCTTGAAAAGAATTCATCGCCATACGTCAATATTGTGGCAGTTCGTAAAGGTGACAAAAATAAGCCGGCTATCAAAAAGCTGATGAAAGCACTACAATCCAAACAGACACAACAATGGATTTCTAAGAAATATAAGGGTGCGGTGATTCCTGCATATCCAAACGGAAAATAGCATTGCTTACAAATACAAATTTATCTCGAATGGTAAATTTGTATTTTTTTGTTTTCTAATGCTTTCAGCTGGTTAAGCGCTTTATTTACTTAATCAGATTGCTGAGATAAGTTGACAATCTACAGTTGCAGGTGTATCTTACTTAATATTATGAGAAAACGATTAGAATTCACATAGTTTTCTAAGATTGGAGAGAAGTACATATGAGAAAATTTGGTATTATTGGTGTTGGACATGTTGGGGCAACGGTGGCTTATACGTTAGTTTGTAAGGGCATTGCCGATGAATTAATTTTAATTGATAATAATGAAGGCAAGGCTACTGCTGAACAGCTTGATTTGCAAGATGCGCAGGCTCGCTTAGATACACGCACAATTATTAAAACTCAGGATTATAGTGAATTGGAGGATACTGATGTCTTATTTGTTACTTCTGGTAATATCCATGCGCTTGATAATGTTTCTGGAAACCGTTGGGCAGAATTTGAGTACACACGCGAAATTGTAAAGGACATTGCACCAAAAATTAAAGCATCTGGTTTTGATGGGGTGTTGATTGATACGATGAACCCTTGTGATGCTATTACACATTATCTACAACGAGAAACAGGGTTATCACGACAACAGTGTTTTGGTACTGGAACATTCTTGGACACAGCCAGAATGCAAAAAGTTGTTTCCGATGTGTTTGATGTAGATCCTAAAAACGTGACCGGATATGTCTATGGTGAACATGGTGAATCACAATTCTCCGCTTGGTCAACTGTTCAAGTTAACGGTTTGGATATCTTAGACTTAGCCCATGAACAAGATTTAGACTTAAGTGAGTTGGAAGATAAGGCTCGTCATGGTGGCTGGGCCGTTCATTCTGGTAAGGGCTATACCAGTTATGCCATTGCAACTTGTGCAGTTAAGTTAAGTGAAGCTGTATTGTCGGATGCTAAGCTTACCTGTCCATGTTCATCATACAGTGAAAAATATGGTACATATGTTGGTCAACCATCAATTGTTGGTAAGAATGGGATTGAATCAGTTACCGAATTGCCATTACCAGATGATGAAGAGGCTAAGTTCAAGCACTCAGCAGATACAATTAAAGAAAAGTTTGCTACACTGTAATAACGAAACTAGGGAAATATCGGTCTGAATGCAGATCGATATTTTTTTGGCTTCAACGCCCTATTCATTAGCGTGCTGTAGTTGTATGAGTGTTATGATTAAGCTAACCAAACGGATTGGTACAGAGGGGAAAATATGCGCAAAATAGGAATAATTGGGGTGGGCCACGTGGGTGCAACGATTGCATACACACTGGTCGTGCAGGGGTTAGCGGATCAATTGGTACTAATTGATGAGTCTGATAAAAAGGTGATCGGAGAACAATATGATTTGCTGGATACGATGGCTGGATTGGACACCGTTACCACAATTAAGGTGCAGGATTATGCGGCATTAAACGATGCTGATGTGCTTATTACTGCATTTGGTAGCAATCGAGATGAGTCACAGTCAAATGAACAAATTGTTACGCAGATTGCTGCAAAAATAGAATCAGCTGATTTTACAGGTGTTTTAATTAATATTAGCGACCCTTGTGATCTGTTCACGGCCTTGCTTCAAGCAAAAACTGAATTACCAGTGAAACACGTTATTGGAACGGGGACATTGGTGGATACAGTCATGATGCGGCGGGCCATTGGGTTAAAGTTAGACTTGGCACCACAAAATATTGGTGGGTACGTATACGGAAGTCATGGTGGTTCGACATTTACCGCGTGGTCAACTGTCACGGTTAATGGTCGACCAATTAACGAAATTCAAGGAAGTTATGGTTTAAATTTTGAATCGTTGATGACAGCATCAAATTATGGTGGTTGGCTTGCTCTGGCTGGAAAAGGGTTCACTAATTATGCAATTACAACCTGTGTGATTAAACTAGTTCGGGCTATATTATCGAATGCACATCTGGCAGTTCCTGTGTCAACGTATAGCCCAGAATTTGAAACATACATTGGTCGACCAGCTGTAGTTGGTGCAAATGGGGTCGAGTCCTTAATAATGGCATCATTAAGTGAATTGGAACAGGGGCAATTAAAGGCGGCAGCAAGTGTAAGCAAGCAAAAAATTGATGGTCTACACCGTAACTAAGGTACAATGAGGGTGGATTTAAGAATTGGGGGTAGTTTGATGACTGAGAAAAGAGCTTTTCATGTCAATGGTTATTTGGGGATTGTGGTAGCGCTATTAATGTTAATTCTTAGTGGCTGGATCGTCTTATCTGGTTTTTATAGCGGGACTGTGAGTTCGGTAATTATGGGGGCCATTTTATTTTTAGTGGCATTATTTATTTTTAGTTCATTGACGATCGTAGCGCCTAATCAGGCCAAGGTACTAACATTTTTTGGACGGTATGTTGGTTCAATTAGGGATGCTGGATTGTACGTTACAATTCCGTTAACGCAAAAAGCAACCTTGTCACTACGGGTTCGTAATTTTAATAGTGAGATTCTAAAGGTTAATGACTCCAAGGGGAATCCAGTTGAAATTGCGGCTGTGATTGTGTTTAAAGTGGTTGACAGTGCTAAGGCCTCCTTTGACGTCGATCGTTATGAAGAATTTGTTGAAATTCAAAGTGAGTCGGCAATTCGGCACGTTGCAACTGAATATCCATATGATACATTTGAGGATGAGGCTGCGTTATCACTGCGAGGTAATCCAAATGATGTTTCTGACAATTTAACCAAGGAATTACAAGATCGGTTACAGGTTGCTGGAGTCAAAATTATTGAAACCCGGTTAACGCACCTCGCCTATGCCACTGAAATTGCAAATGCAATGCTACAACGGCAACAAGCAACAGCGATTTTATCAGCCCGAAAAATTATTGTGCAGGGGGCTGTTTCAATGACTGAAGACGCAATTAGTCAGCTACAAGCGGATACTGATTTGCAATTAACTGACGAGCGAAAATTACAATTAATCAATAACATGTTAGTTTCAATTATTACTGACCGCGGGACACAACCGGTAATTAATACGGATAACGTTAAACGTTAATAATTAAGGGCTTAAGAAGCATAGGATCATTCCTATGCTTTTTATTTTGCCAAAAAGGATTGACAAAACGATCACTCACTTGTATTGTTAGTTATATAAGTAATTAACCAATTAACCATGGCGGAGCAAATGGATAATCAAGCAGTAGTTACCGTAACTAATTTACTTAAAACATATGGTAGTAAAAATTCAGCCAAATATGAAGCACTTAAAGGGGTCAACTTTGAAGTTCAATCTGGGGAATTTGTGGGAATCATGGGAGCTTCAGGTTCAGGTAAGACAACATTACTTAATTTGATTGCCACGCTAGACCGACCAACTAGTGGGGAGATTAAAATCAACCAGCGTAGCATCAGTAATCTGAAGCAGAATGAACTGAGCGATTTTCGGGCACAAGAATTGGGCTTTATTTTTCAGGATTTTAGCTTATTAGAAAATTTAACCGCAGCGGAAAACATTTCACTGCCGCTAACGTTAACTAATACCAAAAAAGCTGAAATTGATAATGCTGTAATACAAGTTGCAAAACGACTATCAATTGAAAACTTTCTCGACCAATATCCAGCACAATTATCAGGCGGTCAGAAACAACGAGTTGCTGCCGCACGAGCACTGGTTCATCAGCCGAAACTATTGCTAGCAGATGAGCCCACCGGAGCGTTGGATTCAAATAGTGCTCGTGATTTACTGGAATTATTGACTGAAATTAATCGAGATTCAGATGTTTCTATTTTGTTAGTAACCCACGATCCCTTTTCCGCCTCGTATTGTGATCGCATTTTGATGATTAAAGATGGTGTAATTGGGAGCAGTTTAGTGCGGGAAAAGCAGTCAAGAGTTGAATTTTATCGAGAAATTTTGACTGATTTAGGGACGTACAGATAAGGAGGTAAGACTATGATCCGTAAATTGGCATTTGCAGGTTTACACCGCCGTTGGGCAGATTATTTAGTTTTATTTTCTGGCTTAAGTATTGGAGCAGCCATTTTTTACATGTTCGCTGCTTTGGCAACTAATGAAAAATTTTTAAAAGCCAACATTAATGTTGGTTCTGTTACTCAGGTATTTGTCTTTGGGCTGATACTATTAACATTAATCACAATTGTTTATGTCGGCTATGCACAATCATTTCTGCTTGGCATGCGGTATAAAGACTATGGCGTATTTCTTACCTTTGGGGCTAAACCGCGTAAAATTAGTCAAATGATTATGCTCGAAACGTTCGCAGTTCAATTAGGTTCCACTGTTATAGGCCTGTTCTTAGGAATGGGTTTGACCAAAATTGCTAGTCAGTGGCTGGCAATTCAAATTCACCTTCCACTAACGGGACTGAACGTGTTTCAGTTACCAGCCGTCATTATTACAATTTCATTGTTCGTTCTGCTAGCAATCTGTTCTACCGTGGTTTCACAAATCATTGTCAGAACGAAACCACTACAGTCGATTTTGAAAGCTAATCAATTAACCAATCATTCCGATCAAAATTTTAAGCTAAAAATTTTTGAATCAATTACTGGATTAGTTTTATTAATCATCGGATTTACAGCATTATTTAAAATTGAGGTGTTACAACTGGCAGCGATTCCCGTTGCGTTAGTAACAATTTCTGGTGGAACATATTTAGTGGTCCATTCAGTGTTCTCGGTGATAATTAATTGGCTAAAAAAACGAAACTTTAGTTATCGAGGACTACGCTTATTCACTCTTGGACAACTTCAGTTTCGAATTGAAAACTACACACGGGTTTTATCCATGGTGACGATTTTGTTTGCGTTAGCACTGGGTGCCATTGTGGTTGGAATCGGTTATCATCGTCAGATTCCAATTATGAGTAGCTACTCCAGTGCCTATAGTATGAACATCACTAATCCTACTAAAGCAACGGATAAAATTATTGCTAAGATGGATTTAGTTAAAAATGTTTCATACGCGCAAATTAGCGACCAAAAACACATTTATTTGAATCAGGATCAGTTAAGAAAACAGCCGCTTGAAGCAGTGGTTGTGCCTAAAGCTGAGCATCAATTGAGCCAGCCACACTATAAAAAAATAGCAGCCCACAAATTAGTTGGTAGGACAGTTGAAAATCGCAACTTGATGTTAATGGAGTCACCGGCATTACGTGGCAAACAAATTGTTATTTTACCAACCAAGCAGTTTAATCAGCTGGCGGGAACGAAAAGCACGCTACAGTTAATTCGAGTCCGAAACTTGAATCAGAGTTTTTCCAAACTGAAGCAATTAGAAAGATACAGTAGTTCCACTGCGGCGAAACAAGGTTACGAAATTACGAACAGTTATGAAATGTTTGTTATTTCAAATACACTTTTTGGTGGTTTAGAGTTTATCGGACTGTTTTTGGGAATTGCCTTTTTAACCATGCTGGCCTCTTGTCTGATGTTTAAGGTGCTATCGGGAACTCAAATAGACCGAAATCGGTACCAGATGATGATGAAAATTGGAGTATCAATTAAGCAATTAAAACGAGCAGTGGCATATGAGATCGGAGTTTTGTTTGTAATTCCGGGAGCAGCCGGCATTTTATATGTTGGACTCGGGCTCCAGGTGTTCAAAAAATTGATGGTAAATCCGTATGATCAATGGTGGTGGGCTGTGTTAGGCTTTAGTATTTGTTATGGCATTTATTATTTACTGACAGTTAAGTTATACCAACGATTGGTAATCCAAACGAATCAAACTGGAGGTGACAAGCATGGAGTTTAACTTTAATAGTACTGAGCCACTCTATCAACAGGTAGCGGAGCAGCTTGAAGAGGCTATATTTACTGGCAGTTTTACAGAAGACAAACAGATTCCATCGACGACTGAAATTTCAAAACAATTTCATATTAATCCGGCGACGGTATTAAAGGGGATGAATTTGTTGGTTGCTAAAGAACTAATTGAAAAAAGGCGGGGGATTGGGATGTTTGTTAAAGTTGGTGCTGTGGCAACGATTGAACAGCAGCGAAAAGAAAGTTTCTATGCAGATTACATTTTAAATGTAGTGACTGAGGCACAAAAATTAGGGTTAACTGAAGAAAAGCTAGTCCAGTTAATTGAACGGGGGTATCAAAATGGCACAAATTAAAATCGATCATGTTACACGCAAATTTGGTAAAAATGAGGTTTTGAAAGACATTTCATTTGAGTTAGAACCAAATAAAATTTATGGATTATTGGGACGTAACGGTGCCGGTAAGAGTACATTGTTGAATATTATGACAACCCGAATTTTTGCTTCCAGTGGAAAAGTCACAATGGATCAACAATCAGTAGTTGAAAATGATGATATACTAGCAGACATGTTTTTAATGAGTGAAGTTGATTTGTATCCCGAACGAATGCGGGTAGAAAAAATATTTAAGCAAGCTGAGCTTTGTTATGGTTCATTTGATTATAAAAAAGCGTATAAATTAGCTGAAGAATTTGGGGTTAAGTTAACCGCCCGCTTTGGTGGTTTATCGACAGGTTATCATTCAATTGTAAAATTAATTGTGGCGTTGTGTGTACCGGTTAATTTCGTCTTTTTCGACGAACCAGTATTGGGCTTAGATGCAAATCATCGCGAATTGTTTTATCAGGAATTATTACAATCATACGAAGAACGGCCACGAACATTTGTTATTTCAACCCACCTAATCGAAGAAATTGCTCAAATTGTGGAACACGTTTTTATTCTAGATCAGGGGAAAATAGTCATCGATGACGAAACCCAAGCAATCATTGATCGTTCATATGCAATTACAGGGCCCAAAAAGGCCGTCAGTGACTACAGCGTTGGATTGAATGTAATTGGTCATCAAACATTAGGCGGACTGAGAACGGACTATATTTATGGTGATTTGGACGATGAACGTGTTATTCCAGATACCATTAAAATTGAGCACGTTGATTTACAAAAATTATTTGTTTATTTAACTGAAGGGAGTGTTAATTATGTTAAAGAGTAAGAGTAATCGATTGGCTTTGTATGACTTTAACCGCTCCTTGATTCGATTAGTGTGGACGTTTGTGTGGTTTGTTGGAATTACCATAGTGATTCCAGTATTATTTTCCATTACATTTAATGGTTCCACAGGATTTAAATTGAATAGTACTGGTTTTGCGTTTGTTGCCGGCTTATACCTCTTCATTGATGCACTTATGTTTAATTACGATAATTTTAAGTGGACAATTCAAAATGGTATCTCACGTAGAACAGCATGGTGGGCAAGAATCAAAGGAATTTTACTGCTGGCTTTAGTTGTACTGGTAATTGATATGATCGAAATGTTTGTCAAAGGACAAAAGATTACAGTTCACAGCGTGTTTGTCGGATATCAAAACGAAACAGTGGGTACGTACCTGATTGCAATTGTTCAATTATATATGGGTCTCTTAATGTTGGCCCTAGCAGGCTTAGTGGTTGGCTGTTTCTTGGCATTGCTTAACAAACGTGGTAAAGCCATTGTAATTATTGGGTTTCCAGTAGTATTAATCGTAGCAGTAACGAACTTAGCACGGGCCTTGGTTCATGCAAATATTGACTGGACCGGGATTGTTAATTTTAGTAAAATCATGTTCGGATATTCGGATAGTACTGGCAATTTTAATCCAGTAAATAGTTCAATTGTTATGTTAGTTTGGATTCTAGTCTGTGGCGGGCTTTCATACTGGTTTAGTCAAAAATTACGATTACGTCGAGATTAATAATATTAGTAAGCGTGGGGCCAAAAAAACAATTTTTGGTCCTTTTTGCATGGCAAAAATTATTTTAAATCGATGATAGCTTTGTAGTTTCATCTCTGTGAGCTGATGTGCTATCATTAACCTATTAGCTTGTGTGAAAAGAGGGATTGACGATGAGTCAGCAAACACAATTAGCGGCACAATTAAAGACTTTGCGAACCAAAATTAATCAAGGGCAAATTTTTCAATCTCTGGGAACTGAGGTTGGAAAACTAGTCTCGTCCGTTAAAAAAAATAAATCAACTAAGGTTCATTTGCCAAGCGATGATGATGATGTACTTGATTTGATTAAACAGTTGCGTCAGCAACACACTGATGATCAATTGACTGAAGTATCTGATCAAGATTTACTGTTGTTACTCGGTCACATCGGTTCGCCTAATCCAGAGGTGCGGGATCATGGTGTTTATTTTATTGTTAACGAATTATTGGAAGCCCAAATTTTTTCAAAACGACAATTAACACTGGCTTACAATTATTTGTTGTCTGATGAAGTCTTATTTGATCATATATTAGAACCTCAAAATAATGGTGTTTACCAACGTTCATTTGCAGTACTACTGCTATCGACGTTGACCTATGGTGACCAGGCAGGTTATTTCTTTTTGACCCCGGAGTTAATTAATCGCGCAGTCGAACAAATTTCTTCATACACGATTATGGAGACCGACACACGGGGGTTTATTCGTAAAAATGGATGGGGTCATGCATACACCCATATTGGAAATCTGCTCGATGAACTATCTGCTCGTGATGAGTTATCCCGCGCAGATAAATTATTCCTAATGACGATTTTAATCGAACGGTACAAACAGCTGCAGACCCCCTTGATTTTTGGTGAGCCACAGCGAATTGCGGCCTATCTGGCACGAATTACAAATAAAAATGATTTATACCGTAATTACTTTTTATTACAATTAAAAGCTTGGCGCAGTCAAATTATGAACCGGTTCGAACCGCATACAGAGGGAGAATGGAATCAATTACTGAACCATACACGGTTAATGCAAGCTATTTTGATTCGTGGTGATTTCAATCAGGAAATTGTCAAATATATTACTAGTGGTCAGCAGTTCATGAACTAAAAATTAAAAATTACTAAGTTTTTTGTAAACGTGACGCAAGACTTAGTGAACATGATAGACTTAAGATTCTATAAAATAGCGGAAGAATGGTGTGATAAAGAAATGCAGACAAATCGAAAGATTCATGTAGCACTCCTTTTTGGTGGTAATTCGTCTGAACATGATGTTTCTAAACGTTCAGCGCATAATATTTACGATGCAATGGATAAACAAAAATATGATGTTAGTCTGTTCATGTTTACCAAAGATGGTGTTTTACTTGGCGATCAAGCTTCGAAGCGGATATTTGATGGCGAAGAAGAGGACGATGTTGTAGCGGATGAATATCCTAAAATTGATGTGCACAATCCGTTAGCACCGATATTGGCTTTGCAAGAAGTACAAGATATTGATATTTTTTATCCAGTTATCCATGGTAACCTGGGCGAAGATGGAACAGTTCAAGGGTTATTTAAGTTGTTAAAGAAGCCTTATATTGGTTCGAATGTGCTGGCATCAGCAGTATCTTTTGACAAGGATATGACCAAGCGAATTTTAAGCCAGGCAGGAGTACGTAACACAAAATATGCAGTAGTGACTCCTGAAAACAAGGACGCCATGACGTGGACTAAAATTAGCCAGGAGCTTGGTAACACAGTGTTTATTAAGCCAGCTAATCAGGGCTCTTCGGTTGGAATTCATCGAGCCGTTAATGAACAAGAGTACGTTGATGGCCTAACGGATGCGTTTAACTATGATTTTAAGATATTGGTCGAAGAAGCGATTGCTGGACCTAAGGAAATTGAAATTTCTATTTTAGGTAATGAAAAACCACGAGCTTCTAAGCTAGGTGCTGTTCGTGTTCCCGATAGCGACGAATTCTATGATTATCAAAATAAATTTGTTGATGCCAGCGGTGTTGTATTTGAATTACCAGTTATTTTACCAGAGAAACTAACTAACGAAATTACACAAATGGCGCTAAAAGCGTATGTTGCACTTGGTATGAAGGGCTTATCACGAATTGACTTTTTAGTTGATCAAAATGGTGTCCCATATCTGAGTGAACCAAATACACTCCCAGGTTTTACTAATATTAGTCTTTACCCGCAAATGTGGGAAGTATCTGGGATTAGTTACTCAGAATTAATTGATCAAATTATTCAATATGGGTTGGCAGAATACCAAAGAAATAGTAAAATTAAGTACGATTTTGAGGAATTAGGTACAGAACATGTCGGTAAAAAAGAATATAATTTAGACGAATAGATTTACATGATGGGACTTAGTTTCTTGGCCAACAAGAGGCTAAGTTCCATTCTTTACATAATGGGGCTAAAATTGTGAGACGAGTAGAGTTAACTAGCATTTTTTGGGGGCTAATAGTGATCAATAACTGGCTATTAGCTAATAAAAATATTACGCCGTTACTAAAAGTAGTGGGGTTGTGTTTAAGTTTTGCTGTGCTCGTTTGGTGGATTACCAGACATTTAAATTTTGGTACTAGTCAGCATTTTAATGTCGTTGCTGTTGGCATAATTTTATTAATCGGTTGGGTAACAATCCTGCCGTTGGGTGGACTTGGGATTACTAGTTATTTAATTAATTTAATTGAGGTGCCTCAGGCAGTGCTGCGAATTATTTACTTGCACCGAATTGTCATTGTACCAATTTTAGTGGCGTGTTATTGTGGTGTTATTTTTTGCTATTGGCGCTTTTTACGACGCTGGATGGTGCAACTAATCCAGCCGGGGCAGACGATTAATGGCGCCGTAACTGCAAAACAGAACTTGATTGTAATTGGTCAGTTGCTGTTAGAGACAATAATAGGACTTGGATTGATGTATTTATGTACTAGTTGGTTTGCTAGGGTCAGTGATTTTTGGTCCGGCTTTTTGCTGCTAGCTATCGGTACCTGGCTACTTGCTGCCTGGGGCGCTTTTTTAATTGCAGCTTATTTTAAAATGCCAATTTCCAGCCGTGCAAACGCAGTGTTTCATTTGGTAGTCATTGCCATTGGATTGCTAATCGTAGGTGGATGGACACAAAATTTGCAGGCACAAAAACAGGCACATTTACCTGAAATTATTTCACACCGTGGCGTTGACAATGACAACGGGGTACCAAACACGGTTCAGAGTCTCAAAAAGACAGTTCAAACTCATCCAGCGAAAGTTGAAATGGATGTCCAAGAAACGCAAGACCAGTCGTTTGTCTGTTTTCATGATGCGAATTTGCAGTTAACTCATAAAAAGAAGACGATTGCTAAACTGAAAAATAACCATGTAAAACAGATTAAATTGACTGATCATGGTTTTGAAACTCGCATGTCAACATTTGATGAGTATTTGAAGGTTGCTAACCGTCATCAGCAGCATTTAATCGTTGAAATTAAACCTCAGTCGCTTAACCCAACTAAAGTGGCCCAGCTTTTTGGTAACAAATACGCGCAGCAACTTCATCGGCAGCACGATCAAATTCACTCAGTTGATGATTTGATTGTTGCCAAACTGAAACATAATTTTCCTGATTTATCGGTGGGTTTGATTCGACCATTTGTCTTTAGCCGATTAGCCACCAAGGATGTTGATTTTTACTCGCTTGATTATCGTACTGTGAATTCAACCAATGTCCGATTCTTACATGCGCATCACAAGAAAGTATATGCTTGGACTGTTGATAATCCCAAAGTTGCTGAACGAATGGCACAAATTGGGGTGGATGCAATCATCACAGATCAACCCAGCTTAATTCGTGCTAAAATAAAACTTAACTCAACACCAACAGTGGTGCGTGTTAAGAATGTGTTATGGCAGTTAATCTAACTTCGAAAGTCAGGAATTGAAATGAAATTACGCGGCGATCAATTAAAAATGCTTCGCAAAAATAAGGGCTTATCCCAAAAACAATTAGCTGCTGGTATTTGCACGCAAGCAACAGTTAGTTTAATTGAAAAGAAAGGGAATGTCCCGAGCATGCAGATCCTGACGCAGCTTTGTGCCCGGCTGGGGGTATCAATTGATACTATTTTGATTGATGAAAATCAAGTACTGACCGATGTTTTTGAAACTATTAATCAACTAATTTTACAAAAAAAATACGATGCTGCAACTAATCAATTAAACAATATTGGCATTAAGCAATTGCGGCAAACATATGATAAACAGCGCTATTACTATTTTTTGGGAATGTTGCAGTTAAATCAAAATGAGAATTATGATGAAGCATTATTTAATTTTGAATTGGTATTGAAACAGTTTACGCAAGCTGGCGATCAGATTTATCAAATTATGGCTACAATTGCTGCAGGAAATACTTGGTTTTACAAACATAATCAAGTCAATGCTGAAAAACTAGCAACCCAAGCGACAGTTTTACTGGAACAAATCGATCCAAAGACAGATTATTATAAGTTGATTGCCAGCTATGTTTCACTGGCCCAACTTCACCAGCATATTGACCAGATGGGGAATGCGTTACAGCTAAATAATGTGGCGCTAAACCTATGTCGTCAGTATGAAACGCTATTCTTAATTGACGAAGTTTACTTGCAACTAGGCGATTGCAATCTCAAAATGGGAAATGTTGATGAAACACAAAAAAACTGGCAAATAGCGGCCAGTTTATCAATTGTCAACCAGCATGCAGAATTACAGCAAAAAATTAGTTTGCGGCTGCATGGTGAGGGATTGAACAAAAAAAGTGGGAAATAAAGCACGGAGATTCTTGGAATCCGAATGACTTAGTTCTCACTTTTTGTAATTAATTATTATCTGTTTTCTTAATCGGTTTGTTCTCTAAATCGGTTCGAACCACAAGCACGTCACAAACTGCCGTTCTGGTAACATACTCAGTCACTGAACCAATTAGTAGGCGTTCAACGGCGTTTAAACCAGTTGCACCAATCATAATTAGGTCAGCTTTCATTTCATTCGGGACATCGCGAGCGATAATTGTTTTGGGTGCACCATACTCAATTGTATAACTAACATTTGTTAACCCTTGAGCCTGTGCTTCCTCCACATATTTATCAAGCGTTTTTTTAGCAGTCTCTGTAACTTGCTCGACCATGGAAGTATCAAAGCTGGAAATATTTTGAAACGCACGTGTATCAACAACGTGTAATAGGCGTAACTCAGTTTCACTACCATTACGGTTAGCAACAGCAACCGCCTTTTTAAAAGCAACTTCCGCTTCCTTAGAGCCATCGACCGGAACAAGAATATGTTGATATTGTTGTAACATTTTAATTCCCCCTCACTTTGTTTCTACCTTCATTCTACGTTATTTGCTGCCAAAATAAAAGGAAAACACTTAAATATTGTTTCCGGTTACATCCGCGGTATTAGCGCATAAATATCATTAGGCTCAGCAACATTAACGTACCTGAGAAACAGCCAACTACTAAAATGATCACTGTAACCAGCAAAATATTAATTAACGCTGCAACTAACCCAACTAATCCAACTACTAACATAGTAACGCCCCAAAAGGTAACCGCATGGGATAAGCTAAGATTGGTGGCTGGATTAAAAATTAAAAAGGGCCTATTACGGTGTGCAACCAAATACCAGCCAATGTATAGCGCAATTAACGCAAAAATAATAAGTAAAATTGTAATCAACATAACAGCCTCCACGCCATAAAAATAAGGCAATCACAAATCGATATTTGCAATTGCCAATAATTATCAAATTAAGGAAATTCTAGTGGTGCCGTTAATCGTTCTTCAGTGTTGACCTGTGTTCAAGACAGGTGGGACACGGTCGCTACACTTCTAACTACCAAGAGTTAAGGCCTGTTATCCGTGCAGCTAACGCTAGTCCCAATGTAATAAGATTGTAAGGCAAAACTGTAATATGAACAACGCGTACACCTTAGAATTTCTATTTATATGTTAGCATGTTGCGCCGGTAAGCGCAATTAATTTAGTTGGGTTTCTTAGGCGACTTGCCACGTTGTGCCGCTAGTAGTTGCTCATATTGCTGACCCAGCGCCTGTTCGAATCGGCCATTTTGCTTCGGCTGATAATACTGTGCGTTTTTGATTTTATCAGGTAAGTATTGTTGTTGCACCCAGTCATTAGGAAAAGCGTGTGGATATTTATATTCCGTGCCATGACCAAGTTTTGCTGCTCCCTGATAGTGTGCGTCTTTCAAGTGGGCAGGCACGTCGCCAAAACCACCTGCCTTAACTTGATCAATTGCCTTATCAATTGCATTGATACCTGAGTTTGATTTTGGAGATAAACACAATTCAATTACTGCATCTGCTAGTGGAATTCGGGCCTCTGGGAATCCAAGCTTTTGGGCTGCCTCCACAGCAGTAACTGTCCTGCTAGCAGCCGGCGGGTTGGCCAAACCGATATCTTCGTAGGCAATCACTAGTAACCGTCGTGCAATTATTGGTAAATCACCAGCTTCAATTAATCTCGCCAAGTAATGCAGTGCAGCATCAACGTCACTTCCTCGGATGGACTTTTGAAGTGCAGAAATTACATCGTAATGTGCATCACCGTTTTTATCTGCAGATAGGGCCTTATGTTGGAAGCTTTCCTCGATGATTGGCAGAGTCAAAATAATTTGTCCATCTTCAGCGGGTGGGGTAGATTTAGCGGCCAATTCAAGGCCGTTAAGTGCACTTCGTAAATCACCATTAGTAGCACGTACTAATTGCTGCAATGCTTCGACTTTTAGGTCAATTGATAATTGGCCCAGTCCCTTGTCAGGATCCTTGAGCGCACGATTAACGGCTTGTTCCATTTGTTCTTCGGTCAATGGATAAACCTGAAAAATTTGAGTTCGGCTGCGAATCGCTGGATTTATTGTGATGTAGGGATTTTCAGTTGTTGCACCAATTAAAATAATTCGACCACTTTCTAGGTGAGGAAGCAGAAAATCTTGTTTTGTTTTATCCAGGCGATGGATTTCATCAAGTAATAAAATTACTGTGCCACTCATCTTGGCTTCTTCTGCAACGATTTGAAGATCCTTTTTAGAATCTGTGGCTGCATTGAGCGTACGGAATGCATATTTAGTTGACCCAGCAATGGCACTGGCGATACTGGTTTTTCCAGTGCCAGGTGGACCATATAAAATCATTGATGAAAGCATTTTGGCGCTCACCATGCGATTAATTATTTTGCCAGGTCCAACTAAGTGTTGTTGGCCAACAATTTCTTCTAATTTAGTTGGTCGCATTCGATAGGCCAATGGTTGCTGCATATTTGTTTTCCTTTCTAAATAAAACCGGTTTAATTAAACAATTTGTGCCAAAATGACTTTTTAGGTGTTGGTGAGTCAGTTTGCTTGGCGGAATACTCGGGATGCTTTTTAGCAATATCAATTGGATTGATATGAATGGCATTCTTGGCGGCTACCACGATCGCGAGATTATCATTGTCAATGTGATAATCTGGACTAGTCTTAATGGTAAAATTGGTTCCAATTTTAGCGGCAGTCTTAATATATGGTTGTAACTGTGATTGTTCAATGTTGCCATTAAAAAAGATGATTTTAACCTGAGGCTGGGTGATTTCTTGTTCAAATATATTGCTCCAGTTAAACTGTTGTAGTTGACTAACACTAATTGTCACCATGACCCGTTCTCTGAAGGTGCCAAGATATTTGCGCTGTTCATCGGGATTAATTTTGGGAGTTCCAAACATGGCATTTTGCAAATGTTCATCAGTTGGAACAAATTTATTTTCAGGCATCGGTCCAATGGTCCTTTCATTTAGCTACGAAATATTATACCATTAATGCAATTGTAGTTTAAAAGAAAGCGGTGCGAAGCAATGTTTTCACAAGCTGATTTTGATGTTTTTTTAGAACCAACATTGACTGGAAGAATGGCACAGGTTAGAGCAGTGATCGACCCACAGTTTGAACAATTGGCAGCCAACCTGCAACCTTTTTTTAGTCAACAAAAAATTGAAATATATCCGCATATCGCTAAGCACTTGCGACGAACGGTTAATCCGCCAATTAATACTTGGATTGCATTTGGTCCCAATAAAAGAGGGTATAAAAAAGATCCCCACTTTGAAATTGGCTTTTGGGCTGATCGGATGTTTATTTGGTTGGCATTACTGGGCGAGTCTAAAATCGATGCACAAATTAGTTCACGTTTATTAGCAAACCAACAAGCATTGAATGAGTTGACGGGCGACTACTATGTTTGCCAGGACCATACTCAAACAAAAATTGAAGCAGCGTCCGCTAAGACAATTGAAATGGCAATCAGTGGTTACCAAAGAGGCAAAAAAGATGAATTTTTGATTGGCCAGGTTTGGGCAAAAGATGACCGTTTCTTCCAAAATAGCACGGCTATTCAAATTAAATCAATTGAGGCTGTTATTAGTGGGTTACTAGCAATCTATCAAAAATTAGTCCAATAATCTGGCGTTAATAAAAAAGCACACTGTACAGTGCGCTTTTTTTTAAACCAAAATTAGATTAATTATGCCAAGAAAGACATTAAAAAAAGACCTGCTGAGTTCAGCAAGTCTTACTAAATTATAGTTTGTTGTAGTATTCAACAATTAGAGCTTCATCAATGTCAGCATCCATGTCTTCACGTTCAGGAATTCGAACTAATGAGCCTTCCAGCTTATCAGCATCAAATTCAACGTATGAAGGACGACCAACAACTGCTTCAACGGCACTTTGAATAATGACAAGGTTCTTTGACTTTTCACGAACGCCGATTGTTTGACCAATCTCAACTTCGTAAGAAGGAATATCAACACGTTTGCCATCAACTGTGATGTGACCGTGGTTAACTAATTGACGAGCTTGACGACGAGTAGTTGCTAAGCCGAGGCGGTAAACCATGTTGTCCAGACGACGTTCCAGTAAAGCCATGAAGTTAGTACCATGAGTACCATCTTGCATTTTACCAGCACGAACGAATAGGTTAGCGAATTGACGTTCTGTCATGCCATATGTCATACGCAACTTTTGCTTTTCACGCAGTTGTGTACCATATTCTGACAACTTTGAACGACGATCATTACCATGATCACCAGGAGCATAAGGGCGACGAGCTAATTCTTTTCCGGTTCCGGATAATGAAACACCAAGACGACGAGAAACACGCCAACTTGGACCTGTATAACGAGACATAAGAGATCCTCCAATAAATTTATTTGGAGTAAAATAATCCGATTGTAAATTCGGTATTCGTGCAGGTTGGTCTGCAACGTTCACCTTTGCAGCCGCGGTTACTAGTTGAACCATTGGGCACCAATCTGTTGACGAGCTTACCATTCACTGCTGCATTATTTTACACAAAGAGTAGTATACCGCGATTGGCTAGTGCGAGTCAATATGTTGGACCAAAACATTGGCGAATTCGACTAATTGTTCTTCATCTGCAGGTGAAAAACGGTCTAGTGTTGTTGAATCAATGTCCATTACACCGATGGGTTGACCGCTGGCTGTATATAGTGGGACGACAATTTCAGCGTTCGAATCACTATCACATGCAATATGACCAGGAAAATCGTGCACATTGGCTACTCGTTGCACTTTCTTGTTTTGCAATGCACTTCCACACACACCAGCACCGTTTTTGATGTGCATGCAGGCGACTTTCCCCTGAAAGGGGCCAAGGACTAATTCATCATTGGCCGGTTGATAAAGATAAAAACCAGCCCAATTAATATTGGACAGGCTTTGCATCAGTAGAGCAGATGCGTTGGCTAAATTTGCAGTTTGGTCCTGTTCTTCAAATAATAGGGCATCTAATTGCTGGGTCATTAATGAAGCTTCACTCATAAAATAACTCTCCTTTTACTCATAATGATTGTTAATTCAACGTAAATTCAATGTGCTGCTATATTTACTGTATGTTATAATTTTAAATAAGATTGATTTTAACTGTCTTAACTTTAAAAATCAATAATAAACGTCCATAATAAAAGGTGGGATTTTCGAATGCTGCAAGTGCTAATTGGGATTGTGATCATCGCAGCAGTAATTGTTGGCGGATTATATCTTTTTCAACGGATTACAATTAATCAAATTAATGACTTACAGGATGATAAACAGCGGCTGGTAGGCTTACATGTTGATGCAAATTTGCGTGATGGAGCGAATCTCAGTTTAACTGGGGAATCATTGCAGCAATTTCAGCGGTTACAAAGTGACTATCAAGAGGTAACCGATCATCGTTTTACCGCAATTGACGAATTGGCAGATAGCATTCGCCATGATGTGCGTGGAGTTAATTTTGTTAAGGTTCGTCAGGAAGTGAGTCAACTCAAGGAGCGAGTTGCTACAACAGAAAAAATTGTTAATCATACGCGCGATGCATTAGCTGACTTAAAGAAAATCGATCAACAGCATCGGCAAGCAGTTTCTAAACTAGAAAAGAAATATCAAAGTTTACGGAAAAAGTTATTGTCGGAGAACTTCAAGTTTGGAAATAGTATTGATCAATTGGAAGAAAAACTGTCTGGATTGGAAGATGAATTTGACCGTTTCAGTACGCTTACTTCTGAAGGTGACCATGCCAAGGCTCAGACTGTACTTGGTGGTTTGGAAGCAAATACTAACCAACTAGAAAAAACAATTGAGTTAATTCCTGCCTTATATCAAAATTTAGATGTTCAGTACCCAGAACAGTTGCAGGAATTGCAGGGAGGCTACACTCAGCTGAGTAATCAGGGGTACCAATTTATTGATGCAGATATTGCTACCGAAATTGCTAACATTGAACAACAAAGAACAGAAACACTGACTAAATTAGCTCAACTTGAAATTGAGACAGTTCAAAAGGCTAATGACAACATTCAGCGGCAAGTTGATCATTTGTATGATGTAATGCAAAAGGAGCTGGATGCACGTCCAGCCGTAACTAAGATCATGCCTGAAATTGGACGATTTATCGTGCATGCACAAAATCAAAATCATGAATTAATGATTGAACTAGATCGTCTGAGTCAAAATTATACTTTGGATCATAGCGAATTAGAAACCGCACGGGGTCTGAGTGAACAAATTAAACAGGTAGAAAAAGATTATCAAACTGATTTGACAGTCATTCATAAGCATACTGCTGTGGACAGCCAAGTATTAGAGCGGCAACAAAATGCGCAAAAAATATTGACTCAAATTGAACAACAACAAACACAAATTAATGATGATGTGGCTGGATTACAGGATGATGAGCGGCGAGCCAAAGCGACGTTACACCGATTTGCAAGTGAAATTCATGCCATCAAGCGGCAAGTTGAATCGCTGAATTTACCAGGTTTACCGCAATCATATTTGGATTATTTTTTTGTTGTTAGTGACGAAATAAAGAAATTAGATACAGATATTAATCGTATTAAAATCAATATGGAAGAGATTACAAAACAACTGCTAATTGTGCAGGCTGACCTTGAAACACTGCAGGAAAAAACAACTGATCTACGGGATAGCGCCCAATTAGCTGAGCGATTAATGCAATACGCTAATCGCTTTAGGGAGCAAAATCAGACGGTAGATCAGGCGGCCAAAAAAGCACAGAAACTATTCAACGAATCTCATGACTACGCTGCTAGTTTAGAAACTATTGCAACAGTGTTGGATAAGGTTGAACCGGGTTCATATAAGCGACTAGAAGATAGTTATTATCAAAGTACTAGCAGTCACAGGCAACCTAGAAAAACAAAGTAAATGGCACGTGTTATGGTATTAAATCATAGCAGGTGTTTTTTTGAACTGAGAATTGTGACTATCATTTTGCAGGAAATCAGATAATATACTACCATCTGACAGGGTTCTTTGGTATACTTGGAGCGCTGTTTTAAGCGAGTCGAACTTTGCTACTGATGGTCTATCCCCATTGGTAACTATATCTTGCATGTTGTGTTACTCATTTGTATTGCACATGCTACAAAGAAGGATGGAAATTTGATATATTTTGATAATAGCGCCACAACCCAAGCACTACCCGAAGTACTAGATACTTATCGGGCTGTTAGTGACCAGTTTTGGGGGAACCCGTCAAGCTTACATAACTTTGGTGAGTCAGCTTGGCATTTGCTGGAACAATCGCGGGCTCAAATTGCAAAGTTACTGAATGTAATGCCTAGTGAGATTTTATTTACGAGTGGTGGTACTGAAGGTGATAACTGGGTGGTTAAGGGAACTGCAATTGAAAAACGCTCCTTTGGCAAACATTTGATCACGACGGCAATTGAACATCCAGCAATTCAAAATTCGATGGAGCAACTAGAACAATTAGGTTTTGACATTACGTATTTGCCCGTTGATGCACACGGACAAATTTCAGTTGCAGATTTGAAGGCGGCAATTCGACCAGATACGATTTTAGTATCAGTAATGGCAGTTAACAATGAAGTTGGTTCAATTCAGCCATTAAAAGAAGTCGCTGAAGTGCTACAAGATTACCCCAAGATTCATTTCCACATTGATGCTGTGCAAGGAATTGGCAAAGGAATTCAATCATTGATTTTCAATGGCAGGGTTGATTTTGTGACGTTCTCTGGTCACAAATTTCATGCCCCACGTGGAATCGGATTTATTTATGCTAAGCAGGGACGTAAAATTGCCCCCCTTTTAACAGGTGGTGGACAAGAGCGTAACTTGCGCAGTGGCACAGAGAATTTACCCGCAATTGCGGCGATGGCTAAGGCATTGCGAATTTTATTAGCTAAAGAAGCCCAGAGCAATGCTAAAGAACGAGAGATTAAACAAGTCATCTCTGAGCACATTAAGTCATTTGAGCACGTTACTATTTTTTCAGAGGATACTGCTCGTTTTGCACCACACATCTTGTGTTTTGCAATTGTTGGGGTGCGGGGTGAAACAATTGTCCATGCTTTTGAGCAACACGATATTTACATCTCGACGACCAGCGCGTGTTCTTCTAAAAAACATTTGGCTTCTAGTACATTAAAGGCAATGAATGTGGCAGAAAATGTTGCTACTAGCGCTGTTCGTGTTAGTCTTGGCGATCAAAACACAGTGGAAGAAGCACACAAATTTAATCAAGTATTTGACCAGTTATATGATGAATTTAGAAAAATCACGAAGTAAGAAAGGGGGCAATTAAATGCAATATACAGAAATTATGGTGCGTTACGGTGAACTATCAACTAAGGGTAAAAACCGTAAAGGATTTATTGATCGACTCGGTTCAAATGTCCGTAAAGCATTGCATGAGTTTGAAACAGTTAAAATACAGGCTAATCGAGATCGCCTGCATGTTAGTTTAAATGGTGCCGATAGTGATGCCGTGATGACACGGTTGAAGATGGTGTTCGGAATTCAGAATTTTTCGCCATCGATTAAAGTAGCCCGAACTTTTGAAGCAACTGCCCAAACTGCTGAGCAGATGGTTCGTGAGCAGCTTAAACCAAAAATGACATTTAAAGTTAATACACGCCGTTCTGATCATGAATTTCCAATTGATACCAATGAAATGAATACACGGTTGGGTGGCTACATTTTGGATCAATTTCCTGAACTAACTGTGGATGTTCATCATCCGGATTTGACTATTAGAGTTGAGATTCGTGGCAATGGTATTTTTCTGACTAGTGAAGTGGTGCAAGGTGCTGGCGGTCTGCCGGTCGGTACTGGTGGCAAGGGAATGCTAATGTTATCTGGAGGTATTGATTCTCCAGTGGCTGGCTATCTGGGGATGAAACGTGGTGTTTCAATGGAAATGGTTCATTTCTTTAGCCCACCGTATACTAGCCAACAGGCGTTAGCGAAAGCCAAAGAATTAACTGGTAAATTAGCCCGATACAGTGGGAGCATCCAATTTTTGCAGGTTCCATTTACTGAGATTCAAGAGACAATCAAAGAAAAAGTGCCTGAGGGATACTTGATGACTGTCCAGCGCCGGTTAATGTTACGTTTGACCGCAGCATTGGCGATTAAACGCCATGGCTTAGCGATTTTTAATGGTGAATCACTGGGGCAGGTAGCATCACAAACGATGGAAAGTATGCTAGCGATCAATGACGTTACAACAATGCCAATTTTACGACCTGTTGTATCATTGGATAAAACTGAAATTATCAAAATTGCTAAGGATATCGATACTTACGAGTTATCAATTTTACCATTTGAAGATTGTTGTACTATTTTTGCGCCACCAAGTCCGAAAACAAAACCTAATTTGGAACGCACTAGGCTCTATGAAGCGCGTCTAGATATCGATGGTCTCATGCAGCGAGCACTAGATGGTGTTCAAGTTAGCGAAATTAAAGCTGGCGAAGACTTCTTGAATCAACAAGAAGATGTATTTGCTGAGCTGCTGTAAAGACAAGACAAAAGGTTGGAGATTTTTTCTCTGACCTTTTTTTCTCACCCTTTTCACTAAATATCCTTGCAAACCCCTTGAAAGTGTTGTAGTTTAATATCAATCTTAGCTACGTATTTAGTCATTTGGAAGGAGTGCATAACTGTGGAAGTAACACGTCATGGTGAAGTAGAAACATTGGTTGGTAATCCGCCAGAAGTGGGGACACCATTGCCACATTTTAAGATTTTTAATGCTCAAAACGAACGGGTTAAAACGAGGGATTTAATCGGTCAGACCACTTTAATCAGTGTTGTGCCAGATATTAATACTAAAACGTGTAGCTTACAGACCAAGAAATTTAATAAAGCAATGGATCAATATCCTAATGTTCGCTTCATCACGGTTTCTACCAATACGGTCAAACAACAATCCGTTTGGTGTGCTGCAGAGGATGTCAATAACATTGAGATGATGTCAGACAGTGAAGAATCATTTGGTTACGAGATGAAGTTGCTGATTCCAAATACTGGTGTTTTGACGCGTTCGATCTTTATTATTGATGATACTGGTACCATTGTGTACCGACAAATCGTGGCCGAACAGGGTGATGAACCAAACTACTTAGCAGCCTTGAATGCACTAAAAAAGTTAGTTTAGTTGCTTGACGGAACTGAAATAATTGACTATTATGAAACAATAATCAGCAATGAACAAGAAAGTAATGTCTTAATGGTGTTTAGAAAGAGAATACATGACTGAAATATTTTCCGCCATTGAAATGTGAAGGTAGCTTGGGAGCTGGTATTTTGAAATTTAGTAAAAATACCCGGAATGTCATTTCGTTAACAATGATTTTAAGTGGGGTTTAACAAACCCAAGTTAGGTGGTACCGCGATTAAATCGTCCTATTTTTAATAGGGCGATTTTTTTGTTTACTGATTAGATACATATTTGAAGGGAGTTTTACTATGGCAAAAGAAGCAGACATGTCAACCAAATACGATCCACAAGCAGTTGAGGCAGGTCGTTACGATAAATGGCGCGAACAGGGATTATTTAAACCTAGCGGCAACAAAAAAGCGCACCCGTACTCCATCGTTATTCCGCCACCCAATGTAACTGGTAAGCTTCATTTAGGGCATGCATGGGATACAACACTGCAAGATATGATTATTCGGCAAAAACGAATGCAGGGTTTCGATACGTTGTGGTTACCAGGAATGGATCATGCCGGAATTGCTACCCAGGCTAAAGTTGAAGCGCGATTACGCGAACAAGGGATTTCACGTTATGATTTAGGACGTGAAAAATTTGTTCAACAGGTCTGGGATTGGAAAGATGAATATGCTGACATTATCCACAAACAGTGGGCTAAGTTGGGTTTGTCACTGGATTATGATCGCGAGCGATTTACCTTAGATGAAGGATTAAACAAAGCCGTGCGGAAGGTTTTTGTGGAACTTTATAAAAAAGGACTCATCTACCGTGGCGAATATATTATTAACTGGGACCCCCAAGCGCGGACTGCATTGTCCGATATTGAAGTAATCCATGAAGATGACAAGGGCGCTTTTTATCACGTTAAATATCCGTTCACTGATGGAACCACCTTTAATGGCAAAGACTATATTGAAATTGCTACGACACGACCTGAAACAATGTTTGGTGATGTGGCAATTGCGGTCCATCCCAGCGATGAGCGCTATGAGTCAATTGTCGGGAAAAAAGTGCTTGTGCCATTAGTTAACCGAGAAGTCGAAATTATTACCGATCAATATGTCACACCAGATTTTGGAACCGGGATGGTTAAAATTACACCAGCTCATGACCCAAATGACTTTCTGGTTGGCAATCGTCACGATTTACCGCGCATTAATACAATGAATGAAGATGCCTCGATGAATGAAAATGCTGGCAAATATAATGGCATGGATCGATTTGATGCTCGAGATGCGATCGTGAAAGATTTGGATACCGGCGGTTATTTATTGAGTACCGATCCAATTGTCCATTCAGTTGGCCATTCAGAACGGACAGGAGTTCAAGTTGAAGCACGATTATCAACACAATGGTTCGTCAAAATGGAACCATTAGCTAAGGCTGCATTAGGTAAGCAATCATCTGACGATCGGGTTGATTTTGTGCCACCACGATTTGAAAATACATTTACCCAATGGATGACCAACATTCATGATTGGGTGATTTCGCGGCAACTGTGGTGGGGACATCAAATTCCTGCCTGGTACCACAAAGAGACTGGCGAAATTTATGTTGGAATGCAAGCACCTAAAGATATTGACAACTGGACACAAGATTCTGACGTTTTGGATACCTGGTTTTCAAGTGCGCTGTGGCCATTTTCGACTATGGGCTGGCCGGATACCGATCAACCAGATTTTCAACGATATTTCCCAACTGATACGTTAGTGACAGGTTACGACATCATTTTTTTCTGGGTTGCACGAATGATGTTCCAAAGCACTGAATTTACGGGTCGACGACCATTTAAACATGTGCTAATTCATGGATTAATCCGTGATGAACAGGGTCGTAAAATGAGTAAATCTTTGGGCAACGGGATTGACCCAATGGATGTAATTAAAAAATATGGTGCCGATGCTTTGCGGTGGTTCTTAGCAACTGGTTCCACTCCTGGGCAAGACGTCCGCTTCAGCTACACGAAGATGGACTCCGCTTGGAATTTCATTAACAAAATTTGGAATGCCAGCCGTTACGTTATTATGAATCTTGGCGACATGCAGGAGCCTAAATTGCCAGCTAAAGAAAACTGGGATTTGGCAGATCGATATATTTTAAATCAACTCAATCAGACCGTGACGCAAGTAACGCGTCTATTTGATAAATTTGAATTCGGTGAAGCTGGTCGCGCTTTGTATAATTTCATTTGGAATGATTTTTGTGACTGGTACATTGAAATGTCCAAGGAAAAGCTAAATAGTGGGGATGCACAACAACAAAGTGATACACGCAATATCTTAGCTTATGTTTTGGACCAAACATTGCGATTAATGCATCCGATCATGCCATTTGTTACCGAAAAACTGTGGTTGTCGATGCCGCACATTGGCGATTCATTGGTTAATGCAACTTACCCAGCAACACATGCTGAATTTGCTGATAGTTTAGCCGCTGATCAAATGAGTCATTTGATTGAACTAATCAAGGCCGTCCGTAATATTCGCAGTGAAGCAAATGCGCCAATGTCAACGCCAGTTGATTTATTGATTAAAGTCGAAAATCAACAACTGGCTGATATGTTGCAAGCCAACAAGGAATATATTGATCGTTTTTGTCACCCACAACAGCTAACAATTGGTACAGATGTTGTTGCACCAAAATTGGCCCTTAGCGGAATCATTACTGGGGCTGAAATTTATATTCCAATGGCAGAATTGATTGACCTGAATGAAGAAAAACAACGACTTGGAAAAGAGATTAAGAAGTTACAACAAGAAGTTGACCGTTCCACTAAAAAATTGGGTAACGAACACTTTGTGGCGAACGCACCAGAGGAAGTCGTTGCTGAAGAACGAGAAAAACAGACAGCTTGGCAACAAAAATTAACAGCAGCCAAGCAACGTTTGACAACTATTGAAGATGCTTAATAGCTAAATGTTATATCGTTCAAAAACACTGACCAGTTATACTAGGGTCGGTGTTTTTGTTGTGTTATGATAAAAAAGATTGCGGCCACATAATGATTAAAAAGGATGAGTCAATTTGAAACAAATCAAAACGTATGAGGATGCCCTAAAATTTATTCATGGGCGAACACAATTTAAAAAGATCCCGACACTAAAACGAATGAGAATTTTAATGCAACAGCTGGGTAATCCACAGGACAAATTGCAGATGATTCATGTTGCAGGGACTAATGGAAAAGGTTCAACGGTAGCTATTTTACGTTCTTTATTTATGAGCCAGGGTCAGCAAGTTGGTACTTTTACATCACCATTTTTGACTCGTTTCAATGAACGAATTAGTCTGAATGGTGAACCGATTGATGATGCAACACTATTAAAGCTCACCCAATCAGTTGCACCAGTCGTGGCACGCCTTGACAAGACATTGGCCGAGGGAGGCCCGACAGAATTTGAAATTGTCACAGCATTGATGTTTTTGTATTTTAAGCAGACACAGCCAGATATTGTGATCGTTGAAGTTGGTATTGGTGGAATGTTTGATTCCACCAATATTATTACACCAGTCGTCGCTGTTATTACCACAATTGGTTATGATCATATGCGGTTATTAGGTAATACCTTGCCTGAAATAGCTACGCAGAAAGCAGGCATTATTAAAAAAAATGTCCCGGTTGTCCTCGGAAAATTACCGCCAGAAGCACGCGAAACGATTATGGCAATTGCCAATCACCAAAATGCCGAAGTATTCCAACCAGACGAAGAATATACTGCTATAAAAGTTAATCTACCTCAGTGGGGAGCACAATTTAAATACAGTGGTCTTAATATTTCTCCGACCACTTTTACAGTTGATTTACTTGGTGATTATCAGATTGATAACGCAGCAGCGGCACTGACTACATTCTTGATTTACTGTCAAAATAATCATATTAAACCGGATATTAGCGCGATTAAGCGAGCATTGAATCAAGTGCATTGGGCCGGTCGCATGGAGCGCGTCAACGAGCAACCATTGATAATTTTGGATGGTGCACATAACTTGCCAGCGGTGACAGCAATTGCCCAAACTATCAAAGAAAAGTTTGCACAACAGGAAGTGTATATTTTAATCGCAATTCTAGCTGACAAACAAGTTCAACAGATAATTGCCACATTAGCTGCACTCACCAATGTGCATCTAATTGTCACTACTTTTGTTGGACCAACTAAAAAAAGGCCAGTGGCAAATCTGGCACAAGTTTTGTCACAACAACAACCGGCTAATCAAATTGAATTTGCCGATTCATGGCAGGATGGGTTAGTGCAGATTACCCGACAAATGTCTGCCGAAGATGTATTGTTAATTACAGGTTCACTTTATTTTATTTCAGAAGTACGACCGTATTTTAAAGATTAATCAGATTTCATCCGTATATTGTATTATGGAGGGTGAAATAATGGACTATCAAACTGATTTAAAGACAGTAACTGATCACGAATTATTGGCTGCTTTTTTGGGGGAACATAACGACCGGAAGCGTTGCTTGGAGTTGCGAACTCAATTTTGGAATACTTTTCCAACTTTAGCTGACTACAAACATGCCCCACAACGGCGCAAAGATGATTTTTTCGGTAGCACGGATAAAAGTTTATGCCAATTATTGATAGGAATTGAAATTGGCGAACGAATTGCTCGTGCCTCGCGGCCGCTATTGGGCAATATTTATTCAAGCAAACAGGTGGGTGAAAAATTAATTACTGAATTTAGAAATGATCAGCAAGAAAATTTGTGCCTTATTTGCCTTGATGTGAAGCATCGCATTATTAGCCAACAAATTATTTTTAAGGGTACGTTAACTACCTGTCCGGTTCATCCCCGCGAAATTTTTGCGGTGGCGCTAGAACAACATGCAGAATCGATTTTGATTGCCCATAATCATCCTAGCGGCATGACAGAACCTTCCACAAATGACATTGAATTTACTCATCGGTTAGAACAATGCGGTCAATTGCTGGGAATAAATTTATTGGATAGTTTTGTGATTGGTCAATGCGATTATTTGAGTTTACGTGAAGAAAAAATAATTGAAGCAGCTGGTTGAATTGCTAAATTATTCTTAAATTACGTTGGATTCGTTTTGCAGCAGTACAAATTGGTTTATCTTTGGTAAAGTAATGTGAATCGGACAAAACACTATGTTATAATACGGATATTATTGTAATAAACTAGATAAATAGATTTGTAAGACGAAGGGAAGACACAACGTGCTAGGAATCGGAACAAAAAACATCGGAATTGACTTAGGAACTGCCAACACAATTGTATATATTGACGGTAAGGGAATCGTGCTTCGTGAACCATCCGTGGTTGCCAAAAACACTAAAACGGGGGAAATTGTCTCGGTTGGTGAAGCTGCTCGTGAAATGATTGGCCGAACTCCTGCCAGCATCGTGGCAATTCGTCCGATGAAAGATGGAGTGATCGCTGACTATGATACGACGGTTGCGATGATGAAACACTATATTGAAAAGGCACTGGGCAAAAGTAGTGGCAAACCATACGTTATGGTTTGTGTCCCAAGCGGTGTTACTGAAGTTGAAAAGCGAGCTGTGATCGATGCTACACGAGTAGCAGGTGCACGGGATGCTTATGTAATTGAGGAGCCATTTGCCGCAGCGATTGGTGCCGGACTACCAGTGATGGATCCTACCGGTAGTATGGTTGTTGATATTGGTGGTGGAACCACAGACGTTGCTACCATATCACTTGGTGGAATTGTTTCTAGCCGTTCAATTCGAATGGCTGGGGATAAAATGGATGAAGCAATTGTTTATTATGTGCGTCAAAATCATAATTTACTAATTGGTGAACGGACAGCTGAAAAGTTGAAGTGGGACATTGGTTCTGCTTCAGTTGAAGCAGCTGCAGAAATGGGCACGACAGAGATTCGCGGTCGTGATCTTGTATCTGGATTACCACAAACGACTGAAGTATCAGCATCAGATGTAGCGAATGCATTGCAGGATGTGGTTGCTGAAATTATTTCTGCCATTAAAGAAACACTAGAAGAAACTTCTCCTGAAATTGCTGCCGACGTTATTGATCATGGAATTGTATTAACTGGTGGCGGTGCATTACTTAAACATTTGCCTGAAGTAATTGCAGATGAAACAAAGGTCCCTGTCTTTATCGCCTCAGAACCACTGGATTGTGTGGCTATTGGTACTGGTGAATCATTGAAAAGTATCGATGTAATGAAGAAAAAATAATTAAAATGGTATATTAACTAACGGTGACAAGTAAGAACAGTTAGTATAGTAAAATAGCTCAAGTTAATTGAGTTTATTTGGACAGGGTTGGTCACAAAACTAATGTTTTGTCCAACCCTGTTGATTTAACCTGAGAAGTGCGTTGGAGGATTAAAATGCAAAAGTTTTTTTCAAATCGTCGGTTGGTAATTATTGTGGTAGCGCTAGTCGTTTGTTTTGGGCTAATGGCTGGTTCTGTTGCGATCCGAAATAAAAAAGCAACTCCACCGGTAGTGCAACAGTTTGGTAATGATGTGGTTGGATTTGCCGGTTCGGTGGTAGCTTATCCGGTTAATGCTCTGCAAGGTGGTTTTGACTCAGTTTCTGAATTAATGAACGCGTATCAAGAAAATCAATTGCTAAAAAAACAAGTTAGCGAAGTGGCTCAAGTAAAGGTACGCGACCAAACATTAGCAAGTGAAAACAAACAGTTAAAAAAGCAGTTGAAGTTAAACAATTCATTGACAGATTACTCAACTGTTAGTGCTTCTGTACTGACTAGGACACCATCTTCATGGCAGAATCAATTAGTGATTAATAAAGGGCAAACAGCTGGAATTTCAAAAAATATGCCGGTATTATCAGGTGCTGGATTGATTGGCAGGGTCGCAGAAGTCAACAAAACCAATAGTAAGGTTGAATTGTTGAGTGATAGTGATGAATCATCAAACCGGTTTGCAATTCAAATTACCAATAAACAGGGTAAAACTGTGAATGGAATCATTACAGGATATCAAAAAGCTACTGGTGAATTGGTCATGGGGCAGGTTACATCCAAGGTTAAAATCACTAAGGGCACTAAGGTAATTACAAGTGGTCTGGGTGGCGTAACACCAAAGGGCTTGTATGTCGGTAAAGTAGCGCGGGTCACTAAAGATGATTACGGTCTTGCAAAAAAGATCTATATTAAGCCAGCAACTAATTATGACAATATTAATATTGTCACTGTGGCAGAACTGAATTCTTAGGGGTAGTTGATTATGTACAGATTATCACGTTTACGATATGTATTTCCGATTGGACTGTTCATTGCCTTTTTTTTGGATGGATCAATTAGTAAAGTTTTCAGTGGTTGGTTGTTTAGTTATCCATATTCGATGGTTAGCCATTTGATAGTTTTGTGGTTGGTGTTGGCGTATTTTTTTGAAGAAGATACTAAAATTCCATTAGTTTCATTTGCTGCGGTGGCTGGATTGATATTTGATTTATATTATTCTGGCATCATTGGCTTATTCATGTTTTTATTTCCATTGATTATTTTGCTGACACAAGCGTTAGCTAAGTATTTTACACCGACCTTTCTAACGGTCATCATGTTTTTTTTTATTGATATTACCTGTCTTGAATTACTAAACTATTTTGCATACTCACTGATTGGTCTCATCAATAGTAATTTTGGTGATTTTTTGGTGTACGTTTTAGCACCAACATTGGCGCTGAATCTAATTTACTTAGTAGTACTATATTTTCCAATTCACAGTTTATTTGCGCGTTCGGTGCAAAGAAAAAACTCATGATATTTTAATAATTGGCTGTTGACATTCAAATAGCAATGTATTAGGATATTATCAACATTAAAAAACAGTGAACAGACTAGTAGAGTAGTTATCGGTGATAGAAAGCTCTTGTTGATGGAAATGGAGCCCAGTAATTATTTGAATCACATCTGTGAGTTGATTTTCTGAATATTAGTAGGAAAGTCCGGGATGCCCGTTACAGCTACAAGTTTAATTAATAAACTTGTTGAGACTGAGCTTGTGAGAGTTTAGTGCACATGAGGTGGAACCGCGGGAACGCCCTCAAAGTCATTATTGACTTTGAGGGCGTTTTATATTTACCAAGGTGTAGCCTTAACAAAATTTATTAGTTAAACTTATTGAGGTAGCTACTGTGAGGTAACTACGAAGCAGAGGTGGTACCACGACTAGACGTCCTCTTAGATTATTTTAATCTAAGAGGACTTTTTTTGTTCATCATGAATTAAGAATATGGGAGGTTGGCACATGTCAATTAGTTATATATCAGAAATTTTACCATCATTATTTCAAGGCGCAGGATTAACCTTACAATTGTTTTTTTGGACGTTAATTGGTTCGCTACCGCTAGGAATCGTTGTTAGTTTAGGCTTAACTTCAAAAATTAAACCGTTACGTTGGTTGCTAGATTTGTATGTTTGGCTGATGCGTGGAACACCGTTATTATTGCAATTAATATTTGTTTTCTATGGTCTACCGTTAGTTGGAATTGTCTTTCAACGTTATGATGCTGCAATTTTTGCTTTCATCTTGAATTATGGTGCCTATTTCGCCGAAATTTTTCGTGGTGGTCTCCAGTCAATTGATAATGGTCAATACGAGAGCGCACAGGTATTACGGCTTAGTTACTGGCAAACAATTCGAAAAATTGTAATTCCTCAAGTGGTTAAAATTGTGTTGCCATCTGTTGGAAATGAAGTTATTAATCTTGTCAAGGATTCATCATTGGTCTATGTTATCGGGTTGGGTGACCTGCTGCGAGCTGGTAATGTAGCTACCTCACGAGATGTGACACTTGTTCCATATATTCTCGTCGGTGCAATTTATCTATTATTAGTTGGTGTTTGTACTTATGTACTACACAAGGTTGAGCAACGTTACTCATACTATCAATAAAATGGAGGCACACTTATGTTAGAAATAAAAAATTTAAAAAAGAGCTTTGGTTCACGAGTTATTTTAGATAACGTGAATGTCACCATTAAAGATCAAGAAGTTTTGAGTATTGTTGGTCCTTCCGGGGCTGGTAAAACAACGCTGCTGCGATGTATTACGGGTTTGGAGCAGGCTGATTCAGGTGAATTTACGATTGACGGCAAGTCATTTGATCCTAATGCTACTGATACCTCCGAAAGCGTTATTGGTGTTGTGTTTCAAGACTTTAATTTATTCCCACATTTGTCAGTAATGGATAATATTATCTTGGCTCCCACGATGGTACTCAAGCAAAGTAAACAAGTGGCAACGGCTGACGCCAAGAAATTATTGGATCAGCTAGGTCTAATTGGTAAGGGTGATTTGTATCCTTATCAATTATCAGGTGGGCAAAAGCAACGGGTTGCGATTGCACGAGCTTTGGCAATGAAACCAAAAATTTTATGTTATGACGAACCAACATCGGCACTAGATCCTAATCTACGTAAAGAGGTTGAAAGACTAATTTCAGGATTAAAGCAGGATGGAATGACTCAACTAGTAGTTACGCATGATATGGACTTTGCTCGCAACATTGCGGATGATATCTTAGAGGTCAGTTCATTAGATAAACTCAACCAAACGGCGGATTAAAGCGCAGAGGAGAAGAGAAGATGAAAAGAGTTAAAATTTGGTTTCTCTTAATTGTTATATTAGTGCCTACAGTGCTGCTATCTGGTTGTCAAAGTGTCACCAAGAAAGCTAATACAGATGATACTTGGAGTCGGATTCAGCGACGAGGTAAGGTAATTATTGGATTGGATGACAGTTTTGTTCCGATGGGTTTTCGCAAGAAAAATGGGAAGCTAGTCGGTTATGACGTTGATTTGGCCAGGGCGGTTTTTAAGCAATATGGCATTAAAGTTGATTTTCAAACGATTGATTGGTCCATGAAGGAAACAGAATTACGAAATGGCACGATTGATTTAATTTGGAATGGTTATACAGTTACAGCTTCACGTGCTAAAAAGATTGCCTTTAGTCGTCCATATCTCCAAAATCAACAGATTTTAGTAACTAAGAAGAAAAATAATATCAATGATTTTAAAGATATGCAGGGACAGACTTTAGGAGTTCAAAATGGTTCAACCGGAACGAGCGTGTTAGATGAAAAGCCTTCAATCCTCAAAAATTATATTAAAGGTCGCAAGCCTGTGTTGTACGATACATTTCCGGAAGCATTTATTGACTTAAATGCTAATCGAATTCAAGGGATTTTGATGGATAAAGTTTACGCTGAATACTACATCAAGCATCAGCCGGACGGCAGTGCTTATTCGACCTATCTGAATAAACAAATTCCGGCAGAAAACTTTGCGGTTGGTATGCGTAAGGGTGACACAACGTTGCGTAATAAAATTAATAAGGGACTTAAACGACTGCAGCAAAATGGTCAGCTAAAAAAGACCAATGAAAAATGGTTTGGTGAACCAAGTAATTTCCTAGGTAAACCATAACTTCGTGACAAAAGGATGAACTCTTGGTATGCTGAGTTTATCTAATAGACGGAGGTTGCAATGATATGATAAATTTGTGGGTGTTCATTGATGTAGTAATCACATTAAATACCATTGCAACAGTAATTATTGTGTTTCGTGAGAAAAGAGATATTTCGGCTACTTGGGCCTGGTTATTGGTATTGTTACTACTGCCGATTGCCGGGTTTTTGTTGTACCTGTTTGCTGGACGCAAACTTTCACATCGTAAAATATTTAACTTAAAGGCGCAAGAACGACTAGGTATTGCTCAAATTGTGGCCAATCAAAAATTACAATTTGATGATAATGAATTACTACCAGCTAATCAGGTTACCAATGCAGCCCGGGAATTAGTGCGGTTATTTTTAGAAACTGATAATGCCATTCTCACACGAAAAAATGCTGTCAGAGTTTACACGGATGGAGAAAAACTGTTTGCCAGTTTATTTGAAGATGTGCGCCGGGCACAGCATCATGTTAATATTGAATTTTTTACTTGGTATAATGACGACGTCGGCAATCAATTTGTACAATTATTGGAAAAAAAGGCCGCTGCCGGAGTTCAAGTCCGGGTGATCTACGATTTATTAGGGTCACACGGATCCAAACAGAAGCTATTTCAGCGCCTAATTAAATTGGGCGGTCACGTAGAACCATTTTTAACACCTAAGTTTTTTCCGATTACTTTCAGGCTTAATTTTCGGAATCACCGAAAAATTGCAGTGATTGATGGCAATATCGGTTACATTGGTGGTTTTAATGTTGGCGATCAGTATTTGGGAAAAAAAGTCCGGTTTGGTTACTGGCGTGATACACATTTACGTGTGACAGGAGACGCAGTCTTATCCATGCAAAGTCGTTTTTTCTTGGACTGGAATGCTACTACTAAGCAGGCTCCGGTTACTTTTGACAATAGATTTTTCCCGCAGACTGAATCTGAAGGAACAACCAGCATGCAAATTGTTTCCAGTGGACCAGATGACGATCGACAAAAAATCAAACAGGGTTACGTTAAAATGATTTCAATCGCCACTGAATCAATCTATATTGAAACGCCGTATTTTGTTCCTGATGGCAGCGTGTTGGAGGCATTGGCAATTGCTGCCACGGCAGGTGTTGATGTGCGCATCATTATTCCAGATCGACCAGACCACCCGTTCGTTTACCGTGCTACTGAATATTATTGCCGAGATTTAATCCAATCCGGTGGCCAAATTTTTGCATATAAAAAGGGTTTTATGCACTCCAAAATGGTAGTTATTGATGGCAAGATAGTTTCGATTGGTTCTGCCAATATGGATATTCGTTCATTTAAATTGAATTTTGAGGCTAATGCTTTTTTATATGACCGTGAATTTGCTCGGGCAACTGAGTTAATTTTTCTCCATGACCAGGAAAATTCTGATTTTTTGACCGCTGAATATTTTGATCAGCAATCACGATTTATCAAAATTAAACAAGTGCTTTCTCGTCTGTTAGCACCAATTCTATGATCAAAAAGGTCGTTGAATAACGCAAGTAACGCGTCACTCAACGACTTTTTTAGTTTTGCTTGAAAAATTCACCATATAAAGCACTAACAGCTAAATCTGCTTTATCCTGAGCCACTCCAAACATAATTGAAATTTCAGAAGCCCCTTGATTGACCATTTGCAGGCGAATACCGGCTTTGGCGAGGGCAGTAGTGGAACGGGCCATGACACCCAAAGTATCTCGCATTCCTTCGCCAACAACCATCACAATTGCATAATCATGAATCATATGCATTTCGTCAGGTTGAATGGTAGTTTGCAATTCAGACATGATGGATTGTTCAATATCAGGGGTTAAATTTGCTTCGGGTATGATGACTGTAATATCATCAATTCCTGATGGCATGTGATCGTAACCAACATTATACTTGTACAAAATGTTAAGTACCTTACGGGTGAAACCAACTTCCTTATTAAGTAGATATTTACTAATATAAAGGCCACAAAAATGTTTAGATGCTGCAATCCCGCGGACAGGATAGTTTTTGTTGTGTCCAATTTGTGCTGCGATGATCGTTCCCGGAGCTTCAGGATGATTTGTGTTTCTCACGTTGACGTCAATATTACCCTGGATAGCTGGAATTAGTGCTTCATCATGAAAAACGGAGAAGCCGGCATATGAAAGTTCTCGCATTTCACGAAAAGTCATATGACCAATTGCATGAGGATTAGGGACAATGTTGGGATTAACTGAATAAATGGCATCGACGTCCGTAAAATTCTCGTACAAATCCGCGTTTAGGCCACGAGCCATGATGGCCCCAGTGATATCTGAGCCGCCGCGAGAGAAAGTACAGATGTTGCCATGTTCGTTATACCCAAAGAAACCAGGCACGATCAGTACTTTAGCGTTATTTTGCCATTTTCGTAAATTGATGTAGCTGGTAGGCTCAATTTGCGCGTCGTCAGGAACATCCGTGACAATCAGACCAGCTTCAGCAGGATCAAGATATTGTGCTGCAATGCCGACGAGGTTAAAAACCCGTGCAATTAGTTGTGCATTTAATTTTTCACCATGTGCTTTGAATGCAGCCATGAGGTAATTATTATCAGGGTACTTTGCTAGTGGTAAATTTAAAATTGCTCGCTTAATTGGTGCAAAATCTTCAGGTGTGAAATTAAAACCCAATGCAATTTCTTGGTAGCGTGCAATAATTTCTTGTGCCAGATCGTGATAATCGCGGCCTGCAATTACAGCATCAGCATAGCGAATTAACAGGTCGGTGACCTTTGTATCAGCTGGATTTCGTTTTCCAGGAGCTGACACAACCACACATCTTCGTGTGGCATCATCTGAGACAATTTGAATTACTTTTTTTAGTTGTTCGCTGCTGGCAAGAGAACTGCCACCGAATTTAATGACCTTCAAGATACTTCGCTCCTTTTTGTTAGTTAATATGATAGCAAACCACCACCGTACTTACAATTAAGTTCGGTATATTTTTTGCTAAAATAGCAGTATTTTTGTGGTTGGTTTGTAATTTATGTAATTTTCACGTATTATTGTTAAACATGCGGTAGTAAATGTTCAGTGCCAATAATTTGGCGGTGGAACGGAGGAACCAATTTGGATTTTAAGTTAACTGATGGTGTCAATTTACACGTTATTAGGACAACACAATTTAAAACTAATCAAATATTAATTAATTTTAACACAGTACAAACGAAAACTAATATCACAGCTAGAAGCTTATTAGCAGATCTCATTGAAACTAGTACTCACAAATATCCAACGCAAACTGCATTGGCTAGACAGATTTCTAGTTTGTTCGGCGCTTATGTGGGGACAAACGTTGCCCGTATTGGTAATATGCATGCCCTGCGAGTGAGGGCCAGCTTTGTTAATGATCGCTATTCAATGCCAGGATTAACAGATCAGGTGATTGATTTATTGCATGAGATGATTTTTCACCCGTTGATTGATAACAACACGTTCGACGAGCCAACGTTTAAGCTCCAACTCAATAATTTACAAAGCTCAATTAAGTCGTTGGATGATGATAAGCAATTTTATGCGGCCATGCAACTACGCGACCTTTATTTTGCGGATCATTCATTGCTAAAAATCCCTAGTTTTGGTCAACTTACAGATTTACCACAAATATCTGCGGAGTCACTAGTGCAAACATATAATGAGATGGTAAATAGCGATCAAGTTGATATTGTGGTATTAGGGAATGTTGACGTACAACTGATTGTCGAACAATTTCGCCGCTTTGAATTTAAACCGCGGCAAGAAATTAAGCAGGAACTATTTTACCATCAAAAATTAAATAAAGAGCCACGCGAAACAAGTGAAAAACAAGCATTGAATCAAGCTAAACTTAACTTAGCATACCAATTACCAATTTATTATCAGGAACCAGATTACTCTGCCACTATGGTGATGAATGGAATTTTAGGTGGTTCGCCACTCTCCAAACTGTTTGTGAATGTACGCGAAAAAGCAAGCTTAGCTTATTATGCTAGCAGTCAACATATTGCATTTAACGGAATGTTTTCAATCCAAACGGGAATTCAAAGTAGTAATAAAGTACGAGTGCAACACTTAATTCAAGAACAGGTTGATGCTGTGAGGACTGGCGATTTTACAGACGAGTTAATGCAAGAGGTTAAGGATGGAATTATTAACCAATATGAGACAGGATTAGATGTTAGCAGCAATGTTATTGAGCAAACACTATTGGACAAAATCACGCGGACACATACAGAGTCGAGTGCGCTGATTGAACGAATAAAAAAGGTGACCAAGGTGGATGTAATTCGTGTTGCAAGTCAATTGGAGTTTCAGGCAGCCTATTTTCTGAATGGAGATTTAAATTAATGGATGAACAGTTTTACCAACATTTGAATGAAACGATCTATTCAAAAAAAATGAATAATGGTTTGTTGGTTCAAGTATTACCAAAAGTCGGATTTCATAAAACCTATGCAATTTTAACAGTTGATTTTGGCTCAATCGATCGTACATTTATGCCAGTTGGTAAAGATGAGCTGGTGACTGTTCCAGATGGTGTTGCTCACTTTTTGGAACATAAAATGTTTGAAAAAGAGGATCACGATGCCTTTGATTTATTTGGTCAATTAGGGGCTGACTCGAATGCGTTCACTAGTTTTACTCAAACTAGTTATTTATTATCAGCGACAGGGCACATTCATGAAAATTTGGACGTTCTCCTGGATTTTGTTCAAGAGCCTTATTTTTCTGCCAGCACAGTTGAAAAAGAAAAAGGAATTATTGGCCAGGAAATCAAAATGTATGACGATGATCCTAACTGGCGCTTATATTTTGGACTACTAGGTAATCTGTACCCTAAAGATCCGATGCATATTGATATTGCAGGAACGGAAGAATCGATTGCACAAATTTCACCGGCTGATTTGTATGCAACATATGGAACTTTCTATCAACCAAGCAACATGAACTTGTTTATTGTCGGTAATGTTGATCCAGTGCAAACAGTGGATTGGATTGAACAAAATCAGGCTACTAAACGATTTGCGGCACCGACCAGCCCGCAAGTTCAATTTGAATTGAACGACAGTGAGGGTAACGATGTGATTCCATTTAGAACACTTGAAATGGACATTAGTCGGCCAAAAGTAATGGTCGGACTGAGAGGGTTAGATCAAATTGAATCCGGCATGGATGGGTTACAGTACCGGTTGACAGTTGAATTATTGTTGGATATTTTGTTTGACGATACATCCGATAATTATTTACGTTTGTACAATAACGAAATACTAGATGATTCTTTTAGTTATAATTTTGAAATGCAACGAGGCTTCCACTTTGCGTACTTCAGTAGTGATACCAACCAACCAGAGCGCTTTTCTGATGAAATTATCAGTATCTTAGAGAGTGCTACACAGCAAATTGAAACGGCCACCAGTCAGTTCGAAAATATTAAACGAGCAATGTTAGGCCGCATGATTGGCTTGTTAGATTCACCAGAAGCAATTGCTAATCATTATTCAGGCAAACTATTTGGTGGTGCCAATTTGATGGACGAAATTACCGCTTTGGCTGCAATTAAAATTGATGATTTATACCAAATTGTGCCAGAGTTTGTCCAATCACAAGGGATTTCGGTTTACCAAATCGTACCCAGACGAGATTAACTTCAATCTTTTTTAAGATAATGCTTTCAAAAAGTATGCTATACTGGTCGACGTTAAAGTGGGAATTCCAAAGTTATGGAGAACAGATTAATGAGTGAAAATGCGAAAATTGAAGTGGGCAAAAAGCTTCACGATGCTCGAATTGATAAGGGTCTAACATTAGATGATTTACAACAGGCCACTAAAATTCAAAAACGTTATTTAATTGCGATTGAGGACGAAAATTTTGCAGAGTTACCTGGCGATTTTTATGTGCGGGCGTTTGTAAAACAATATGCGGATACGGTTGGACTAGATGGCAATGATCTATTATTAGAATTTAATGACCAATTGCCGAAAACCAAATCTGATGAATATTCTGAGCACATCTCTCAAGCTGTAGAAACTAGAGCTGGAAAAAATAAAACGGTTGATCAAATTGACAAGGCGCGCCAATATATACCGACAGTGATTGTTGTTGTCGTGATTATTGTCATCCTAGGAGCCATTTGGTTGACTGCTATTCACAGTAATCATAAGAGCTCGCAAAGCAATATTGACAGTAGCTCAGTTTCAGTTTCCGGAGAATCAAGTAAAAAGGAATCTTCCTCAGCCACCAGTAAAAAGAAAAACAGCAGCAGTACCTCAAGTACTAAATCAACCGTTAAATTAACGAAAGTATCACAAAACTCAAGCAAGGCAACCTTTAAGGTTAAAAACGCTAGTGCTCGTAAATATACATTGACAATTGCGCCCAGTGAACGAGCATGGGTGGCGGTGACTGGCGATGGCAGTTCATTGTTTAGTCAAACAATGACTGCTAACACTAAGCAAAGCGTCAAAATTAGTAAATCCGTTAAACAGATTGTTTTGACATTGGGTAATGCCGGTGGCACAACGGTCAAATTGAATGGTAAAACAGTTAATATTACTGATAACGATAAATATCCAAACATTCGGACGGTGACAATTGTGTTGAGTGGTTCAACTTCAACTGATACCACCAGCTCATCTAGTTCAAGTAGTACAGCTACAAGCTCAAGTAGTGCCACAGCAGCAACTACGTCTGGCAGCAATTAAATTTGAGGGGGGAATTATCGTGAATTTACCTAATAAATTAACATTAATGCGTTTAATCGCTATTCCATTTTTCTTATTATTACTAGTACTACCGTTGCATTGGGGAAGTGTTACTTTTGCAGGGGCAACAGTGCCGGTTGAGCAATTAATTGCTGCAATTATTTTTGTTGCTGCTTGTATTACTGATAACTTGGACGGGCACATTGCGCGTAGTCGACACCTCGTAACGAACTTCGGTAAGTTTACGGATCCACTAGCCGATAAGTTGTTGGTGATGACAGCTTTTATTGTATTGAGTGCCAATCAAATTGTGCCCGCGTGGGTGACGGTTGTTATTATTTGGCGTGAGCTTGCAGTGACTGGATTACGACTGTTAATCGTTGAAAGCAATGGCGAGGTAATGGCGGCCAAAATGCCAGGAAAAATTAAAACAGTCAGTCAATTTATTGCAATTACCTTTTTATTATTGAATAACATGTTCTTTGAACTAATCCACATTCCGTTTGGCCTGATCATGTTGTACGTATGTCTCTTCTTCACGGTCTACTCAGGAGTTGATTATTTTGTTAAGGGACGTTCGGTTTTTTCTGATGGCTTGAAGTAAATCGCTGACAGTTAGTTAAATAAGGTTCGGCACAAAACTTTTGTTTTGGCTGAACCTTATTTAATTGGCTCTTCGTCAAGAAGTACTGATGACTTAATTTAAGGACGTAGTCCTTACTAGGCAACTAGTTCTCTTTCAGGAGGATTAGTTGTTTTTTTGTTTAGCTGTTTTAAACTGTTTTTATAATTTATAGAGTAGAAACTAGTAGAAAATGCTACAAGTATCCTAAGCC
>NZ_AWTT01000001.1 GCF_000876205.1 Paucilactobacillus wasatchensis | reverse complement strand
ATATTATAAAATGTTGTTTTTGTTTAAATAAGTAAAAATCATTCCTTGTTAAGGATTAAGCTTAATACTTTATATATACGGCAAGAAAAGTTATTTTCATTTCCTCTAAGTGATTAAATTTTTGTACGAAGAACTTACAATAAAAACACTCATCTAATTTCACTAGATGGGTGTTTCACTATCCGTACACATCAATTGCGGCTAGCATTATTTTTTCATATCAATTCAACAAAATCAAAACCATGACTACATCGGTTGTTAATGGAATCATAATTAACGTTAATCATAGTGTTGCAACGTTTTGTGTGCTTAAAAACGTAGCTAAATAAGGACGTGTACGCCCAGATTAGTTTGCCACGTTTGATTCATTGGGCCACTTCTAATTATTCCGTTTTATTTTGATTTTTTGTCAGTTGTTGGTAAATTTGATTGCTAATCAGATCGTTTGTCCACATCCATGTCATATGGCCTAAACCTTCAGAAATATGTTCCTCAAGCGGTTGATCTTTCACTCGAGGAATGGTGTGCAGTGCTGGCATAATTGCATGATGGAACGCACCCCAGATGAAGAGACCAAATGCAGTTCCTTGGCCAGCTCTAATTACTGGTACATAATGTTCGCCAACACTGTAAAGCATGGCAAACGAAGTTGAAAAACCAAAATGGACCAGATAGCTCACAAATGGTAGTTGCTGACCTGAGTAGGTATACGTGGCATGCGTCACATTAGCTGGTACACCAACCTGTTGCAGCAGCTGTTGCGGCGGATTAGTAGCGTCGCGTTGTGGTGTGCGCGGTGGTAAAACATTTTCCCATCCTAGCTTAACTAGCCCTGACACAATCCCGGCAACACCACCAGCAATTAATGCGGCCGTTAAATTCACTTTTTTATTTGTCATATGATCGTCTCCTTTAAGCGCTTACAGTTAGTATAAATCTTTTATTACTAAAAAAGACACCAAATATTTTTTACGATTGAAGTAAAACAAATGCGTTCGTTTTTGTTAATCAACCAGAATAAATTAAACTATGACGACTACAAACAGCTAAAAATAATGCCCAAAAAGACGCTTATTTTTCTTAAGCGAAAGCGACTAACAAACTTCGGTTTACAAACCTAATGACCGTTAATCCATTGAAAAACAACAACCTTAAGGATATCTATATTCGTTTAGTAAAATAAGTGTTAGGTTATCTACAAGCTTTTTTACTTGGAAGAGGGAATTGGAATGGAACAACATACTAGACGGAAAAAATGGTTATGGTTATTAGTAACGGCTACATGTGCCTTAGGATTCTTGTACTTCAATCAGCAAACGGCACACGCTGAACCTACATATACAATTGGGACTGGGACAACTTTTGAACCGTATGAAATCGAAAGTAAAGATGGTTCCTATGATGGAAAAAACAATGGGATTGATATGGATATCCTGAAGGCAATTGCCAAAAAAGAGCATTTTAAATATAAGTTAAAAGTAATGGGCTTTAACGCACAACTTCAAGCAGTGCAAGCTGGTCAGATTGACGGAATGATGGCGGGCGTTAGTGTTACCGATGCTCGTAAAGCAACGTTTGATTTTTCAACCCCATATTACAATGCCGGTGAAGTAATGGCCGTCGATAAAAACAGTAAGATTAAATCGTTTAAGGATTTGAAGGGCAAGACGGTCGCCCTCAAAGCTGGTACGACTGGCGCAATTTATGGTGAATCATTACAGAAAAAATATGATTTTAAAATCAAGTATTTCAATGATTCCAACACAATGTGGAATGATGTCCACAACGGCGGTACGGTGGCTACGTTTGACGATGGTCCCGTGTTAGAATATGGGATTTTAAACGGTGTACCTCTTAAAATTGTGACGAAACCAGCCAAGACAACGCCCGTTGCATTTGCAGTTAAGAAGGGGGAAAACCAAGAACTCTTACACAAGTTTAATGCTGGTCTAGCTTCAATCAAGAAAAGCGGCGAATTGAAACAAATTATCAATAAATATTTAAATGGTAACGCAGTGAAAACAGATACTGCTAGCCAACGAACAATCATGGGCTTGATCAAAAATAATAAAGGAACATTGTTAAGTGGTTTGTGGATGACAATTGAACTGGCAGTGTTGGGAATTATTTGTGCTACGGTATTAGGTGTGATTTTAGGGGTCATGGGCATTTCAGATGGGAAAGCATTGCCATGGACTGCCAGCACCATCACGTATATTTTCCGTGGCCTACCAATGATGGTTTTGGCGTTCTTCATTTACATTGGGATGCCAGATGTGATTGGACAAAAGATCCCACTGTTCACGGCCGGGATTATTACCTTGACGCTAAACGAAGGGGCGTATATTGGCGCGTTTGTTAAAGGCGGTTTCAAGGCGGTTGACCGGGAGCAATGGGAAGCTGCCCGCAGTTTAGGCTTACCTTATAACAGGGCGCTATGGAAAGTAATTGCGCCGCAAGGAATCAAATTCATGATCCCATCCTTTATTAATCAATTTATTATTACGTTAAAGGACACGTCAATTTTGTCCGCCATTGGTGTGATGGAGCTGACAGAAACAGGGACGGTCATTATTTCGAAAAACATGGAAGGTTTCAAGGTGTGGGCAATTATTGCGGTAATGTACCTAGTTGTGATTACGCTGCTTACTTGGTTATCTAATTATGTGCAAAAAAGAATGAGAGTGTAAAATAGAAAGGTGATAAAAGGAAGGCTTCGGGTTGTGAAGGACGAGTGAATGTTACCTTATACAATAGGAAGCTGGGTTGTTTCACACGTTTCAAACAGAAAAAAATAGATTTCTTAAAAAAGTGAGGTAATCCATATGGATAAAGGTTACAAAGTGCAGGTAGAAGATTTGCACAAAAGCTTTGGTGATAATGAAGTATTGAAAGGCGTCAATTTAAACGTTAAAGATAATGAAGTTGTTTGTATGATTGGTCCATCTGGTTCTGGTAAAAGTACGTTTCTCCGTTGCTTAAATAAGCTAGAAGATCCCACTAACGGGCACGTATATATTGATGGCTATGACATCAGTGATCCAAAAACAAACTTAGATTTAGTCCGACAAAACATTGGCATGGTGTTCCAGCATTTTAATTTATTTCCACATTTGAGTGTGTTGAAAAATATCACGTTAGCACCCACGCAATTAAAAAAAGCGGATGATGCCGAAGCAAAGAAGCAAGCGATGCATTACTTGGATATTGTGGGTTTGACAGAAAAAGCGGCGGCCATGCCTAGTCAATTATCCGGCGGCCAACAACAACGAGTAGCGATTGCCAGAGCGTTAGCGATGCAACCAGATGTGATGCTGTTCGATGAACCTACGTCAGCACTGGATCCTGAAATGGTTGGTGATGTGCTAGCAGTTATGAAACGACTGGCACAACAAGGAATGACAATGATTGTGGTGACACATGAAATGGGCTTTGCCAAGAGCGTGGCCGACCGAGTCGCCTTTTTTCATGACGGTTTAATTCAAGAAGAAGGAACCCCAGAACAAGTTTTTGACCATCCACAGCAACCAGCCACCCAAAGCTTCCTGAACAAAGTATTGAATGTGTAGGTGAGATGATGAGACCATTAGTTGGAATTTTAGGCGCCCAAATGAACCATGCGGACAATCAATTTATTGATAGTCACTTTGAATATGTTCAAAATGTTAATATTGCAGCCATTGAAGCGGCTGGTGGGTTACCACTGGTCTTGCCAATTGCTCAGGCGGATGTGGAGGAGTTGGCAAGTGAATACGTTAGCCAAATTAGTGCGGTGTTTTTAATTGGCGGGGAAGATTCCGATCCCAATCTATATCATGAACAACCCACCCCATTGCTTGGTGAAATTGATCAACAACGAGATAGGTTTGAATTGGCTGTTTATCAGCAAGCACGGCAGCAACATAAGCCGATCTTAGGCATTTGCCGGGGAATGCAACTGATTAATATCGCTGAAGGTGGCAGTTTGTATCAGGATGTTACGTTGGCTCAAATTGATAAGCCACTGAAACATGATCAGCAGCCCACTTCTGTGATGGCGGAAACCCACCAAATTAAAATTAAAGCTGGTTCTTGGCTGCAACCGCTGCTAGGAACAACGCATCAGGTTAACTCCGTCCATCATCAAATGATCCATCAGTTGGCACCGGCCTTGGAGGCAGTGGCTAGCAGTCCAGATGGTGTGGTTGAGGCTATAGTTAGTCGTGATCATGAAGTATATGGGGTTCAATTTCATCCGGAATGGCTGACGCAGTCTGACAAATCAATGCAACAAATATTTAACTGGTTTGTTGATTACGTGCAAAAATCGATCGCTAATGGTGAAAGAATGTTCAAACAGGCTTAATTATGCCATAATTAGGCTATGAACAATGTCATCACCGACAAAATGTAACTGCGTTGTTCATTTGCGCAGTTATTTTTTGTACTATCTTAAAGTGAGAAATTTAAAATGCCGACAGTAAAACAACATAAACGTTCGCTTCCCAAAATATTAACCCTTGGCTTTATCGTGATCATCATCATTGGCAGTTTACTTTTGATGTTGCCACAGGCCACTCAAACTGGTCTCAGTACTAAGTATAGTGATGCCTTATTTACCGCGACTTCAGCGACGTGTGTCACTGGCTTAACAACCCTCAATACGGCGGCTCACTGGTCAATTTTTGGTCAGGTAATTATCATGATCCTAGTCGAGATTGGCGGACTAGGCTTTATGACGTTCACCGTGTTATTATTTTCGATGTTGCGCCGTCAGCCCAATTTGACGACGCGCGTGTTAGTGAAAGAATCGTTGAATTTAGAAAGCTTAGCAGATGTCCGTACGGTGATGAAGTATGTCATTGGGCTATCATTGATCATCCAAATAGCTGGGATGGGACTGTTAATGTTCGACTTTGTGCCGCGGTTTGGCTGGGGTAAGGGGACTTATTTTAGTGCATTCCATTCGGTTATGAGTTTTTGTAATGCTGGATTTGATTTATTTGGTAATAGCTTACAAAACTTTGGCAATGATCCATACCTAATTTTTGTTGTGTCATTATTGATTATTGCTGGTGGTTTTGGCTTTCTAGTGTGGCGGGATGTTTTGTTGTGGCACAAAAATCGTCAGGTGTCGCTGCACACAAAAATTGCCATCTCCACTAGTGCGGTTTTGATTGTTGGTGCGACGGTGATTTTTTGGTTCACTGAAAATAATTTCCACCAACTTAAGGGGAGTGCCAGCGGTTTTGCTAGGCTCGTTGACACATTTTTCTTGGCTGTAGCGCCACGAACTGCCGGTCTGAACGTATTGCCATACTCGAAAATATCAATGGCCGGGATTGTTTTGACCATGGTGTTGATGTTCATTGGTGGGACAACAGGCTCCACTGCTGGTGGAATTAAAACGACCACGGTCGGTATTTTGTGGTTACAAAGTTGGGCTGTCTTGCGCGGACGTGATGAGGTTGAATTTGGCCGGCGTCGTTTCACACAAAATAACGTTTTTCGGGCTTCTATGTTGATCTTTGTGGCCGCAATTATTGTGGTGATTGCAATTATGGTGTTAGCAACGGTTGAAACGGTGCCGAAACAATTTGGGCTTGAATACATTGTCTTTGAAGCGTTATCGGCGTTTGGTACGGCAGGAATGACGATGGGGTTAACCCCGCATTTAACGGTCCTTGGTAAAGCTATCATCATGATATTAATGTTTATCGGTCGGGTTGGTATTTTCACTGTGATGTTCACCGTATTGAATTCGGACCATCCGCAGAAACATTATCGCTATGCGGAAGAAAGTGTCATGATTGGGTAATTAGCCGTATCAAATTAAGGAGAAAATAAATGAAACAAACATTTGCTGTGATCGGCCTGGGTCGGTTTGGGTTGAGCGTGTGCCAATCTTTAATTGAAGAAGAACAAGAAGTGCTGGCAATTGATAATGATGAAGAATTGGTTACGAGTTATAAGGACCTGGTAACCCAGGCTGTGATTGCAGATGCTCAGGATGAAGATGCAATGCGCGATCTAGATCTGGGTAATTTTGACCATGTAGTAATTGCGTTGGGGCAAAATATTCAGGCGAGTGTCTTAGCAACATTAATTGTGAAGGAACTCGGTGCTAAGCATATTGTGGCTAAAGCTGAAACAACAATGCATGGTCGTGCCTTAGAAAAGATTGGCGCCGATTCGATCGTATTTCCAGAACGTGATATGGGCCAGCGGGTGGCTCATCGATTAATCAGTCATAACATATTAAATTACTTGGCATTGAGCGATACTTACACCTTAGCCGAGATACGAGTGGCTAATGATAAATTCAATGGTAAAACCTTGGCCGAATTGAATTTTCACGATCAATTTGGTCTGATGTTAGTAGCCATTGCACGCAATAACGACGTGCAAGTTTCACCGCCAGCAACAGCCATCATCCAGGAGGGTGACACGTTGTCAGTGATTGGTAAAACGGTCGATGTGGATCGGTTGGATGAGGCCACTAGTGACCGGATCTAGCATTAACTAAGTTAAAGGCAGAATTATAATTCTGTCTTTTTTTGATCCACAGAATAATCATTTACGTTGACAATTGTAGACGAAACATTTATAGTACCAATATAAGGTTTACGTTTGTAAACGAAAAAGGAGTGCTATTTAAATGAATCCTGAAAAAGTAAGTGAAATTACACCTTCCGAGTGGGAAGTTATGCGAATTATTTGGACAAAGGGTCCTAGTCATAGTCGTGAATTGATTGATTTGATTCAACGAAAACGTGACTGGACGGAGTCAACGATTAAAACTTTGTTAGGCCGCTTGGTAAAAAAAGGACTTTTAGAAACAAACAAAGTGGAACGAAAATTCGTTTATTCGACGACGGTTGGTGAATTGGATGCAATGAATTTAACCAGTCAACAACTATTTGATCATTTGTGTGCGATGAAAAAAGGGCAAACGCTGGTTAATTTGATCGTACATACCAATTTAACGAAAAATGATGTGCAGAAATTACTTACAGTACTGCAAAAAAAAGAGCAAACGGCACCTGACACCATTGCGTGTGATTGTTTACCAAATGATGAAGATTGCACCACCGACAATTGTGAATGTGAGGAAAAGTAAATGGGAAACGATGAAAAATCAATGAACATGAAAATGGATATGGGTTCAATGGATCACGACCACATGGATATGGATGAAATGGACATGGGTGGCGGACACATGATGCACATGGGCAATTTTAAACAGAAATTCTGGCTATCATTAATTGTGGCGATTCCGATCTTTATTTTATCGCCATTTATGGGCATTAATTTACCATTTCAGTTTACATTTACTGGTTCCGATTGGATTGTCTTAGTTCTAGCAACTTTCCTATTTTTCTACGGGGGGCAACCATTTTTATCTGGTGCCAAAGGAGAATTACAAGATAAAAGTCCAGCCATGATGACCCTGATTTCAATGGGGATTAGCGTGGCGTATATCTATAGCCTCTATGCGTTTATTGCCAACCATTTTATCAATCAAAATGGCCATGTAATGGACTTCTTCTGGGAATTGGCTAGCTTGATTGTCATCATGTTGCTGGGTCACTGGATAGAAATGAATGCCGTGATGAATGCTGGCAATGCGCTGGAAAAAATGGCCGCATTACTGCCAAGTATGGCGCACGTGATTGATGATAACGGTAAGCTGCAAGATATTGAGCTAAATAAGTTGTCTGAGGGCCAAAAAGTGGTTGTCCAGGCTGGTGAAAAAGTACCGGCTGATGGGGATGTTGTCGCTGGCAGCAGTTCGGTGAACGAATCATTGGTGACTGGTGAAGCAAAAGCGGTCACAAAAACGACTGGCGATCAAGTTATCGGTGGTTCGGTAAACGGCAATGGTAATTTAACGGTCAAAGTCACTGGTACCGGAGAAACTGGCTATTTGGCCCAAGTAATGAAATTGGTCAATCAGGCGCAACAAGAACAATCGAAAGCTGAGGGGATGGCTGAAAAGGTGGCTAAGTACCTGTTTTATGCCGCTTTATCGGTTGGAATAATCGCATTCTTTGTTTGGTTAGGCATTGGTGGTCCAGATACGGCGCTGGAACGAATGGTGACGGTCCTCGTGATCGCATGCCCCCACGCGTTAGGTGTTGCTATCCCACTAGTTGTCGCCCGAAGCACGTCGATTGCGGCCACCAATGGATTGTTAATTCGCGACCGCCACGCAATTGAAACTGCCAAGCATGTTGATACCGTGTTAATGGACAAAACAGGTACCTTAACTGAAGGTGTTTTTAAAGTTGATCAAGTTAAGGCATTGCAGACAGATACTTCCGCCAAACAAGTGTTGCAATTATTTGCGAGCCTGGAATCAAATTCAAGCCACCCATTGGCAACTGGAATTCTGACTGCTGCCAAGGAACAACAAATTGAACTAACTGAAGTCAGTGATGTCGAAGCAGTTCAGGGTGTCGGCTTGAACGGGAAAGTTGCTGGTCAGAGCTATTCAATTGTGACGGCTGACTATCTTGAAAAACAACAGATTGAGTTTGATCAGGGTGAATTTAAGCAATTAGCGTCTGCAGGAAATTCAGTGAGTTATTTGATTAGTGATGGCAGAGCCCTGGGGTTGATTGCACAAGGTGATCAAATTAAGCCAGCAGCTAAAGCATTTATCGCTCAATTACATCAGATGGGTATTCAACCAGTTATGTTGACGGGGGATAATGAACCGGCTGCAAAACAGGTTGCCGCGCAGTTAGGCGAGTTAACTGTCGAAGCCAATCTGAAACCAGAGGATAAGGAAAAGATTGTGCGTGAGTACCAAGCAAATGGTCATCAGGTAATGATGGTTGGTGACGGAATTAACGATGCCCCTAGTTTGGCACGAGCCAATATTGGAGTCGCAATTGGTGCGGGGACGGACGTGGCAATTGACTCGGCAGACGTGATTTTAGTAAAGAGTAATCCAAAAGATATTTTGAACTTCTTAAATCTAGCAAGGGCAACAAACCGCAAGATGGTGCAAAATCTGTGGTGGGGTGCCGGTTATAACATTATTGCAATCCCACTAGCAGCTGGTGTGCTGGCAGGAATCGGAATAGTATTAAGCCCAGCAGTTGGAGCATTGATTATGTCGCTTTCAACGATTATCGTGGCGATGAATGCGATGACGCTTAAAATGTAGAGTGTGAACAACCGCGATTAGAAACTGGAGTGTAACGTGAAAAGGACCTGAATCAGATTCGTATTTTGAATTTGGTTCAGGTCCTTTTTATGTTACACGGAAGTTTCTGTGGTTGCTGAGCACGTTTCGGCAATTAAAATAAAACGTGAAAAGCCAATGTTACACGGCAGGTACTGCGTCTGCAATCAAATTTCGACAATTTAATTATAGAGCCTAAATCTGAGGTAACTATCAGTAGTTTATTAAAATCAGTATTTTAAAAATACACCTAAAAAAAGTAACTAGTGCAATTACTGCATAAACTAGTGCATTGGAAGCACAAATGGTAAGCGCTATCATGAAATCATCCTAGGAAAATTATATTGAGGAGGAGTGGAACTTAAATGGATGTTAATCAAGTGTTTGAAATTAGTCTTAATACTACTGTGGTGACAGAACATCCAGAAGAATCAGTATTAAAAAATGCAGTAAGTATTTTACAAAGAGATATTCGTAAAGTGGTAACTAGTCACGGCTCAAAGAATGAGATTATTTTAGAGAAAAAAGAAATTGCCAATGGAGAAAAGGATGATGACTTCACTGTTCATTTTGTTAGTCAACAGCGAGTTGAGATTGTATCGGCTACTCAACTGGGACTGATGTATGGTGTGTTATCAATTTCACGAAACGTGCTGAAAGTTGATGACTTTTGGTACTTCATGGACAAACGAGAAAAAAAAGCGATAAAATTATTTGGAATAATTTTGACCAACATTTAGCTAATTATAAAACCAAATATAGGGGATGGTTTGTCAACGATGAATTATTGCTGACAAAATGGCAGGACCATGATTCCAATGAGTATGTTTGGGACAGAATCTACGAGACGTTACTACGGTTAGGTGGAAATTTAATAATTCCGGGAACAGATAAGGAAAGTAAATACCACAGAAAAGGAGCTCAGGCGATGGGATTAACTATAGCCCATCACCACGCAGAGCCTCTGGGTGCTGAAATGTTTGCAAGAGTTTATCCCGACCTAGAAGCATCATACCTTAAATATCCAAAACTATTTAAAAAACTGTGGCGCGATAGTATAACTGAACAGCGTGGAACTGCTGTGTTATATGGTCTCGGTTTCCGTGGACAAGGAGATCGACCATTTTGGCTCGAAGACCAAAACCATACGTGGACTAATAAAGAAAAAGCTGATGTAATCAATGATGTGATCAAAATGCAATATGACATGGTTCAAGAATTGGATCCAGGTGCGCAATGTGTCATAAACATTTATGGGGAATTAACAGCACTCTTTAACGATGATTTATTAAGATTACCTTCTGATGTAATTGAGATATGGGCAGATAGTGGCTATGGAAAAATGGTTTCCAGGCGACAAGGCGATGATAACCCTCGTTCACCAGTACTTAGCATTCCCAATACTGCTAAACGTAAACGAGGAATATACTATCATGTAACTTTTCATGATTTACAGGCATCAAGTTTTTTGACGCTACTTCCTAACAGTCCACAATTTGTATCGGAAGAACTAAGTAAAGTTCGTCAAGCAAATATGGATACTTTAGAGTTAATTAACGTTGGCAATGTGAAACCACATATCTTATTCATCCGAGAAGTAGCTCAGTCTTGGCGTAGTGAGTATCGGAGTCGCTCCAATGCAGAAATTATCACTGAATATGTTCACCGATATTATGATGAATCACATACTCAAGTAAGCAAAATTTATGAGGATTATTTTAAGGCATCAATTCAGTATGGCCCCAATGCTGATGAAAAAGCAGGGGATGAGTTTGCAACATATATAGTTCGCAAACTAATTAAATCCTGGATGGGACACTCCTTACAACTGGAAGAAATGAATTGGTTGACAGGGGACGTTGCTATAGATAAACAATTGAGTATTATAGATGAATTAATTAGCACAAAATATGATGCTTGGGATCAGCTTAAAAGAAAGTCCGTACAGGTTTATGAAGATATCATGGATCCACATAATCAGTCTGTTTTTTATAATGATATTATGCTTGATATCAATGTTCAGACATGCTCTTTACACGCACTAAGAGCAACGATAAAGGCCTATCATTTTTATCAAAATGATGAAATAATTCATGCATTTTTGGAATCTGATGAAGCAATGAGATCAAATGATGAAATTTTGAAAATGAGACAGAATAATCCTTCGTCAAAATGGTTTGATTTCTTCTGCAATGATGCATATTCAAATATTGAATTGAATTCAATAAAATTACGAAGATTAAGGTCTTATTTGAGAGTGCTTGGTGATAGCTCAGATGAGGATAAGTGGGAAAGAAACTATTTAATGGAAAATTCTGATTCCCGGGTTATGTTACTTTCAAATACTCATTTAGCTTTATCAGATGATCAAATAGCTCGTAAGTTAAGAGAACAAATAATTAATGAATCATAAAATTACAGATTAAGGAAAGGAAAATTAGGCTATGGATGAAAATAAAATTAATATTAATGATGGCTGGGATCAATATGCCTCGAAAAGTATATATCAAAAACGTGGCAAAATTGGAATAGGCCGGTCGTTAGGCTTTGGTGTTTTTTCTTTTTTTAGTATTTCTATGCAAGGGTTAGTTGGAGCTTGGTTACTATTTTTCTATACAACATTTTGTGGATTGTCTGCTGGACAAGGTGCAACGATTTTTCTAATTGGACGTGTGGCTGATGGACTGGCATCACTCGTTATGGGAAATATTTCAGATAATATTTATAAATACAAAATTGGTCGAATTTTTGGAAGACGACATCTTTTTATTTTGGCAGCAGCACCCTCAGTATTAATTGCCATAACTTTATGGGTTGCTGGAATGAATTACTGGTACTACTTAATTACTTATTTAGTTACCACTGTACTTATGTCAGTACTACAAATTCCCTGGGAAACTTTGCCAAATGAAATGACAAAAGACTACAATGAGCGGACAAAATTATCAACGACACGAATGGTTATTGCGGGCCTAGGTAATATGCTAGCTCAGTTTGTACCTGCACAATTATTTCACTTTTTCCCAAAGACTTCACCAACACCATATTTAATTATGCAAGTTATGTTTTCTGTTGTAACTTTCTTTCTCGTTTTGATTACCTATAAAACAACGTGGGAACATTTTGTGACCAAAGCAGAGGCGAAAAAGTTAGAGGCACAGGCATTAGAAGATAATAATGGTAAAAAAGCAACATTAAAATCAGAATTAAAAAATTATTTTTCTACCTTTAGGATTAAAAGCTTTAGAACACATATGGGTATTTACCTGAGTTCTTATTTTGCAACAATTTTATGGTCGACAACATTCGTCTACTATATAGTGCTTGTACTAGGCAAGACCACAAGTACATCTGGATTCTTGCAGTCTTTGAGTATTGTTTCTGTTCCTGTAACAATTTTAGCGGGAATAATTGTTACAAAAATATCACCTAGAGCTCTGTATTTATTTGGTTACTCACTTATTTTATTAAGTGCTGTGGATTGGGCTTTTGTTGGTATGACAAAGCCAGTGGGAATGATGGCTTGGTTGGTTATAGGAATGTTGTGCTATGAAGTCGGATTATATATTTTATATTTTCTTCCTTGGAACGTATTTCCATTTATCCCTGATATTGATACATTAGTGACGGGGAAAAATAGGGCTGGTTTATTTGCCTCAGTAATGGTGTTTATTAATCAAATTAGTCAAGGATTAGCTGCGGTTGTTGCTGGTTATTTGCTTGATTTAGCGGGCTTCCGGCAATCGACAGGTGGAGCAGTTGCACAACCTGCAAGTGCAACACACATGATTTTATTTCTTGTATCCGGTGGAGTTGGGATCATGATTTTACTTGCAATGTTTTTTGCAAGTAGATTCCATGTAAGTAAAAAAACTTTCAATATTTTGGCAGGTGAATTATCACGTTTGCAAGATGGAGGTAGTATGGCGGAAGTCGAACCGAATACTAAAGCTGTATGTGAACAGTTAACGGGTGTTGATTATGATTCTATTGAATTTTGGAAGAAAAACGATCATAAGGCAGACAGTGAATAGAAGTAGATGAATTTATAAATTTGTAAGTAACTGCAATTTGGCATGCTAGTTAAGTGTTAAAATGATTTTTCCTTACGCAGCAAGAGGAAAAACTCATCAATAATTTTTAGTTTAAAAACAGTGTAGTTCGACAGTAAACTACATTGTTTTTGCTGTAGTATGGAGATAAATTAATATTTATGTTTTTAAAACTGAGTGGTGTAAAAAAAGGAAGGTTAATGACATGCCAATTATATTTAACGGAATTCCTCGGTATGATCAAAATTCTAATGTAGTTAATTCTTCTGGTGGGTGTCTAATTAAAGACGGCAACTATTTTTATCTCTTTGGCGAATATAGGCTGGAAAATAGTGTGCAATTTGCGGGATTTACTCGATATCGTTCTGAAGATTTGGAACATTGGACTTATATGGGCCTTGCGGTAAAAAAACAAAAAGACGGGTTGCTTGGTCCTCACCGGATTGGTGAACGACCAAAAGTAGTTAGAACGGTAAATGGACAATATGTAATGATGATGCATACTGACGATGAGCGCACATTTGATCCTTGTGTTGGATATGCTATTGCTGACGGTCTAGATGAACCGTTTGTATTTAAGGGACCGTTATTATTTAATGGTGAACCTATTAAAATGTGGCATATTGGGAGTTTTACCGATGATGATGGAACAAACTATCTTTTGACACACGAGGGTGATATCTATCGTTTGTCGGCAGATGGTCATTTTGCAGAGGAAAAAATTATTAGTAATATTGCCCCTGGAACAGAAGCTCCTGCAATGTTTAAGGAGAATGGTCATTATTTTTTGTTGGTATCACAAAAAACTAGTTGGGAACGAAATGATAATTATTATTATTGCGCAGATAGTTTGATTGGACCGTGGGAATATAGGGGTCCATTTTGCCCGTCAGGTACTTTAACACATAACTCGCAAAGTTCGTTTGTTTTTAAATTACATTCGAACAAGGGTGATTTCCCGATGTATATTGGTGATCGCAGATCCTATCCGTTTTTGGATTGTACGACTTCCATTTGGCTGCCAATAAAAGTGACAGGAACTAAACTTAATATATCTGAATTTTGGTCTAGTTGGAATTGGTTCAATGAAGAAGAAGTTAAATTAAAAAAAGAAAAATTAGCATGGCTGGGAAAAATGAAAAATGATAGTATGACGGTTAAATTTGAAGGGACGGATATTAGAGTTTTTGGTAGAACTGATTCACACAGCGGATATGCTTTGCTCACTTTGTTTGATTCTGACAATACGGTTGTCCATGAAGTTACTATTGATTTTTATAGTCAAGTGACAAATGATGGATTGCGTTATGTATCACCAAAACTATCGGTCGGTGAGTATCGTTTACAGATTAAGGTGCTTGGCAAACATGGAGAATGGTATGATAAATCGCATCGGTTGTACGGCAGCACGGATGATGATATTAATGTAACAGGCTACTATGTCAATGATAATAAAAAGCACAATGGTCAGGTTAAAATTAGTTATAATTCAGTTGGATTTCCATTTGCAATTAGCGAAATGGGACAAAGCTGGAACCAACAGTCAGTAGCAAAGTCAAATGGAGTACCGTACTACTATTGGCTTCAAAGTGATGCAGGTGTAGGGCAAATTACGCTATCAAATAGGCAGGTGCAACTTAGAGTTGGTCAAGGAATTTTAGTTGAATCTAATGTGAGCTTTACTTGGCATGCAGAATCTTCAGTTTGGCAAACCAGTTATTTAATTTTTTCAGGTGCTAAAGTACGTGAAATGTTGTCTCTTGCCAAGGACCAGCGAGTGCTGTACATTCCAGTTTTAAGTGCTGAGTTATTTGCCTATATTCGGAAATATAATATTAAATTTCGCAGGAATTATACAAGTAATTTAGAAGCTTCAAAACTTGTGGAAAAATTTGTTTCTATGCTGAAGCCATATACAAATAGCAAACTTGAGGTGAATAAACAAAAAATAGCCAAATCAGTTCTGGATATCATATACAACAAATTTGATAGCCCATTAACGAACACTTCATTGGCAGGTATGACTAATTACAGTGTTCAGTATGTACTGCAGACTTTCAGTGACGTGTACAATACTACGCCGCGCCGCGCACTAGCTATGTATATAATTGCTGAAACAAAATTATTACTAATTAGGTATCCAACAATGGCACTAAGACAGGTAGCACAACGTTGTGGTTTTAGTTCTGAGGCATATATGATCAGAATATTTAAAAGCACTGAGGGGTTAACTCCCGGTCAGTTTAGGTTGTTGGCAACGAGACTTTTATTGGATAAGTGATCGTCTATAGCTGTTAGATATTATGACCTTAGTAAATGGCAACCGATGCTCATGCTTATGATAATTTAGGTTTCTCTGCGCTCTGGCTGAAACGCGCTCACAACCACAGAAGCCTCCACATAACAATATCAGAAGCAACATGATTCAAAGGACGAATCATATCACTTCTGATACCGTTATGTTACGGTTTCTACCCGTGGTTTCTCTGCGCTCTAGCTGAAATGCGCTCACAACCACAGAAGCCTTCACATAACAGTATCAGAAGCAACATGACTCAAAGGACGAATCATATCACTTCTGATACCGTTATGTTACGGTTTCTACCCGTGGTTTCTCTGCGCTCTAGCTGAAATGCGCTCACAACCACAGAAGCCTTCACATAACAATATCAGAAGCAACATGACTCAAAGGACGAATCATATCACTTCTGATACCGTTATGTTACGGTTTCTACCCGTGGTTGTTCGCGCTCTATTAAAATTGCATGAGAAAAAATCATTGACAATTTATCTGACCTTTGCAATAATAGTCGTTAATCTCGCGAGATAATCACAGAGAGACTGGTATTGCTGAAAGCTGGTCATTTAAAATGGTGTACTTAAATTGGGTAGTTCCACTATCAACTACAAGAGACAATCCATATTTTGGGTTGTAAAACTTGGGTGGAACCGCGTTGAAGATGAAATTAGCGTCCCTGGTACATTTGAATGTACCAGGGGCTTTTTATTTTGATTAAATGGGAAGTTACATATCTAAAAATTGAGGAGTGGGACAGATGAAAGAGCAGCGTCAGTTGTCACGATCGTTACAGAGCCGCCATATTCAAATGATTGCCATCGGTGGGGCCATTGGAACAGGATTGTTTTTGGGTTCTGGTAGTGCCATTCGAAAAGCCGGTCCATCCATTATTCTGTCATATCTAATCGTCGGAATTTTTTGTTTCTTCATGATGCGGGCGATCGGGGAATTATTGTTGTCCGATACGAGTAAACATTCGTTTATTGATTTCATCAAATTATACTTGGGCGATCGGATGGAATTTATTACCGGTTGGACGTATTGGTCGTGCTGGCTCAGCCTGGCAATGGCGGATTTAACAGCCACGGGAATTTATTTAAAATATTGGTTTCCCAGCTTGCCGCAGTGGGTCGGGCCGCTCGTCATTATTTTGCTATTATTGTTAGTCAACCTGGTCAATGTCGGTCTGTTTGGTGAATTGGAATCATGGTTTTCGATGATTAAAGTGGTGGCGATCCTAGCGCTGATTGTTGTTGGCTTGGGGATGACACTCTTTCATTTTCGGACGGGAACCTCGACAGCCTCGTTTAGCAATTTAGTATCTCATGGCGGGTTCTTCCCCACTGGTGTTAGTGGCTTTTTGATGTCATTTCAAATGGTGGTTTTCGCCTTTGTGGGTATTGAAATGGTGGGATTAACCGCTGGTGAAACCAAGGATCCACACAAGGATTTACCACGCGCAATTAATAGCTTGCCCATTAGAATTGGACTGTTTTACATTGGTTCAATGATTGCAATTATGTGTGTTGCGCCATGGAACACGATTACCACTACTTCAAGTCCGTTTGTGCAGGTCTTTTCTGGCATTGGAATTACGAGTGCCGCTGCGATTCTAAACTTTGTTGTATTAACGGCCGCTATGTCGGCTACTAACAGTGCCATCTTCAGTACCAGTCGTACATTACATGCCCTGGCTACCGGTGGTAATGCGATGCATCGTTTTACCAAACTAAGTCGCCATATGGTGCCGAACACAGCACTGCATTTTTCATCTGCCATTTTGTTTGTGGTGGTTATCTTAAATTACTTAATGCCCGCGGGAATTTTTAATTTAATTTCAGGTGTGTCCACGATTAATTTTGTATTTGTTTGGTTGATCATGCTATGGTGCCACATTAAATTCCGCCGCGCACAGCCAGCGGGAGTTAAGGAATTTTTAATGCCTGGTTATCCAGTTACTGATTGGGCGAGTTTGGTCTTTTTTACAGCCGTGCTAATTTTCTTATTATTTGACCCGGAAACTCGCATTTCATTGGTGGTTTCGGTTGTTTGGTTTGTTGCGTTATTCGCAGTTTATGGACTGCGCGGTCGAAAACAAAAAAATAGTTAAATTACTGTTATTTAAATTCTTGAGGTTTTTCTATTGATTTTTACCATGCGCAAGAAGTACGATAGCACTATTAAAATTCAGGGGGGATGCGGAATGGATCAGAGGTTTAAGGTTGGTGTAATTGGAGCAACTGGAATGGTTGGTCAACGTTACGTAACATTGTTGGAAAATCATCCGTGGTTTGAAGTAGTGGTAGTGGCAGCGAGTGCTCATAGTGCTGGTAAAACCTACGCAGAATCGGTCAACGGTCGTTGGAAAATGGAAACCCCAGTACCGGATGCAGTTAAAGATTTGGTACTGATGGATGTTAAAGATGTCGATAAAATCGCTGCGCAAGTTGACTTTGTCTTCTCGGCAGTTAGCATGAGTAAAGATGAAATCCGTGCCATTGAAGAAGAATACGCAAAAACAGAAACACCAGTTGTCTCTAATAACAGTGCCCACCGCTGGACGCCAGATGTACCGATGATTGTCCCTGAAATCAATCCGGATCATTCTGAAATTATTAAATATCAACGTGAACGGTTAGGTACAAAGCGGGGCTTTATTGCAGTTAAGCCCAACTGTTCAATTCAAAGCTATACGCCAGCTTTGTCTGCTTGGAAAAAGTTCGAACCAACTCAAGTGATCGCGACAACTTACCAAGCCATTTCCGGCGCTGGTAAAACATTGGAAGATGCGCCTGAAATTGTTGGCAACGTGATTCCTTATATTAGTGGTGAAGAGGCTAAGTCTGAAAATGAACCGTTGAAGATTTGGGGCCATGTAGATGATGAGAGAAAAGAAATTGTTTCTGCAGAGTCACCAGTGATTACGAGTCAATGCTTGCGGGTACCTGTTTTATATGGTCACACTGCAGCAGCATTTGTGAACTTCAAGCAAAATCCAACTAAAGAAGAATTAATTGAAGCACTGGAGGATTATCGTGGTGTGCCCCAAGAATTGGGCTTGCCCAGTGCTCCTAAGCAATTTATTCAATACATGCAACAAGATGATCGTCCACAAGTCCGTTATGACGTGAATTTTGAAAACGGCATGGGAATTTCAATTGGTCGGTTGCGTCCAGACAAGATTTTTGACTGGAAGTTTATTGGACTATCCCACAACACATCTCGTGGTGCCGCTGGTGGTGCGATTTTGTGTGCCGAACTACTGAAGGAACAAGGTTACATTACGAAAAAATAAGTACGAATTAAAACTGTGCTAAGTTGCTCAATTGAGGGGCGAGCACAGTTTTTTATTGGATTATGATATAGCAATATAATTGTTAAATCTAAATAAATCACTATTGCTATTTAAAATATTGGTGCTATAATTATTCTCAGATTGAAGGACGAGCTACTTGGTTAACCGTCAGAGATGTTAAGACATAGGCTGAAATCTTAACAGTGAGGGGCGCTGATGTGGTACTACCTTTGAGCATCTATTTCCGAAATAAGGAAATCCGGGTTGGTTCCCGCTAGCAGCCAATGGAGGCAAGACTTCTGTGTTTATTGTGAAAACACACGTCTTGTGAACATGGGTGGAACCACGTTAATAATGTTAATAACGTCCCTAGTATCAGTTGATACTAGGGGCTTTTTTATTTATAAAAAGGAGAGTGGAGTTAGATGGCAGAAGTTCAAGTTTTAGCATCAGACGGTTCGGTCAAAAAAATTGACCGCGATTCCAAAGAAGGATTACAGGCACTGCGCCAAACAACAGCGCTCTTATTAGCTGCAGCATTGCACCAACAATTTGATGGTATTCGTTTAGGTGCCGATGTGGCCAGTGATGATGGCTTTTACGTTGACTCAGACAAAGACGACGTTCAGGTTTCAGCTGATGAATTAGGTCAATTAGAAGATGGCATCAAAAAATTTGCCAAGGACGACGCCAAAATTGAGCGCGTTGAAGTTCCATTGGCTGATGCATTAGCAGAAGTTAAAAATGACCCATATCAAAGTGAATTATTAAAGACAGCTGCTGACAATGATAAAGTTGCATTGTTCAAAGTTGGTGACTTTGCGACTGTCGCAACTGAAGATGTCCTTTGTTACGTGGATGTTGTTAAGAACTTTAAAGTATTGTCGGTTGCCGGTGCTTACTGGCAAGGCAAGTCATCCAACCCAATGCTCCAACGGATTTATGGTACGGTCTTTTATAAGAAAGATGCACTGGAAGATGATTTGAAGGCCCGTCAAGAAGCACGTGAACGTGACCACCGTGTTATCGGAAATGACTTAGATTTATTCTTCGTTGATCCTAAAGTTGGTGCTGGTTTACCATACTGGATGCCAAAGGGTGCCACAATTCGTCGGGTGATCGAACGCTACATCATCGACAAGGAAGTTGCTAATGGTTACAAGCATGTTTACACACCAATCTTGATGAACTTGGACGTGTACAAGACTTCTGGTCACTGGCAGCATTATCGTGAAGACATGTTTCCCCCAATGGACATGGGAGACGGCGAACAACTTGAATTACGACCAATGAACTGCCCTAGCCATATTCAAATTTACAAACATCACATTCGTTCATATCGTGAATTGCCATTGCGAATTGCTGAATTAGGAATGATGCACCGTTACGAAAAATCAGGCGCGTTGTCAGGATTACAACGAGTTCGTGAAATGACATTAAATGATGGCCACACGTTCGTTGCACCAAGTCAAATTTTGGATGAGTTTAAGAGCATCCTTCAATTGATGATTGAAGTTTATCATGACTTTGATATCAACGATTATAGCTTCCGATTAAGCTATCGTGATCCTAAGAATACAGACAAGTATTTTGACGATGACGAGATGTGGAACAATGCCCAAACAATGTTGAAGCAAGCGATGGACGATATGGGTCTCGATTATTACGAAGCAGAAGGCGAAGCTGCATTCTACGGTCCTAAGTTGGACGTTCAAACTAAGACCGCTTTAGGAAATGACGAAACACTTTCTACTATTCAATTAGACTTCATGTTGCCAAAACAATTCGACTTGCACTACATTGGCGAAGATGGCCAGGAACATCGTCCAATCATGATTCACCGTGGACTAGTTTCAACCATGGAACGATTCACAGCCTATCTAACAGAAATGTACAAGGGTGCTTTCCCAACATGGTTATCACCAGAACAAGTTAAAATTATTCCAGTCCGTGAAGATTTGCATGCCGACTATGCTGAGGATTTACGTAAGGAATTAGCAGCTGCCGGAATCCGAGTTTCAGTGGACCACAGAAATGAAAAAATGGGTTACAAGATTCGTGAAGCCCAAACCCAAAAAGTACCATATACTTTGGTTGTTGGAGACAATGAAGTTAAAGACAGCGGTGTAACGGTACGTAAGTATGGTGAAGAAAAACAAGTAAGCAAATCAAAACAAGATTTCTTAGATGAAATTTTGGGAGATTTGAGTAGCTATTCAAGAGAATAGTGTGCGAACAGCCACGGGTTGACGTCGTGGTATAACACAGAAGGGACAATTACTTCGGGGTGTGAAGTGGTTGTCCCTTCTGTGTTATACATCAGACGTCAGTGGCTGTGAGCACAATTCAGCAAGTGAGATAAAAAACTGCAGCGCACCACAAAAATAACCTAATCATGATTTGAAATTTCGAATCATAATTAGGTTATTTTTTGTGTTAAACGAAAGCCGTTACGGTAAGAGAGCACCACGCGGCAACATAGATTGAAGGTGAACTCTAGTCTCCGCCTTCAACTCCACCAAGCCGTTCTTCAAATTCATCTTTTCCTTGACTGGAATTAACAATATGCAAATCAGCGTTTAACAAGCCAAGAAAATCAGCGAATGCCGAATTAATTCCCAACTCCTCAAAGTCAGATTGTGCCATTGTGTAGCGAATTGCTTGTTCCTGATCGGCCATCACTTTTTGAACCCAGTGTGGTTCACGCAAACTTTCACGCCCGAGTGCCACAAAGTCAATTCCGGCATCCATTAATTTTTCAGCGTCAGCTGGAGTTTCGTTTGAGCCCACTGAAATCAGTGGCAAGCGGTTATTAACTTGCTGTTTGATTTTTAGAATAATTGGTTCAGTATCATTCTTGTCATTTAATGATGTACGCCAAGCATAGCCCATTGAAACGTGGAGGTAATCAATCGGTTGGTCAGCTAAAACATCAATAAATTTGAGTGTGTCATCGAGACGAATGCCAGGTTCTTCGATTTCCTCTGGCGAGATTCGGTAGCCAACGATAAATGGAGCTTTAGCGTACTGTGTCACAGCCGCATGGACGCTCTTGATAATCTCTAATGCAAAGTTCATGCGCTTTTCTAGCGAACCGCCCCATTTGTCCGTTCGTCGGTTAGAGTGTGGGGAGAAAAATTGTTGCATCAAATAGGTATTGGCGCCATGCAGCTCAACACCATCGAAACCAGCCTGGATGGCGCGGCGAGTGGCGTCACCAAACGCAGTGATAATTTCTTCAATCTCTGCGTCAGAAAGTTCACGTGGTGTTTCTGCGCCTGGTCGCAACGCTGCCACGGCACTAGCGCTTTCGGGTTGGGCTCCTCTTAAGATAGAAGAATTAGACATTCGGCCAGCATGAAAAATTTGTAAAATAGCCTTAGTACCATTATGTTTTATTGTTTCAGCTAACTTAGTCAAGCCTGGTAGAAAGCGGTCGTCAGTTACGGATAGCTCGCCCTCAAATCCTTTACCATGAGGAGTGACATTGGCGACGGGGGTAATGAACATGCCAGCCCCACCAGCGTGCAGGCTAAAATAGTTCAATTCGTCGCTCGACACAGCGCCATTTTAAAGCGCTGAAGCTTCGGTCATTGGTGGAATGACGATTTGATTCTTGATTTCAGCGCCATTTTTGAAGTGGTAAGGTGTTAAAAATTGATATGTTTTATTCATTACAGTGCGCTCCTTTAAGATGTTAATTTACCCGTAAATTGAGTTTAGTCTGCTTACTTACAAATTACAAGTAGGTACTTTTATGTTTGTTAGGTACATGAAAGTAACTATCGGATAATAGTGTGTTATGCCAGTGAAGAAAGCGGTACCAAAAAGTCAGTTTTTGGTTGTGGCTCGGGGTGGTACATGGTACGATAGAGCCAAAGGAAGAAGTTATATTAGCATTAATAGCTGGCTATAAAATTTATTAGGTCAATTAATGAATTTGGCGGGTAATCGGGTGCTTGTCTTGGTAGCTAGAGGGTGATTGCGGTTCTTCCTGTTTTGTTCGACGAAAAATGGCTAGGTTTGAGTTTGCAAGCAAAAATTAAATCACAGAAGGGGGAACTGATAATAGTGATTGAAGTTCTATTGGGGTATTTTGACTAAAAAGTTAACAGTATTAATAGTTAATCGATATTTACTTTTGTGGTAGGGATTATCAAATGGACACATTTATGAATGGGGGGAGTTTATTACAAATTATGTAGGATGATTTGTAATAAGAATAAAATGAAAAATGATCAGATGGAAGAAATCAAGACGCATTACAAGTTGCATAAAAAGGGCAAGCAATGGTTAGTGATTGGGGTCGCAAGTTTCGCTGCAATAATTGGTATGGTGGGGATGAGTTCCAGTGCGCAAGCAGATCAAGCAGTCGTTGAACCAGCGACAGCAGTTCAGACTGTTACTACTGACCCAGCAAATAAAGTCGATACGGATGAAACTGAAACTCGAGCAGACGTTCCAACTACACCAATCAACACGGTTGCAAAGCAGGCTGATGAAACTGCTCAAACTACGACTGTTGAAACAAATGCCACTGAAAATAATGACGATGAACTAGTCAATGCGTCGAGTCCAACTAAAGTAGCGGTGACACCAGCAAGTACAACCGCAGATACGCCTGTGGCTGCCGTCGAGGCTACCCCAGCTAGTGATTTTGAGTATGCTGAAGTTGCTAATCAGCCAGATCAAAGGGCCATTACTAAGTACACTGGGACTGCAACAGACGTCGTGATTCCGAGTGAAGTTACTATCGGTGGGATTACGAGCACGATTACAGGTATTGCCCAGGATGCATTTTTGGGTAACGAGAATATTACGAGTGTGGTCATACCCGATACCGTCATATGGATCGGGGCCGGGGCATTCGCACGAACTACTAATCTAACTTCTGTCACATTATCTAATAATTTGACCTTGATTAGAGAAAATGCGTTTCTGCAAAGTGGACTAACTAATATTGTTATTCCTAATAGTGTGACGCAGATTGGCGCCTACGCATTTGCAATGAATAAATTGACTAGCGCAACAATTTCCACTGGATTAACAACGCTTGCCGAAGGGGTCTTTTATAATAACTTACTAACTAGTGTTGTAATTCCGGATGGTATTACCACCATTGACATGGGAGCATTTTCAACCAATAAGTTAACTGATATAACAATTCCTAATAGTGTGACACAAATTGGCACCTATGCATTTTCAACCAACAAGCTAACCAATGTGACCATACCGACTGGATTGATAACACTTGCCGAAGGAGTTTTTTACGATAATCTGCTGACGAGCGTTGTAATTCCAGCTGGTGTCACTGATATTGGTAATGGAGCATTTTCAACTAATAAATTAACTAATATATCGATCCCTAATGGTGTTACTAACATTGGCGCAGAGGCCTTTGCTGGTAATTTATTAACCATGCTGACTAATCTGCCAACTTCGCTAACGACCATTGGCGATTTAGCTTTTGCCGGTAATAATATCGATGTGGCGGTTCTACCAAGTTCGTTGACCACCGCAGGAACTGGTATTTTAATGAGTAATCATTTAGTTAAGGTTGAGACGCCAATACAACTGAACGGTAACACAAATCAAACCGGTCAATTTTATGGGACACCGCAAACTGATCGGGTTGATTTACTTGGGCCAACACTGGGCGGACTATTCAGCTTGGCAGATTTAGATTTGTTCGGAACACCAACGGTTCAAATTGTGGCTAACTATAATACACAGGGAGCTAGTCAAGCTGTGACGTTTGATGAAACTAATAATCAATTTGTCATTCCATACACTGATGTTGCTCCAACTGCTGAATTAGGTTTTGCCTTTTCAGTGCTATTTAAAGATGCTGCGGGCAATATTACTTTCCAAGGCCTGTATCATTTAGCATTCAGCTTTTTAGGTGTTAACGATACAACGATTAGCACCGGCGATCAGTGGAATAGCAATGATAATTTTGACTATTTTTACATTATTAGTCCCCAACTTGACGCCAATGGTAATCCAGCTACTACAGTGATTAATGGGCAGACAGTTTTGGCTTCGCTGATACCGTTTGACTATACTCCATATGTTACAAGTGGTTTGCTTAAATTAAACAATACAAACGATGTTAATACTAGTAAAGCTGGTGTTTATCATGTTACCTACAGTTTGCAGATGCCGGGAACGCCATATACGTATACAAACACTGCTACAGTCACAGTAGTTGATACAGTATTAAGTGGAACGCAGCATTATGAAGTGACGACGACTGCAGCTAATTTGGCGGCAACGAAGGCTAAACTTGAGGCAATCAAAGCTGTCAATGAAGCCAAGGGAATTGCAACAACGATTAAGATAAATATTGTGCCAGATGACGCACCATATCAAGTAGAACATAAGGTAAGTAATGGAACACAGCATTATGAAGTGACCACTACCGAGGCCAACTTAGCGACAACACAAGCTAAGTTGCTTGCGATTAAGGCTGAAAATGAGGCCAATGGGATTGCGACAACGATCAAGATAAACATTGTGCCAAATGATGCACTATACCAGGTTCAACATGAGCTGAGTAATGGAACGCAGCATTATGAAGTGACGACGACTGCAGCTAATTTGGCGGCAACGAAGGCTAAACTTGAGGCAATCAAAGCTGCCAATGAGGCCAAGGGGATTGCAACAACGATCAAGATAAATATTGTGCCGGATGACGCACCGTACCAGGTAGAACATAAGTTGAGTAATGGAACACAGCATTATGAAGTGACCACTACCGAGGCCAACTTAGCGGCAACACAAGGTAAGTTGCTGACAATCAAAGCTGCCAATGAGGCCAAGGGAATTGCAACAACGATTAAAATAAATATCGTTCCAGATGAAGCACCGAGTGTAAAACACGAGTTGGGTGACGGTACTAAGCATTACGAAATTACAACCAATGAATCCAATGCGGAAGTTGCCAGACAGGAGTTACTAGCAATCAAAGCCGAGAATGAGGCTAATGGCATTGCAACATCCATTAAATTAAACATTGTGCCAGATGAAGCGCCAAATGTAGTTGAACAGCCAGATACGCCAACTACGCCAGGCAACCCAGGTACAACAACACAACCAGATGAGCAAAAGCCAACTAATATTGCCGATCAGACGGATGACCTGGTACCTGTAACGGTTGATCAAACAAAAGCTAATAGCGTCAGTGTGGCGACAACGACTAAGGGCAAAGCCAAAACGCTACCACGAACAGACGAACAATCTTCGGCAATCTTGGGATTACTGGGCAGCGTATTACTGAGCAGTGTCGGAGTTGCGGCATTGCGACGTAAAGAAAAAAATGATGCGTAATTTGAATAAATTAGGGCTAACAATCTTGTCAATTTAGCGGTGACAAGAGAGCTAAAAGCTACATCTTTAACACCGTTAACGAAGTGATGCTAGCTTTACTGCCACACGGCTGGAATCGCTGTCAAAAAAAGTTGAAAAATGTAAGCTTTTTGGTTGTACTTTTAGGGTGATCATGCTAATATACAGTTACAGGAAGGAAACGTCTTGTGATTACCGCCTTCTCAAACACAAGTTCCTTGCAACAAGTATTAAATGTATTAGATGTTAAGCTCCATGCATTACCAAAGTAATATCTAAAAGTAATACCATTAATTAAGTGAGAGTTAGCCACCGTATTTAAAAAGTTAGACTTGGTGGTGGTCAGGTTAGAGTTAGACCGATATAAGATTAAAAGCTACAACAGATGTTGTTTCAAAGCTCCAACGATTCACATTCAGTAGTTAAGTTTTGAGGCGAGATATATAAAAACAAAGTTGAAACAATTAGGTAGTTGCAAGTCACCTTCCTGATGTTCAAGCAAACCGGAGAAGAGAAGGCTCCGGTTTTTGTTTTCGCTAAATTCACTATATTTGGTTGAATAATCGATTGATGTATTAGATAATAAGGGTCCTTGGCAGGGGCAATACAGCTTGTGATCATCTCAGATCATGAGCTTTTTTATTTTAATAATTGAATTTAATCCTGAATTAATACATAAAATAAATTTCAAATTAGTAAAATCTAATTTTTGTGGATATTCAATGTCTGGTTTGAAAAGAGTTGAATACATAACTAAAGTAATCGTCTTATTTTTAGATAATAATTATCAAATAAACTTATATATCACCTCTAAAAATACAATTCACTTTTCCCTTTTAAGTTTACAGCCCCATATGAAAGCGGTATATTAGTATAGTGGCGTTAACCTATTTGCAATAATTCAATTCAGTTTTGGTATGACGACACAAATACAGATAGAGGGGTTTGTAGTCCATGTATGTTTTTATTAATATTCTTGGTTTGATCGTGTTCCTTGGAATTGCGTTCTTATTTTCCAAGAAAAAGAAAGAAGTTAACTGGCGCTCAATTATCATTATGGTGGTCATTAACCTTGTGTTAGCCTGGTTCTTCACTAGTTTCTCAGGTGGACGTGCAGCTGTTAAGGGTGCTGCCGACGGATTTAATTGGTTAGTTGAGATTTCGTATCAAGGGATTCTCTTTGCGTTGCCTAACTGGGTCGCAAAGGGTTATGGGGGAACCTTTACTGGAACTTCAATGAACTTTGTTACCAGTGCTTTACTACCAATTTTAATGATTGTCCCACTGTTCGATATTTTGACTTACATCGGCGTTTTGCCATGGATCATCAAATGGATCGGACGTGGATTGTCATTCATTACTGGCCAACCTAAGTTTGAGTCGTTCTTCGCTGTTGAAATGATGTTTTTAGGTAACACTGAAGTGCTTGCCATTTCTGGATTACAACTACGTCAAATGAAGGCAGAACGTAACTTAACCTTGGCCATGATGTCAATGAGTTGTGTGACGGCTTCTATTTTAGGAGCTTATACGCAAATGGTTCCAGGTCAATTTGTTTTGACTGCCGTGCCAATTAACATTATCAACTCGATTATCGTTACAAGTATGTTGAACCCTGTCAGAGTGCCAAAAGAAGAAGATACAGTTGCTAAAGTTGGCCAAGTTGGCGAAGAAGACGGTGGTGCTGAAGATGGTAACGGCAAACGTGAACCATTCTTCTCATTCTTAGGTGATTCGATCTTAGGCGCCGGCCGTCTAATCTTGATTATTACTGCTAACGTTATCGCCTTTGTTGCTTTAGCTGCATTGATTGACAAGATCTTGGGTCTCTTCTGGAAACCTTTATCACTTGAAAGTATTTTGGGTGTGATTATGTTCCCATTTGCCTGGTTATTGGGTCTACCTGTTGACCAAGCATGGACACTTTCACAAGATATGGGACTTAAGTTAGTGACAAATGAATTCGTCGTTATGGGACGTGTTGCTGGGGATGTAATCAATGGATACGCACCTCACTTGCGTGCTATCTTGACAGTATTCTTAACTTCATTTGCTAACTTTGGTACTGTCGGTATGATCATTGGGGCCTTCAAGGGCTTAGTTGACAAGAACAAGAACGATTTGATTGCTAAAAACGTGGGCTACATGCTTCTATCAGGTATTCTTGTATCGCTATTATCAGCAGGATTTGTTGGATTATTCGTTTGGTAATCAGTCCTACTGATCATTGATTATTAAGACAATTAAATGGGACAGCCATCGTGCTGTCCTTTCTAATCTAATTAATGTAAACCGCTTACTATTTAGGGAGGAAATTAAATTATGGCATTAAAAATTATTATGGATACAGATCCCGGTATTGACGACGCTGCTGCACTAACAATGGCGATTAATGATCCAGCAATTGATTTAAAATTAGTTACGGCAGTTGCCGGTAATGTGACGGTAGATAAAACTACTGCCAACGCACTTAAGATTGTCCATTTTTTTGGTAAGGAAAATGAAATTCCAGTGGCAGCTGGTGCCAAGCAGCCATTGATCAAGCCATTTGAAGATGCTGCACGGATCCATGGTGCTTCGGGGATGCCTGGTTATGATTTTGGTGATGACTATGGTCACGCAATCGAAAAATCAGCGGTTGAAGCACTGCATGATGAAATTATGGCCGCCGACGAACCAATCACTTTGGTACCAACTGGCTCATATACGAACATCGCGATCTTGTTCTCACAGTATCCAGAAGTTAAGAACAATATCAAAGAAATTGTTGCAATGGGTGGGACCTTACAAGAAGGTAACATGACTAGTGCTGCAGAATTCAACTGCTTCACAGACCCCCATGCGGCTAAGGTATTATATGATTCTGGTGTTCCCATCGTTATGGTGGGTTTGGATATCACGTTAAAAGCGCTACTAACTGCAGATACATTGGACAAACTAGCCGGATTAAACAAAACTGGCGAAATGCTCCATGCCTTAATTACACACTACGGTGACGGCGGGGCTGAAGGTATTCCAATGCATGATGTTAATACAATCTTTTATTTGTTACATCCAGAGGCAATCACCACTAAAGAGATGTGGGTGGATGTCCAAACTGAGGGACCTGCAATGGGTGAAACTGTTGGCGATATTCGTGGTGCCTATCACGATGGTAAAACCAATGCTAAAGTTTGTGTTGATATTGATGCAGCTGCCTTTAACAAATGGTTCTTAGAAGAAATTGGTAGTATTAAAGATTAATCTATAAAGTTATCAAGCCTTATCACGTGGATCAGCGAGTGGAAACCGCTGGTCTTTTTTTGTGCGGTGAGGGCTAATTTGCAACGTGCAATACGGCACAGATGTCCAGGGTCAAGTAAAAAAAACAGCTATCAATAAATCTAAGGATAATTAATTCCTGCATTGTCTTAGCCTACAGCATCCACTCGTGACCTAGTTCATTCAATTTTTACGTTGCATTCCGACATCAGAACGCGGGTTAGTGCACTCTGTATGTTATAATAGATCTTATTATATTTACTTTACGACGGTTGATTACTAAGCTAATTTACGGTAAAGTGAATGCGTGTGTGAAACATAAATTTGTTTCACGATTAAAGGAGTTAACAATGAACCCACAGCAATTCAAACAAGCGCTGGCTCAGCATCAAATTATGTTGTCCGAGCAACAGGTGCAGCAGTTTGCCTTGTACTATCAATTATTGATCAAGGGCAATGAGCAACTCAATTTAACAACCATTACTGACGAAGGCGATGTATATCTAAAGCACTTCTTCGATTCTCTGACGCCAGCTTTTAGTGTTGACGAGCTTCAAACACAATCGCTGACTCTTTGCGACGTTGGTGCTGGTGCCGGTTTTCCATCATTACCGCTAAAAATTGTTTTTCCTAACCTAAGAATTACGATTGTGGATTCACTTAATAAACGAATTAAGTTTTTGGAACAACTCGTTGAGCAACTTGGGTTGACAGATGTTACACTAATCCACGATCGGGCGGAAACATTTGGTGCCAAAAAGAGTCCTTACCGGAGTAGTTTTGATATTGTGACCGCTCGGGCCGTGGCCCGACTTTCTGTTCTGAGTGAACTGTGTTTGCCATTAGTTAATGTTGGTGGTACTTTTATTGCGTTAAAGGCAAGCCAGGCAGATGACGAATTGCAGCAGGCACAGACAGCAATTACCACGTTAGGTGCAAAGGTTATCGCTGTTGATCAGTTGGAATTACCTCAAAGTGATGAACCACGAACTATTATTGTGATTAAAAAGACTAAGCAGACGCCGGGAAAGTATCCTCGGCGGCCGGGGGTACCAGGAAAAAAGCCGCTGTAGGTTGGTTGGATTTTTGGGGCGTGTTTTAGGTAACTGAAACGTGTTAATTCGACCAAACTTCTAGGGCTAAGCCAATTAATCATCATCCGCCAAGACCAGGCGAACAATAATTAATTGGTTTAGCCTACGAAGTTTATGCGGTTGAGTTAATACTCTGCAATTTGAAACGTGTTAATTCAACCAAACACCTAGAGCTAAGCTCCTTATACATCATTTGCTAAGCCCTGCAAACAATGGATAAGAAACTTAGCTCACGGTATCTACCCGGTTGAATTAACACTCTACATAAGGAGGCAGCGACATGGCGTTTTCGTTTTTTGGAAATCAAAAAAATAAGAATCAAAAAGCAACTAATCAAGTTGTTGAAGTTGATGTTACCAAAATTACGCCTAATCGATTTCAGCCGCGAAAAGTATTTGAGCCAAACGCTATTAAAGAGTTAGCGGAAACAATTCAAGAACATGGGTTATTACAACCAATTATCATTCGTGAATTTGAACCTAATAAATATGAAATTATTGCTGGTGAGCGGCGTTTTCGGGCCGTTAGCGAATTACAATGGGACAAGATTCCTGCCATTATTGAAAAAATGAATGACAAGGAAACTGCTTCATTAGCATTAATTGAAAATCTGCAACGAGAACAACTCAGTTCAGTTGAAGAAGCCCAGGCTTATCGCAGTTTGATGGAGTTAAATCATTTAACTCAGACGGCGCTCGCCCAGGGGATGGGTAAAAGTCAGTCAGCGGTGGCCAATAAATTGCGACTACTCAAATTAATTACACCGGTGCAAAATGCCATTTTAGACCGGCGGATTAGTGAACGGCACGGCCGGGCGCTACTTGAGCTTAATGAAGACCAGCAACGAGATGCTTTAATGGAAATTGTGAACAGCAAATTTACCGTTAAGCAAACGGAAGATTTGGTCGCACAAATGACTGGTAAACCGCGACCACAAGATGAAGCACCTGTCACAGCGGTAAAACCGAAGAAAAAACGGGCTAAGAAGGCTAAGGGACTCACGGCTGATACCCGTGTGGCAGTGAATACAATCAAAAAATCTGTCAAATTAATTCGTGATAATGGAATGAAAATTAAGACACGGGAGTCAGACGAAGACGACCATTATGAAATTGTGATTGAAATTCCAAAGCAAAAGTAGAAAGGCGGCAAGACGATATGGGACATGTGATTGCACTGGCCAATCAAAAGGGCGGTGTCGGTAAAACGACAACGAGCGTCAATTTAGGTGCTTGTTTGGCTGAATTGGGTCAGCGTGTACTGCTAATTGATATTGATCCACAAGGTAACGCAACTAGTGGGACAGGAATTCAAAAATCAACCATCGAACAAGATGTGTATGATGTTTTGATTAATGAAGTGGCGTTACAAGATGTTATTTTGAAAACGAGCCACCCGGGACTAGATATCGTCCCAACGACGATCCAGTTATCTGGTGCCGAGATTGAGTTAACCTCAATGATGGCGCGTGAAACGCGGCTAAAAGATGCGATTGATGCTGTCGCCGATCAGTATGATTACATCTTAATCGATTGCCCACCATCGTTAGGCTTGTTGACGATTAACGCATTTACTGCCAGTCAATCAATCTTAATTCCTGTCCAAAGCGAGTACTATGCACTGGAAGGGCTCAGCCAACTATTAAACACCATTAAATTAGTTCAAAAACACTTTAACCCCAAATTGAAAATTGAGGGTGTGTTACTGACGATGTATGATGCGCGAACTAATTTAGGGCAACAGGTTAATGAAGAAGTTCAAAAATTCTTTGGCGACCAAGTTTATGAAACAATCATTCCGCGGAATGTACGCTTGTCAGAAGCACCGAGTCATGGGTTACCAATTATTGATTATGATCCAAAGTCAAAGGGTGCCCAGGTCTATCAGCAACTAGCAAAGGAAGTGTTAGCAGCTCATGGCAAATAATAAAAAAGGACTCGGCCGCGGCATTGAAGCTTTGTTTGAAGACAATGAAGTCGCCGCTGCAGAAGAAAATGTCCAAGAAATTAATTTAACTGAAATTCGTCCTAATCCGTATCAACCGCGTCGGACATTCGACACGAAGGCGTTGGAAGAACTAGCTTCCTCGATTGAAAAAGCAGGCGTTTTCCAACCGATTATTGTTAGACGACCGGATAAGCGAATGAAGCGTTACGAAATTATTGCTGGTGAACGCCGTTTTCGTGCTTCTAAGTTAGCTAATAAACCAACTATTCCTGCCATTGTTCGTGAAATGAACGATGAAGAAATGATGGAAATTGCCGTCGTTGAAAACTTACAACGAGAAGATTTAACTCCGCTGGAAGAAGCGCAGGCCTATGCAACGTTGATGGATAAGCTGTCATTAACGCAAGTGCAAGTGTCTCAGCGATTGGGCAAAAGTCGGCCGTATATTGCCAATTATCTCCGGTTACTTGGATTACCTAAAATGGTTAAAGAAATGCTGCAAAAAGAACAGCTATCAATGGGCCAGGCGCGGACGTTATTGGGTTTGAAGGATAAAGATAAATTGGTGGCACTAGCTCGCCGTACAGTGGATCAAAATTTGACGGTGCGCCAGTTGGAACAATTAGTGAGCCATATGAATGGTGCTACTAAAAATAAAAAAGCAGGCAAGAAATCAAATAAATCCGTCTTTGTGCGGGCCGCCGAGGATCAGTTACAATCTAAGTTTGGTACCAAAGTGGCGGTAGCCCAATCTAGTAGCAAAAAAGGTGCCGGGAAGATTGAAATTCCGTATTTGTCAGATGACGATTTGACACGGATTTTAGAATTATTGGAAATTGATTTAGGTTAGTTTGTTAGACAGTAGACGAATTCGCTGAGGCAGCTGGTTAGGGTTCTAGTTCACACTGTTTTAATAAAGGAGACATCAAAATGTATGATAAAGGCGACGTAGTAATGATGAAAAAGCCCCATCCATGCGGTGCTAACGAGTGGGAAATCATTAGGATGGGTGCAGATATCAAGATCAAATGTCTCGGCTGTGGGCACATTGTAATGCTGACAAGACGCGAATTTGAGAAAAGATTAAAAAAAGTGTTACAAAAAAAGAGTGCGGAACAAGACGATTAGTTTCCGTGGCATAAGAGCCAAATCCATGATTCGTGGGTTTAGCGAATAATGGATTTGGCTCTTATGCATTAGTAAGCTGTCTTGTGTAGCACATTAAAAAAAGGAGTGCGCAGTCCAACGGTTAAATGCCGTGGTATAAGTACTTTAAATATGATTCGCAGAATTTGCGCATTATATTTAAAGTACTTATACGTTAGGCATTTGTTGGACGGAGCACATTTCGACAAGTGAAATAAGCCGTCCAATGTAAAAATTAAAGCAATCAATCAAATAAAGAAAGAGTGACCAACAAAATGGCTTTAACAGCAGGTATCGTTGGTTTACCAAACGTTGGTAAATCAACATTGTTCAACGCAATTACTAAAGCAGGCGCAGAAATGGCAAACTATCCTTTTGCCACCATTGATCCCAACGTGGGCATGGTTGAAGTGCCTGATGCCCGATTAGACCGGATTCAAGAACTAATTCCAGCTAAAAAAGTGGTGCCAACCACCTTCGAATTTACTGATATTGCCGGAATTGTTAAGGGGGCAAGCCAAGGTGAAGGTCTCGGTAACAAATTCCTGGAAAATATTCGCCAAGTTGATGCGATTGTCCATGTTGTGCGCGCCTTTGATGATGACAATATCACGCACGTCACTGGCAAAGTTGACCCAGTTGATGACATTGAAACGATCAACTTGGAACTGGGCTTATCTGATTTGGAAGCTGTCGATAAGCGATTGACTAAGGTGGAACGGGCTGCCAAGGGAAGCGACAAAGAAGCCAAAGCTGAGTTGGCTGTGCTACAAAAAATCAAGCCAGTGCTTGAAGCTGGCAAAGGCGTGCGCACAATAGACTTCACTGAAGACGAGGAACCGATCGTTAAAGGTTTATTCCTACTTACGTCTAAGCCAGTGCTGTATGTGGCTAATATCAGTGAAGATGATATGGCTGACCCTGATGGCAACAAGTACATTCAAACAATCCGCGACTATGTCAAAGATGAGAATGCACAGGTTATCGGTGTCGCCGCTGCGAGCGAAGAAGAAATTGCTGAGATGGATGATGCTGATAAAGCTGAATTCTTGGAAATGGAGGGTGTGAAGGAGCCTGGGCTAAACCGGCTAATTCGTGCTTCCTACTCGTTGCTTGGACTAGAAACATTCTTTACAGCTGGTGGTAAGGAAACTAGAGCTTGGACGTATCAGACTGGTACTAAAGCACCACAAGCGGCCGGTATTATTCATTCAGATTTTGAACGCGGGTTCATTCGTGCTGAAATCATGAGTTTTACGGATTTGGATCAGTTAGGCACACAAGCAGCTGTTAAAGAGGCTGGTAAGTTGCGCCTTGAAGGCAAGGATTACGTCATGCAAGATGGCGATATTGTAGAATTTAGATTTAATGTCTAATAAATAATGGTGAACGAAGAGAGGGGTACATTGTGAGCGAACAAAATCAACCGCGAAATGCAGCGGCAGGAGCACGACAAAAAGCGTATGTCCGACAAGACAATGCCACTACACACCGGCAGTTCGGTGATTATGGTTTAACGAAACGGAACGAAGAATTCATGTTTCAATTGAATAAGCAACTCGATCAACAAGGGATGAAGGCGGAGAAAAAAACTGATGCCCTGAAAGAAACAATTGAGGCGTTACTTGAAGGCCAGAAAAAAGGCGCGACGGCTAAGCAATTATTTGATACGCCCACTAAAAAGGCCAACGATTTAATCCACGGTCCAGCTAAAGCTACTAATCAACAAAGTAGTTTCTGGTTGTTGGCCGCCGATAACGGTCTGATGTTTTTTAACATCTTCACGTTGCTGTTTGGTGCGATGGGCTTTTTCCAACCGAAGTCATTACAGACACAACAGTCTGGTACGACTGGAATTGTAGCCATCTTACTTGTTGGTATTATCGGTGGGATGTTGTTTGCCTGGGTAACTCAAATTTTGACGCCGCCAGCCAAAAAGAAGAAACAGCCAATTTGGTTCCGGATCATTGCGGTCGTAGTTGCACTGGCAGCCTGGATTGGGGTTTACTTTGTCGCCAGCATGTTGCCAAACGTGGTCAACCCACAATTACCAGCCTGGGCTTACTTGACACTGGGTGTACTTGGCTTTGTGGCCGACCTTTATCTTCGCCGTAAATATCACATTGTTGGGGGAGCTTTCGGCAGTCCACAACAAAATCGCCGTAGAAGATAATCTTTTTTACGATTCAACTATTTATTAAAAATGAAACTGGTATAATGACATCTAACTTAAGATGTCATTTTTTGTGCTCATTTTATATCCGAACGATTAAAACGTTTACATAAATAAAGTTCGTTTTTCAACCTGTACATTTTGTAAAGTAGTGTTAAAATCAAATTAAGCACTACAAATACGAACATGGAAGGCTGATAGGAGAATGGAAAACGAGAAACCAATGAACTACGAACCAGCACTGTTAGACCGCGTATTTAAATTATCGGAGAAGGGAACGACTGTCAAACGAGAAATTGTGGCAGGCATTACGACTTTTATTGCGATGTCATATATTTTGTTTGTTAATCCCACTGTGCTCGCCGCAGCTGGGATGAATAAAGGTGCCGTCTTTGTTGCAACAGCGCTTACTGCCATCGTCGGCTGTGTTGCAATGGCTTTTATTGCGAACTATCCATTAGCGGTTGCTCCCGGTCTCGGGAGTAACGCTTTTTTTAGTTATTCAGTTGTCATTGGCATGGGAATCCCATGGCAAACCGCGATTGCAGGCGTGTTTATCGCTTCGATTTTGTTTATGCTCACAACGGTATTTAAAGTTCGTGAAGCCGTGATTAATGCAATTCCAGCCTCGTTAAAATCTGCAATGGCAGCAGGAATTGGGTTATTTATTGCCTTTACCGGGTTAAAACAGGGTGGCTTGGTCATTGGCAGCAAGTCTTCGTTGGTTACTATCACTAATTGGTCGACCCCGACTGTTTGGTTAACGGTTTTTGGGTTAGTTGCCATCGGGTTGATGATGTCCAAAAAAATCCCCGGTGCTATGTTTATCGGCATGGCAGCCACCGCAATTGTCGGTGTGGTTGCCGGGTTAATTAAAATGCCGTCAAGCATTGTTTCCACAATTCCTAGTTTGGCACCAACGTTTGGTGCTTCAATTTTGAATCTCAATCATATTTTCAGTATTCAAATGTTAATTGTTGTTCTTATTTTCTTCTTGGTAGCATTCTTTGATACCACCGGAACGGTTATTGGCTTAGCTGAACAAGCCGGTTTCATTAAAGATAATCATATTCCAAAGGAAGTTGGCCGTGCGCTGTTCGCCGACTCCACTTCAATGATTGCTGGTTCCGTTTTCGGTTCCACCCCCACCGCTTGTTACGTTGAATCCTCAACGGGGATTGCTGCCGGTGGTCGAACTGGGCTAACAGCACTAACTGTGGCATTTATGTTTGGTCTGAGTTTATTCTTTTCACCATTATTGACGTTGGTAACGTCACAAGTAACGGCACCCGTTCTGATTATCGTTGGTTCGTTTATGGCCAAGTCACTCGCAAAAGTTAACTGGTCGAAGTTTGAAGAAGCATTACCATCATTTTTAATCGTCTTGAGTATGCCGCTGACTTACAACATTTCATATGGTCTGGCATTTGGCATTCTGGCATATCCGCTGACAATGTTTGCGGCTGGTCGACGTAAAGAGGTTCATCCAATCATGATCGCTGCCGCCATTATTTTCTTCTTTTTGTTGTTTGCAATGAACGCACTGCCAAGTAGCTAAGGAGCATACCATGCAAAAAAGTGAATTAAAACAGTTAATTGAACAAGCTAGTGGTCGTACTGAGGCCGACATTGTTTTCAAAAATGCACAGATTGTCGATGTTTATAATGCTCGGTTAATCAAGGGCAACTTAGCCATTGGCAATGGAAAAATTTTGGGCATCGGCGATGATTACCACGGCAAACAAGAAATTGATGTTGCTGGTAAATACATTACGCCCGGCTTAATCGATCCACATATTCATATTGAATCAGCTAGCGTATCGCCAGCAGTTTTTGGCCAGTTAGCCACACCACATGGCACGACTACAATCCTGGCCGATCCACACGAAATTGTGAACGTGGCTGGTGTCCAGATTATATGATTGATTCGGCTACCCGCACACCGCTAAAAATTGAGTACATGATGCCCTTATGCGTGCCCGCAGCTTCACCAAAATTTGAAACGTCCGGGGCAGTGATCAAAGCACCAGATATTGAAACAGTATTCCAGCAAAATAAATCTTACGGTTTGGCTGAATTTATGAACTACGTCGGTGTCGTTGGCGCAGACGATGATGTGCTTGATGAATTATTGGTGGCCATTAACGATGGTAAATTGATTGATGGGCACAGTCCATCGCTAGCTGGGCAAGCTCTGAATGCATATGCTTCAGCCGGAATTCACGATGACCATGAATGTGCCACTGTGGCTGAAATGTTAGACCGAATTTCACGTGGGATGTACGTTTACCTACGTTACGGTACTATTTCCAAGAATCTGCCGACGCTATTGCAGGGGATGACGATGCAAAACTCGCGTTTTTGTACATTGTGCGGTGATGATGTTCAAGCCGTTACGCTCAAAAACGTTGGTCACCTGGACGAAAGTATTCGGGTATGCATTGCTAATGGCGTTTCACCGATTACAGCGATTCAAATGGGTACGATTAATTCAGCTCAGTCCTGTGGCCTGAAGGACCGTGGGGGCATTGCGCCTGGTCTGAGTGCCGATTTACTGATTGTGAACGATTTAAATACTTTTACAATAGAAGAAACTTATATTAATGGGCAGTTAGTTGCACAAAATGGAGCAGTATTAGATGCACAACCAGAAACGATTCCAGCTGAATATCAAGACTTGTTGCAAACGGTCCATCTTGACCACTTTGATAGTAACGATTTGAAACTGCATTTAGCTGGGACTAAAGCTCATGTGATTGGCCTGCAGGAAACTAGTCGAACGTTAGATGTGGTTACGGATGTTAACACCGATGATAATGGCGACTTTGAATGGACACCACAGCAAGATGTGATCAAGGTGGCGGTAGTTGAACGCCATCATCACACCGGCAACGTGGGCCTGGGATTGATTTCTGACTTTAAGCTGCAACATGGGGCCATCGCCAGCACAATTGGACACGACTCGCATAATATCGTGGTGATTGGTGTTAATGATGATGAAATGGTGTTAGCTGTCAATGAACTGATTAAACAACAAGGAGGCGGCGTAGCGGTCAAGGACGGTCAGGTCATCGCTGCTGTACCACTTCAAATTGGTGGGTTGATGAGTAATATTGCCGTGACTGATTTAATCAAAATTCAATTAGACTTTAACAAAAAGGTTCATGATCAGTTAGACTTGAATGTTAACTTTAATCCGATGATGAAGATGGGCTCGATTCCGTTGGATGTGATTCCTAACTTACGACTGACTGATAAGGGATTAATGGATGTGACCCAGACAAAATTGGTTTCGATTGATGCGTAAGCTTTGGTGAAATCAATGGAAAATAAGAAATTGATGAAAAGTTGCGAAATTCATTTGACCATTTGCGGTTTGGCTGGTAACGTAATAGCAATACATTAGGGCGTGGCACACGTTCCAACCAAAAAACAAAAGGAGACCATTATCATGTCAAACTGGGAAACAAAATTTGTGAAACAAGGACTTACATTTGATGACGTTCTATTAATTCCGGCCAAGAGTGACGTCTTGCCTAACGAAGTTGATTTGAGCGTTCAATTAGCGAAGAATATCAAGCTTCAGGTACCTTTTCTCAGTGCTGGCATGGATACTGTGACAGAAAACTCAATGGCGATCGCGATGGCGCTTCAAGGCGGCATGGGAGTCATTCATAAAAACATGACAATTCAAGACCAAGCTGGCGAAGTTGCTACCGTTAAAGGTGTTGATTTGACTGGTAACTTTGACCGCGCCGCTGTAGATGACCAAAAACGGTTGTTAGTCGCTGCCGCAGTTGGTGTGACTAGCGACACATTTGACCGCGCCCAAGCATTACTTGACGCTGGTGCCGATGCAATCGTGATTGATACTGCCCACGGTCACTCAGCCGGGGTTCTCCGTAAAATTAAAGAAATTCGCGACCATTTTCTTGATGCGACCTTAATCGCGGGCAACGTGGCGACTGGCGAAGGGGCCCAGGCACTTTATGAAGCTGGTGTAGATGTCGTTAAGGTCGGCATTGGCCCTGGCTCGATTTGTACTACTCGAGTTGTTGCCGGTGTTGGTGTTCCACAAATTACCGCTATCTATGACGCTGCCGCCGTGGCTCGCAAGTATGGCAAGACCATCATCGCCGATGGTGGCATCAAGTATTCCGGTGACATCGTGAAAGCCCTAGCTGCTGGTGGCAATGCCGTCATGCTGGGCAGCATGTTCTCCGGCACTACTGAAGCGCCAGGCGAAATTTTTGAAGACAACGGCAAGAAATATAAATCATACCGTGGCATGGGCTCAATGGCCGCAATGTCACAGTCACATGGTTCATCAGACCGCTACTTCCAAGGCGGCGTCAACGAAGCTAATAAGTTAGTGCCAGAAGGAATTGAAGCCCGTGTGGAATATAAAGGCGATGTTTCTGACATTATCTTCCAGCTAGTTGGTGGATTACGTTCGGGGATGGGCTATACCGGCGCTGGAACCATTCAGGCGCTAATTGATAATGCTCAGTTCGTCCAAATTTCAAATGCTGGTCTGGTTGAATCTCACCCGCATGATGTCCAGATTACGAAGGCAGCACCTAACTATAAATAGAATGTAGAATATGAATAAAGCCTGGAAAGATAATCTTTCTAGGCTTTTTTTGTGCCCAATTCACGCTTATTTATTTTGTGTGTTTTTTTCTTATCACTTGATATGCATGAAAACGGAATCATATTAATTTAAATTCCACGAAATTGTGAAGAAAGTGTGAAAGAGGTGTAAAAAAATAAATTTTCGATAACTTTATTATTATATGAATATGGTAAATTGAACTTTGTAAACGTCATCATGTGTTTATGGTGTTACTTAGTTTGAAAAATTTGGAGGGGAAAAAATGGGAAAGAACAATAAGTTAAAGATTCGGCAAGAAAGTAGTGAAATGAAAGAACATTTCAAGATGTACAAGGCAGGCAAGCTTTGGCTTTATGCTGGAATTGCAACTTTTGCTTTAGCTGCGGGACTCAGCTTTGCCTCAACTGACGCACATGCTGCTACAGCAAACGACACAGCAGCTCCAACGACAGCTGTTACTAGTGCAGCAACTAGTACGGCAACCATTAGCAAAACTGAAGAAACACATCCAACAGTTATTGATGACAATAATGTTGGGGCACATCCAACAGATCCAGGGACAGAAACAGTTACCGCTACAGACCCAGCCTTAATTAAAGGCTCGATGTTCGGTAGTACTACTTCAGCTGCAGAAAACAGTGCTACAACAGGATTAGGTGCCCAATCTGCTGCTGATTCAAGCGTTGCAAAGGCAAATGAAGACACAAACCGTACAGCTGATGAGTATGGCCAGGTTTCTTTAGTAAGTGGTGGCGAGGTTTCAACTAATCCAGCTGCTAATGATCAACTTGATCAAACGATTGTTGCAACGACGACAACTACACAAGATAAAATCGGTGACCAAACAGTTACTAGTGATATCTATAACGATCAGGGTGCAATTAGCTCAGACGTTAACAATTCAACAGATCGAGCAACAACAATTTATACCACTGGTCAAAACACAGTCGTTACGAAGGAAATCCATTATTTATCATGGAATCAATTGCCCATGGATTGCCAGTGCTGGCATATGATGTTAACTACGGTCCTAAAGATACGATTACAGATGGCGTTGACGGCTATGTTCTGCCAGCTGGTGACGTTGCCACAATGGCAAAACGAGCAATCGAGGTATTAAGCGACCAAACTAAACTGCAACAGTTGAGCGATGGAGCATACGATCAACGCCAACATTTTGACGAAGACAACGCTTGGGCTTTGTGGCGTAAGTATGTTGTACGCTAGCTGAACAGTGCTTCAGAGTTATTAACCATCACTCGATTCATTTTGGAGGTTTCAGCCTAGATGGCAAATATTTTAAAACAAATAATTGAAAGTGATAAAAAAGAGCTGCAGCAGATCGATAAACAGGCAACCCAAGTTGAGAAATATGCTGACAAGTACGCCAAGTTTTCGGATGAAGAGTTACAAGGACAGACCCCAATTTTTAAACAGCGCCTTGCTGATGGTGAAACGCTTGACGATATACTGCCAGAAGCATTTGCTGTGTGTCGTGAAGGGGCCAAACGTGTGCTTGGGCTGTTTCCCTTTCATGTTCAAATTATGGGTGGCATCGTGTTACACGGTGGAAACATCGCCGAAATGCGAACTGGTGAAGGTAAAACGTTAACTGAAACCATGCCAGTCTACTTGAATGCCTTGAATGGCAAAGGCGTTCACGTAATTACCGTTAATGAATATTTGTCCGAACGAGATGCCACTGAGATGGGTGAATTGTATAAGTGGCTCGGTTTGACCGTTGGAGTTAACAAAAATGAAAAATCATCACCTGAGAAACGGGCTGCCTATGATGCTGATATTACATACTCAACGGAGTCTGAAATTGGGTTTGATTATTTAAGAGATAATATGGCCAGTCAACGATCTGACCAGGTACTGCAGCGCGGATTGAACTATGCGCTGATAGATGAAGTTGATTCCGTGCTAATTGACGCTGCTCGAACACCATTGATTATTTCGGGTGGTCCTGGTATTGACTCAAATGAAAAACTTTACCACGGAGCCGATAGTTTTGTTAAGACACTGGACGAAGACGTGGATTATGAACTTGATTTAGAATCCAATTCTGCCATTTTGACTGATGAAGGAATCCACAAGGGCGAAAAGTATTTCAAGTTACAAAATTTATATGATATTGAAAATGCGGCCTTAGTTCATCACATTGACCAAGCTTTGCGGGCTAACTATGTATTGCTACGCGATAAGGATTATGTGGTTAAAGATGGGGATGCGTTAATTGTTGATTCATTTACCGGCCGGGCAATGCCAGGCCGTCGATTTGGTGATGGACTGCATCAAGCCATTGAAGCCAAAGAACATGTTGATATTCAACAAGATAGTACAACGATGGCTAACATTACCTATCAGAATTTGTTTAGAATGTATAGCAAACTGGCAGGTATGACTGGTACTGCGCGAAGCGAAAGCGAAGAATTTAAGTCAATTTACAATATGGAAACAATCTCCATTCCGACTAACAAACCAGTTATTCGCGATGATAAGCCAGACATTTTATATGCCACCTTAAAGGGTAAATTTCATGCAGTTGTGGAGCAAATTAAAAAATTGTACCAAAAAGGACAACCAGTTTTAGTCGGTACAGTTGCAGTATCTTCATCCGAGCACTTGTCAGATTTATTAGATGAAGCTCAAATTCCACATGTTGTTTTGAATGCTAAAAAGCATGCGGAAGAAGCTGAAATTGTTAAACATGCTGGACAAAAGGGAATGGTAACTATTGCCACGAACATGGCTGGTCGTGGGACTGATATTAAATTGGGACAAGGAGTAGTCGAACTTGGCGGATTGGCCGTGATTGGTACAGAGCGTCACGAGTCACGACGAATTGATGATCAGTTACGTGGACGTTCTGGTCGGCAAGGAGATCCGGGCGTTTCACAGTTTTACCTTTCATTGGAAGACGATTTAATGGTTCGCTTTGGTGGCGACCGAATTCGACGATTCTTGCGTCGAATTAACTTAGCTGATGAGGACGCCGTGTTAAAGAACCGTGTTTTGACACACCAAGTTGAAAATGCCCAAAAACAAGTTGAAGGTAATAATGCAGATGCTCGTAAAAATGTGTTGTTGTACGACGATGTATTGCGTTAACAACGAGAAATCATTTATGAAGAACGGCAGCAGGTCTTGATTGAATCGGACACTTTGACACCGGTTTTTAGGCCAATTGTAGAGCGAACGATTACACGCAACGTTGATTCGCACGTTCTGGGAAAGCAGGGTGAATGGGATCTAAAGGCAATTGTGACGTTTGCGGAAGCAACAATAACGAAGCCAGGTGAAATTACAATCGAAAGCTTGCAAGGACTTCAGCCAGATGAAATGGTCGCTAAGATGATGGAATTTGTCGACAAAGAAATTGACAAAAAGAGATCGGAATTGCATGATGATGCGCAAATGTTGCAATTTGAAAAGTCAATTCTACTGCGGGTGATTGACTCACACTGGATGAATCATCTAGATGCAATGGATCAGTTCAGACAATCAGTTGGTCTGCGCGGATATGGCTCACTGGACCCACTAAACGAATATCAAACTAACGGTTTTGCAATGTTTGAAGAAATGATTGCTGGGATCGAGCACGATGCAACCAGGTTGCTAATGAAGTCGGAAATTAGACAAAATTTGAGTTAATTAATGAATGAATTTGGTGTGTTGATTATCTAATGAAAAGTTGCTAAAATAATAGATTTTTTTCAGCTACCAATGGTATAATATTATCATTGCGTAGCATCATTGCCCCGTAGTTCAGTGGTAGAATAGTTGACTGTTAATCAAAGGGTCGTAGGTTCGAATCCTACCGGGGCAGTATATATACAGAGTGATAAATAAGACGATTAAGCTATGAGCATCGCTTAGTTTACCGGAAGGGTTTGCCTTATTTATTACGTTTGAGCAATTAAAAGTGAAAAAAGCTTGGGAAGCCCCAAGCTTTTTTGTTATCCAAATATCATGTTTGGTCCTCAATCACCTCTTGCGCCTTTCTTTGCACCTGCCGCTTCCACTTAGAAACAGCCTGCTTACTAACCTGATAATGCCGTGCAATTTCAATATTAGTTTTCTGCTTCAATACCGCATCCAGCAAAAAGCGCCGCTCGTTGGTGGAACAGCTGGTGAATAGGCGAATGAAAAAGTCATCGTTTACTAACTGGTCAATTTGGTTCACCTTACTGGTCGGGTCCAAGGTAATGGCTTCCTTTATTTCAGTGGGAATTAACTCATTGTCGAGTGAGAATTCATGGTGACTGATTTGCTGACTTTGGCGGCGCAATAAATCCAATAGATGCCAATAAATTCGCTGATAGGCAAAAACCATAAATTTTTCTTCTTCAACTGTGACATTGCCTGGAAATTTTTCATAGGCGCTGATAAATATGAGACGGCCTTCTTGAACGAAATCATCATAGTAATGGTGTTGTTTGTTAACCCCCAGTCGTTTTATTACGCCAAAAATCACGCGTTCATGGTCATCAATTGCCAAAAAATCGAAGGCAATTTTTGGGTCAAAATGTTGCATTTGCTCATGCTCCTCTAATGTTATAAATTTCCAAGGCCTTGGTTGAAAACAGCATAAGGTAAGCGCTTACAGAACACGAACAATAAATTAAGGGTATTAATGACAAATTGCCATGAATGCGTAAATAAGTTTTAGATGAGCATTTTAATCAAATTATTATTTGTAATATAACCAATTTTTCGCTAATTTGTCATAGGAGGCTTATTACAAAATAAGTGTAGTATTAAAAATTTGAGGGGTTGTGTTATTTTAATGGATCAATTTGATAAGCCACTAATTGACCTAGAGAACTTAACGAGAGGAGACGCACAGCATTTTTGTGATAGTACCGAAATATCATGGGAGAAGACGCTACTATTTCGTCAAATTGAGCTAGATGGTGAAATTTATTCGTTCGTTTTAGCTACAGACTGCAGCGTGATTGTGCGGCGCTCGGCGAAGAAACTATTGGAGGAGTTCACTTCTGCTGTACCGGTGTACCAATTTAATATGTGTGCATACTCGAAGTTCCTAGGCTTGAAGGGTTCCTATCACTGCGTGTCAGGAAAGTATCAATTAATTGCCTCGCGGGGAGTTAAAAGTGCAGATGCAACGTGGATTATGGCCCATCACATTGCGAATTATAATTACTCTAAGGCTGAGCGAGTGATGTATATTACGTTTAAAAACCATCAAACGGTGACATTAGATATGTCGGAGGCATCGCTAAAAAAACGGCTTTACGAGGCAAACTTAATTGGCGCCACGCAGATTATGCATGACCGCCAATTTTCAATTCTCCATGGCTCCTATTCCGAGGTTGCCAAGCAGTGGGGTCACTTTAATTTGGATGAAAGTTCGCATTATGTTGCGGGACATGATATTGCGGCGTTCACAGTCTTTAAACTACGCCTATTATTCGAAATAATCTCTGAAAAGCTGTACGGCGTAAAGATGGACGACAGTTTCGATCAAGTAATGGAACGAATATTAACGCAGCCGTTTCAAGGATATAATTAAATGCTGCCCAGTTTATTCTTTAAAAATTAATTGCTATTATGTATTTTTTGAGTGTCAATTTGATGCTCAAATTTATCAGTAAATTGTTGACATCTATGTCGACATATACCATAATTAATGGTGAAGTAAGCTCAATATTCACCAACACCCAGACTCCGTTTAAGTCTGGGTGTTTTTTTCGGTAAATAACCATTATTGAAATTTAGCGGGTGAGGCTAACTAATACAGCAAACATTATTAATGTCTGTTGCGATGTATAAGCCAATCTAGAACAGTACTAAAGGCTGCAGCCGAGCAGTAGCTGAATTAAAAATTGAAGCAAGCTCAATTAATTCACCTCCCAATACTTAATGTGGGGTGAACAATGACTGTTCAATGGTACCACCTCCTGGACAGAATCGGATTGTAGCAATTTCACCACCCTTTCAAATTTTTCTACTGTCCTACTGACTAAGTATGTTTTAATCCATTGTTTTTCCTTGGTGAATTGCGATATTTTATTCTATATCAGCAAGCGGGAAACTGGTTGACTTTTATGTAGGTTTATTTCATAATTAATGGTGAAGTAAGCTCAATATTCACCAACACCCAGACTTTGTGAGAGTCTGGGTGTTTTTTCGGTAAATAACCATTATTGAAATTTAGCGGGTGAGGCTAACGAATACAGCAAACATTTATTAATGTCTGTTGCGGTGGTTAAACCAATCTAAAACAGCGCTGAAGGTCGCGATCAAGCAGCCGAGCAGTAGCTGAATTAAAAATTGAAGCAAGCTCAATTAATTCACCTCCCAATACTTAATGTGGGGTGAACAATGACTGTTCAATAGTACCACCTCCTGGACAGGCTCAATTTTCAGTAGTTTCACGACCGTTCCGAAGATATTTACTGTCCTGCTAACTAGGTACGCAATAAACCGTTATTTCTATGTAACAAAAAAGCCCTGACAAATTAGGTTTAAATCCAATTAGTGAGGGCAGTTATATTAAAGCAAACCGAGTGTGCTAGCCGTTTTCTTTCTTTAATTCATGCTTGTCTTTAATGGTAATCATCTGTTCTTTCAAACTAGCGAAGCGTTTTTTGAGTAAAAATAGTGAACCAATAATGCCGGCAATACTAAAGCCGATTTGAATAATTTGTTTAAGTTTCATGGAGTTCTCCTTCCAAAATCAGAGTGTAAATTGAGTCGGGTAAGCTTCGTAGGATAAGTGCGACGACACTGTGAGCGCGGTCTCGGCGGTCATGGTGCCGTCACATTTATCCCTAGAAGCTTGACTCAATTTGCACGTTTCAGCAATCAGAGTGTAAATTGAGTCGGTTAAGTCTCGTATGCTAAGGGTTCTTCACCGTGAGCGCGGTCTTAGCGGTCATGGTGAAGAGCACTTAGCACTAGAGACTTGACTCAATTTGCACGTTTCAAAATCAGAGTGTAAATAAAACCGGTTAGACTTCGTAGACTAAGCTCGCTTCACTGTGAGCGCGGTCTCAGCGGTCATAGTGAAGTGAGTTTAGTCCTAGAAGTCTGGTTTGATTTGCACGTTTCAAAAATCAGAGTGTAAATAAAACCGGTTAGGCATCGTAGACTAAGATAGTTCAACATTATGCGCGGCTTAAAGCGGATGAGGTTGAACTGGCTTAGTCCTAGAGGCCTGGTTTAATTTACACGTTTCAGCAATCCAAATACCAAAACACCAAACCAAACCCAATCCTCCCAAGCCATTTTCATATACACGTACCAATTTTCAGCGCATAATCACACCACCGGTACAACCTGCAAATACCCCACAATTGCGGCATTAAATGCGGGCAAGTCATCCGGATTGCGACTCGTAATCAGCGGACCATCATCGACTACAGCCTGATCCTTAACTTCGGCTCCGGCGTACTGCAAGTCGGGTTGCACCGTTTTATAGGCGGTCATCGTCTTACCATGTGCTAGGCCGCCAGTGATGAATAATTGGGGGCCGTGACAAATGGCAAATACTGGTTTTTGTTTATCAAAAAAAGTACTGGTAAAGTCAACAAACCGTGAATCAGCGCGTAGATGGTCGGGCGAATAACCACCGGGAATAAATAAAGCCTGATATTCAGATGGCCGGGTGTCGTCAATCCCGCGGTCTAATTTAAATGTCGTGCCTTTTTTTCCGTAAATTAATTCACCAGCTTGTGTACCAATTAAAATTGGTTCGTAGCCCGCATCGACCAACGCCTGTCGCGGTGAGGTTAATTCGATATCTTCAACCCCGTTAGTGACTAAAACGGCAATTTGTTTCGTTGTCATTAGAAAACTCCTCTCGTCGTGATCTGGTTAGTGCCTATTTTCACCATAACAAGAAAGCGCTACCGAAGTAAACCAAAACACTCAAAATTCTTATTTTTTGAATAATACATTAATTATTGTTTATACTGAAAATATGAGGTAGCTAGAATTTAAAGTGAGGTGTACGCGATGATTCGTGACTTAGTAGCGCAACTAACCAGTGAGCAGATTCTAAAACAACACGTCCAGCTTGGCGTCGAGGTGGAAAAACACCGAGTCGATGAGCAGGGCACGATTTGTGCGACTCCGTTTCCTAATTTAGACCAATGCAACGGTGCAGCCAGCATTAAGCGGGAATTTGTAGTGTCGCAGACCGAGTTTGTTTCACCTAAAATGAATAATCCCAGTGATTTATGTAAGTTTATGACGAAAACAATCGAAGAATTTAAGCAAACCATGTCTGCTAATGAAATATTATGGCCATTTAGTATGCCGCCAAATCTGCCACAGGACCGCGAACGGATTCCGTTGTCATTGGAGCCAGCTGAAAGCTACGAATACAGACTGGAAAGTCGTGCCCTCCATGAAATCGGGAAATCGATGAATACGGGTGTCCACGTTAATTTAAGTTTGACGCAGCCGGCAATGGACAAAATGATCCAGCAACAGCCCGATTTGCGGTCTGAGGATGACATTTACGTAAAGCTAGCGCAGCATTTTGTGTTGAATCGTTGGTTGCTGACGTACTTGTTCGGCGCAAGTCCGGTGGTGGAAGAAAATTACTTCACGGACGAGCGGGAAATGGTGCGCCCAATCCGTAGCTTGCGCAGCAGTCGCTTTGGCTTTGGCAATGACGTAATGGGCGACTACGCGTCAGTCAAAGCCTATGCGCAAACCATTGATAACGCGGTAGCCCAGGGGAAGCTAATCGCGCCGCGGGAATTTTATGATTCAGTGCGGTTAAAAAGTGGCGCCAGCAAGATACCAGCAGATCTGCTGGCTAATGGCGTAACGCATATTGAGTTGCGCACGTTTGACACTAATCCATTTACAGTTAGTGGCGTGTCAGAAGAACAGTTGCGATTGGTGCAATTATTGGCACTTTATTTTCTCGAGCAGCCACCATTGCCAACATGGAAGTTGCCATGGTTGACTAAGCAGGCCAGGAAAATGAACCGCCAGGTGGCATTAGAGCATCCGCTGGCGCTGACACAGTATTATCATGACGGTATTAAGTTATTCCAGGGCGTATCGCAGTTTGTTACAACGCATCAATTGGGGCAAAAATATCAGACTTTGGTGCAAGATTACTTAAACCAAATGACCAACCCAGAACAAACATTGGCAGGCAAATTAGTGCAGCTGATTGAGGGAAAGTCGCTATTGAAATTTGGATTAAACAGAGTGTGAGCGACCGCGCATAGAAGCTGGAGTATAACGATAAATTGAGCAGTACGGTTAAGAACCGTACTGCTCAATTTATTGTTATACGGAAGCTTCTGCGGACGCGAACACGTTTCGGCAATAAAAAGAAGCGGGTGGTAAAAAACCGTACTGCTCAATTTGTTGTTATACGGAAGCTTCTGCGGACGCGAACACGTTTCGACAATAAAAGAAGCGGGTGGTAAAGAACCGTACTGCTCAATTTGTTGTTATACGGAAGCTTCTGCGGACGCGAACACGTTTCGACAATAAAAAAGGCGGGTGGTAAAAAACCGTACTGCTCAATTTATCGTTATACGGAAGCTTCTGCGGACGCGAACACGTTTCGGCAATAAAAAAAGAGGACGTCCCGCACAATAAATAAGTTTTAACAATATAGCAAAAAGCGTACTTGACGCCCGCCCCATAAAATGGAATGATAATACCTGTAAATTCAAATTGGGGATGGTAGCAAAATTCTGCTGCCACGAAGGAGCAAGAATTAATGAGTACGGATAAAAGTGAAGAACTAAACCAGCACCATGAACATCATCGTCATCACCACCATCATCACGGACATCATCGGTTCAGAAATACGATTTTGGTGATTGTGGGATTGCTAGTAGTTGCTGGCGGTGTTTTCGCTGCAATTGCGTGGAAGAACTTATCCACAACGACCAATGATATGTACGAGTCTTCGGGTGCTGATAAGCAACGAAACTCTAACAGTATTTTGAATAATAAAAAGCCAGTGTCGATTTTACTACTAGGAACTGATACCGGTGATTTGGGTCGTGATGATAAGGGACGGACGGATACGATCATTATAATGACAATCAATCCGAAGACCAAAAAGACCACGATGACGAGTTTGCCTCGTGATATGCGGGTTAATTTACCTGATTTCCCGCAGTATTCACCAACCAAAATCAATGCAGCGTATGCGTTTGGTGATGTGAAGGAAACGATTAACACTGTCCAAAATTGCATCAAGGTGCCAATTGATTATTACGTCTTAGTCAATATGGGTGGCTTGAAAAAGGCCATCAATCAGGTTGGCGGGGTCACGGTAACCTCACCGCTGACGTTCTCATATGGTGGCTCGAGCTTTACTGCAGGTAAGGCAGAACACATGAATGGCGAAACGGCACTCAACTTCTCACGGATGCGCCATCAGGATCCGGAGAGTGACTACGGCCGCCAAACACGCCAACGGTTAGTGATCACAGCGTTATTGCGTAAGTCGATTTCATATAAAACAGTTTTGAATACAAAATTCTTGAAATCAATTTCGACACAATCAAAAACCGATTTGAAGAAGTCCCAAATGACGAAACTAGCACTAAATTATCGCAAAGCAGCCAAAACGGTGAAGTCAGATCACGCGCAAGGAACCAGCAAAATGATCGGCGGCCAATCGTTCGAGGTAGTTTCAACGACAGAACGCCAGCGAGTTTCGAATGTGATTAGAGATAATCTGGGATTGAAGAGAGTAAAAATAGGGAGTGCGCAGTAAGGCGAATAGGTTCTGAGCATTAACGTAATATGACCAATGATCCCGGGGCTTGGGATCATTGGTCATATTGGGTTAAGCGCAAGAACCTGCCTTACGGAGCACATTCAATCAATCATAAAAACAAAAACTACCCCCAAGCCCCCAAAACCAAAGGGATTTCGACAGCCTTCTAAAGTCGAGATCCCTTTTTGTATTACAAATTTTTACAATTTCCAAAGTATTTGCCCAAAACCCCTAGGCAAATTATGAGAAATCGGTTATAATAATCTTTATTAAAATAATTGCGTGCATCTTATTTAGATATAATAACTTTGGACAACTCTTATTTTTCGTATAACCGTCGCAATATTTGGTTTGATGCTAAATTTACGAACGCAACGAACAGCGACTTTTCAATGTCTCTGTTTTTTTATGACAATTTTAACGACAGATACATGGTTTTTGCCAAATATTCGTAATTTATTAGTCGTTCGAATATTTCAGTTTAATTAAAAAGATTAAATTAAACTTGTTTTTATTGAGGTTATGTTAAATAATTAAAAAGTTGTCAAAAAAACCGGTATAACAGTTAACTTTTGGAGGATTAGAATGGATAGCACGCTCGATATACAACGAATGTTTGGGATCTTACGCAAACATTGGGTATTAATTATTTTAAGCATGGTTGGTTTCGCAATTGTCGCATTTGGTGTGGCAGAGTTTGCGATGACCGCCCAGTATACTTCAACGACGCAAGTGCTGGTCAATCAAAAGAAGGATTCTTCCGATCAGGCGGCTGCATATCAGGACCAACAGGCAGATGTGCAGATGATTAGTACATACAAAGATATCATTACGAACCAAGTGATTTTGAACCAAGTGAAGCGTAATCTGGCTAATCCAACTGAGGTGGTTACACCAGCCAAAAAGGCTAAGTATACGACTAACGCGGATGGTACGAAGCGATTAGTTAGTGCCGCTAAGCCCGCAGTGATTAAGTCTACCGGAGAAAAGTATAATGTGTCGGTGGCTGAATTAAAATCAGATATTTCAATTTCCAACGAAGAAAATTCACAAGTGTTTGCAGTCAATGTCGTCAGCAACGATCCTGATAAGTCGGCCGCAATTGCGAATAACGTCGTCAAGGTGTTTAAGAACAAGATTAAGAACCTTATGAGTGTGAACAATGTCACGGTGGTGTCCAAAGCGGTTGCTAATGACAGCAAGACGGCGCCAAAGACGATGCTAATTGTGTTGGTTGGTCTGGTCATCGGATTGTTGTTGAGCGCCGGTTATGCATTTGCAGTTGAATTGACGGATACAACGGTTAAGGATGACGAATTCCTAACTGAGACGTTAGGACTAACTAATTTGGGTCAAGTTGCCCAGATTAAGATGGCGGGTTCACACCTAGCTACTAAGCGCGCCACTGATCATGAAGGCAGTCACCGTCGCGTACGGGTTTAGGAGGGTATCATGGGATTGTTTCGACGAAACAAAAAATTATCAACAGATACCAGCGCTAACGGCGTTAAACTCATTACGGCAATGAAACCAAAAGATGTCATTTCAGAACAGTTTCGAACGATTCGGACGAATATAGATTTTTCTTCCGTGGACCGGCAGTTAAAAACAATTTTATTTACTTCGTCTGATGTGAGTGAAGGAAAGTCAACAATCTCAGCTAACACAGCTGTGACATGGGCGCAACAAGGTAAAAAGGTGTTGTTCGTGGATGCGGATTTGCGACGACCGACGTTGCATACGACGTTTGGTTTGAACAATACACAAGGTTTATCCACGATTTTGACCCAGAATTTGGATTTTCATGACCATGTGTATGATAGTGGTGTCGAGAATTTATCGATCATCACTAGCGGGCCAGTACCGCCTAATCCGGCTGAGTTGCTCAATTCGAACCGAATGAAGGCGTTGGTAACACAGATGCAAGAGGAATACGATCTTGTGGTTCTCGATGTACCACCGCTGTTGTCTGTTACTGACACACAGGTGTTAGCTTCAAGTGCCGACGGGGTTATCCTGGTTGTGCGGCAAGGTGCCGCGCAACAGGCAGCCGTCAAACGGTCGGTAGAGCTGCTTGAGATGGTGCATGCAAACTTATTAGGTTACGTGTTGAATGATGTTGCACCTAAGAATGGTTACGGATACGGCTATGGATATGGTTACGGGTATGAGTAATTAATGGCTTGTTGCTGAAACACGCTGATTGAGGGGGACATCGGATGATTGATCTACATTGTCACTTATTACCAGGATTAGATGACGGCTCTGCCAATATGGAGATTTCCTTGAAGTTGGCACAGGAGGCCGTTGATAATGGCGTGGATTTTGCATTGTTGACACCGCATCATATGAACGGTGTGTACACCAATCATCGGCAGGATGTCATCGATCGGACGCAGGAGTTTCAAGCGGCCTTGAAAGAACGTGACATTAAGTTAACAGTGTTTCCTGGCCAAGAGGTGCGCATTAATGGTGATTTACTAGAAGCAATTGACCAACATGATATTTTATACGCAGATGAAAGCAATCAATATCTGATGCTAGAATTTCCAGACGATGACGTGCCTGCGTATACAAACGAAATGATTTACCAAGTGCAACAACGAGGAATCATTCCAGTCATCGTTCACCCGGAGCGCAATACCAGGGTGATGGAGCACCCTGAAATATTGCTAGAATTGCTCAAAAAGGGTTGCTTATCGCAAATCACGGCTAGTAGTTATGTGGGCACATTTGGAGAAAAAGTGGAAAAGTTTAGCCATCAGTTGATTGCAACTGGTCAAGGTTATGTATTTTCCTCCGACGCCCACAATTTACCTGGTCGGAAGTACGAAGTGCGAGAGGCGTTTGATAAGCTAAAAGTGGAATTCGGGAACGATTTGGCCCAACGCTTTGAAGATAATGCGAAAGCAATTATCAATGGGGAAGTTGTTGTTTCAAATCAGATTCGACCGATTGCTTTGAAGAAAAAGAAAAAGTTATTTGGATTATTTTAATGTCGTAGGTGAATAAAATGTCAGAATGTTCTATCGGAGTAGGACAGGTTCGAGAGGAGTAGATGGTTATGTATCAATCTTTTGTTAAACGATTTTTTGACATCGTAGTATCAACTGTTGCACTGATAGTGTTAGCAATTCCTTTTTTAGTAATTGCAGCTATTATACGGCTGGACTCGCATGGTCCTGTCTTTTTTAGGCAACAAAGAACCGGGTTAAATGGGGATGTATTTAGAATCTACAAATTTCGAACAATGAAGGAAAAAGCACCACATGAAATGGCCACGTCCGAGTTATGCAATGCGGAGGACCAGATTACCCATGTAGGCGCTTTTTTGCGTAAAACTAGCATCGATGAGTTACCACAACTAATTAACGTGTTTGTCGGTCAAATGAGTATTATTGGACCGAGACCAGTAATTTTAAGTGAAACTGAATTGATTGAAATGCGACATAAAAATGGCGCTGATAGGGTACTGCCTGGATTAACGGGGTTGGCACAAGTGCATGGTCGCGATGAGGTATCTAACTTTAAGAAGGCCAGTTATGACGGTGTGTATGCTTTGAAGGTTTCGGCGCGGACGGATACTAAGATTACGCTGAGGACTGTTTGGTATGTATTGTTGCATATTGGAATTCGTGAAGGTAAAAAAGAATCAAATGGGTATATTGAAAACTCGGGTACTGAGTTAAAAACTGCTAATAAAATGCACGAAATTGTTAAAACTAGCATTAGTAGTAAAGGCTAACAATATGATTGGACGAATAATTAAATGAAAATAATGTATTGTATAACAAGTGCTTCATGGGGAGGGGCACAGTTGCATGTACTCGAACTTTGCCAACATCAGATAGATCTGGGGAATGAAGTGGTATTTGTAGTTGGTAATGATGGTTTATTGCTAGATAAAGTGAAAAAAATAGGAAAAGTAAAGATTATTTCTTTGCCTACTTTACATAGAGAATTAAGTTTAGTTAATGATTGTAAAGTAATATTTGATTTACGAAAAATAATAAAAAAAGAAGAGCCCGATATATTACATTTACATTCGTCAAAAGCTGGCACAGTTGGTAGATTAGCATCTATTGGGCTTTCAGTTAAAACTATTTTCACTGTTCATGGTTGGGCTTTTACCAATGGAATAAGCTCGAACATAAAAAAGAAAATATACCAATTAATAGAAAAAATAGTTTCACCACTTACCGATTATTTTATTTGTGTTTCTAAATATGATTATGACATTGGAGAACAACATGGGATATTGAAAATTACTAAACACAACTATGCAGTAGTTCATAACGGAGTTCCAGAGCCAACAGAAAAAAACATAACTCATAATTTAGAAAATGAAGCCATAAAAATAGTTATGATAGCAAGATTTTCAGCTCAAAAGGATCAAACAACCTTAATTAAGGCAATTTCACAAATTTCAAATAGGAATTTTTTAGTAACTTTTGTAGGCGATGGTTCAACTTTAGAAGAAAATCAAAAGTTGGTAAAAGATATGAAATTGGATAAAAGAGTTAAATTTGTTGGGTTTAAACAGAATGTTATACCTTACCTAATTAATAATGACTTGTATATTTTATCAACTCATTACGAGGGTTTACCAATTAGTCTAATTGAGGCGATGAGTTATGGACTACCGTTGATTGCATCAGATGTCGGCGGAAATTCTGAACTAGTATCTGAAGGTGTAAATGGTTTTTTGGTAAAGCCAGAGGATGAGCAGCAGCTTGCTGAACGTATTACTTGCCTTCTCAATGATAGCAGCCTGTTAGACAAATTTGGAGTAAATTCTTTTAACAAATATAAAAAAGAATTTGAAATAAGCAGAATGTTAAGCAAAATTGATCAGATTTATTGTAATTTAAAGTAAATAGCAATAGAGGTATGTTTAATGCACGAAGATGTATATTTAAAAAGAAATACCCCCACGTATACTTATTTGTATATGTTTATTATTTTTGAATATTTTTTAATAAGCCTTTTTATATACCTTTACTCTGTAAAGGTTGGAGAATTAGGAGCTTCTGTTTCTGGCCTGCCCGGTGGAAACGATAGCCAGCTATATTGGACGCAAATAGTAAATAATTTTAAAATATTTAAAACCAGCAATATGCAAAATGTTACCAGTACTTCGTACACACCTATTATGTCCATAATTGTGTCCGTAATTGGAATCTTGGATCCATTGGTTGTAAGAATTGTTAATTTATTTGTCTTTTATGCGCTTCTTTTTCAAGTTTCAAGTTTGCTTAGCTTCCTATCTGATAAAATGGGCCTATCTTACCAAAGCAACAGAAGTGCAAGAAACTATTTAGGGGCAGTGTTCATACTTTATCCGGCATTAATTTTTTCAGTTTGTTTCGGTATTGGTAGAGACATCTGGATCTACCTTGCCTTTATTTCGGTAATGAAATATAGTTGCAAATGGTTATCATATAAACATTTAATTGATGCAATTTTTATTTTGGCATGGTGGATTTTTTTATTTTCTTTAAGAAAATATCAGGCAATTTCGGTATTACTTGCAGGAATAATTTTTTTAATATTTAGAAGGATTTCATTTAAGAGCTTTTTGTGGTTAATGTTAAGTAGTATTTTTATTCTATTTTTTTGGTTTACTTTTTTTAAGTCAGTTGAGCTTCCAGTTGTTAATATGTCGTTAATGGACGCACTTCAATTTCAGTCCGGATATAGGACTGAATTTGGGACCGTAGTACTGGTTAATTATGGTAGTTCAGATTTTATGGGGGCGTATTCGACGACAAACTTTCCTCTTTTCATCATTCAATATATTTATAGTTTTGTATGCAATATGCTAAGTCCACTGATTTGGCAATTTAAATCCCTACAGCTGATAGTCGTTGGCATAACGGAAGGCTTTTTGATTCAATTTTGTATTTTTATGTTAATGAAAAAGAGAGAATTGCTAAAAAAAATAATTAAAAGTAATCCGTGCTTTTTTTTCTTACTAATTCAGGCAATCTTTTGGAATGTTGTTATTGCCTTTTCAAATAAAAATATAGGAACTGGAATAAGACTTAGAATCCCAGAATTTATAATATTTATTGTTGTGTATATAATTGTAAAATTTAAAGAGAAGGAAGATAAAAATGAAGGCTAATTATTCTCTACATGAGATTTCAAGTTGTCGTTCTAAAGAAAAAGTACATATAGATAATATCGATATTTGGGTGAGACTCGTGATTAGACCATTGTCATATATTTTTACGTGGCTTTTTTTGAAATTAAAGGTTTCCGCAAATCAGGCGACCGCATTTTCAGCTGTAGTCTCTGTCGTTGGAAGTCTTTTCTTGTTGTTTGGAGACAGGTCGGGTATTACCGTTGGATTAATTATTATGAATTTTTGGATAGTGTTTGATTGTATAGACGGCAATATTTCAAGAGTCACTAAAACAGCCAGTAAAAAAGGAATGTTTTTTGATGGTATTAGCGGATACCTGTATATCACGTTACTGTACCTTTCTCTCGGCGTAAGCGCTTATCATCTCACTGAGTATGATGCAAATTATTTATTTCTTATTTTTGGATTTTCAACTTCAATATTAGTTATTTTACCAAGATTAATTAATAATAAAATGTCAGTTATTTTTAATTCTAATGGCAGTGAAATTAGTGAAAAGAATTCTTATGGGGTTATAATGATTATTGGATTGAATGTTGCTGGAGCTGCAGGATTGGCTAATCCTCTAATGATTGTATTCTTTTTTTTGAATCATCTTGATTGGTATGTTTTTATATATTTTATTATTCATTTGTGTATTGGATTGTATAGTTTTTTTACTACAATGAAAACAGTGAGAAAAATTCGGGAGAATGATTAATGCGAACATTATTCAAAAATTTTTCTTTTGTTTTTTTTGCTAATTTAATCTCAATGATTGAGTCGGCGGTAGTAGCTTTAATCGTGCCCAAATTTATTGATCAAGCAGGGTTTGGCTACTGGCAACTTTATATTTTTTACATGTTCTATGTGAGTGTGCTGCAATTTGGATGGTTGGAAGGAATATACCTCAATTATGCGGGAAAGTATTACGATGAGATCGATAAAAGGGCTCTCCGGTCTCAATTTCAGGGTATCATTTATTTTCAGCTACTTATGGCAATTATTGTTTTTTTTATCGGTTTATTGATTTCTAACGAGAACTATTCCTTTGTAATACAGCTGATTGCGTTTGGCATTTTTATAAATAATGTGAGGCTCTTTTTTTATTACATTCTCCAAGATACGAATCAGATGGGTAAATTTGCTTTCATAAGTACTATAGGTAATATTTTTAATATCTTGGTAATTGTAGGATTAATTTTAATGAATGTATCAAACTACAGATTACTTGCAATTGGTGATATGGTTGGGCGCTTAGCTTCTTTGCTCTATGCTATGTCAACGTGCAGAGAGTTATTATGGGGAAGATGTGAATCAATAAACAAAATTTTTGGTAAAGCAAGGATCTATATCAGATCGGGAATGATGCTTTTAGTTTCAAACTTTTCAGCTAACCTAATCTTAGGTATTGCAAGAATAGGAATTCAAATTGAGTTTGGTATAGTCATGTTTGGTGAAGTGTCGTTGGCCATTAACATTTCAAATATCTTAATGAATTTTATTTTTGCCATGAGTCAAGTTATTTTTCCAGTATTGAAACGATCCCAACTTAAGCAGACTGATTTATATAGGAACTTATCAAATATTGTTTCTTTTGCAATGATAGCCGGATTACTTTTGTATTATCCAATCATTTTCGTTTTTAAATTATGGTTACCAAGTTATGTTGGAAGCATTAGTGCGCTAGCTATTCTATTTCCAATCTGTGTGTATCAGGGGTACTTTGAGATGATCACAAATACCTTTATGAAGACCATGCGTATGGAAAAAAAGTTATTATTTATCAATGCAATATCAGTAATAATTTGTCTCATTGTCACACTTGTAGGTGTTGCATTTCACAGTGTGAATAGCATACTTTTTGGGGTAATAATTGTTTTTGCGATTCGTTCTATTTTATCTGAAGTATTCATGAAAACTAAGATTGGCTCCATTTATTATGGAAACATTGTCAATGAAGCCATAGTTATTACTATTTTTATTATGATTAATATGATCTTTGGATGGCTATTATCAATGTTGTTAGTTTCTGCATTGGTTACGCTTGATATTTTTATAAACTTTAAAATCATAAGAAGAAGTATTCAATTCCTTAGATTTTAAATCTACCGATTAGGTAATTGATGTATGTTACTTTCATATTATTTTTTATGACAGTAAAAAAAGTATTTTAATATAATTAATATGAATGGAGAAAAACTAAAAATGAAAAAAGTAATAACTTACGGAACTTTCGATTTATTACATAAGGGTCATATAAGATTGTTAGAACGTGCTGCAAGCTTTGGCGATAATCTGATCGTGGCTTTATCCACGGATGAATTTAATGCAGTAAAAGGGAAGAAAGCATATACCTCTTATGAAGATAGAAAATATATTCTTAAATCGATTAAATATGTTGATGAAGTAATTCCAGAGTGTGATTGGGAACAAAAAATTGATGATGTCAAAAAATATGGAATAGATGTTTTTGTTATGGGTGACGATTGGAAAGGCAAGTTTGATTTTTTGAAAGATTACTGTCAGGTTGTTTATTTACCAAGAACTGGTGGGATATCTACAAGCCAAATAAAGAGTGATTTAAAAGATAGGTAATTTTAAACAGAATATTCTCATAGATTGGAGGATGTATGGTAACTTTAGTCACAGGTGGTGCCGGGTTCATTGGCAGCAACTTCATCCATTACATGCTAAATAATCATCCAGATATACAAATTGTGAATCTGGATGTTTTAACCTATGCTGGGAATATTCATAGCCTTGATGATATTAAAAATGATGCTCGTCACCATTTTGTACATGGTAATATCAATGATCGTGACCTAGTGATTCGTTTAGTGCGTGAATTCAATGTGGATTGCATCGTGAACTTTGCTGCTGAATCACATGTTGATCGATCTATTTTAGATCCTGCGACTTTTGTTGAGACTAACGTGCAAGGAACGTTGGCGTTATTAGATGTTGCTAAAAACGAAAAGATTACTAAATTTGTGCAAGTGTCGACCGATGAAGTGTATGGTACTTTGGGGGCAGAAGGATACTTTACTGAAACGTCGCCACTACAACCTAACTCACCTTATTCTGCTAGCAAGGCCTCAGCTGACTTACTGGTGAGATCTTATCATCAAACTTATGGTCTAAATGTTAATATCACCCGTTGTTCTAATAACTATGGTCCTTATCAATTTCCTGAAAAGTTGATTCCCTTAATGGTTTCTAATGGGATCGAAGGAAAGCGGTTGCCAATTTACGGTGATGGCAAAAATATTCGTGACTGGTTATATGTATCAGATCACTGCCGAGCAATTGACCTGGTTTTACATCAAGGTAAACCAGGTGAAATTTATAACATTGGTGGACGTAATGAACGAACAAATAATGAAATTGCACATTTAATTGTTGATAAACTTGGGTTATCACCAGATTTGATTCAATATGTGCAAGATCGTCCTGGACATGACCGGCGTTATGCTATTAATCCGGCCAAAATTGAAAGTGAACTTGGTTGGGGGCCTGAAGTTAGTTTTGCTGATGGTATTGCCAAAACCATTAAATGGTATCAGGAAAATGTTGAGTGGTGGCAACCATTAAAGGCTAGAATGTAACAAATAGTTATCAACTAATTAATTAAAACTATTATTATAATGATAATCCCGTTCATTTGTTGTAAACTATTCTTATAATTAAATTACTTCGAGGTGCCTTATGGTTTTATACTTAATACTACTCGCAATTTTATCATTCATCTTTTTATTAATGATTTTCATGCATTATCGTAAAAACATCCGGTCTGGTCGTCCCGAAAAGTTAGCATTTGTCCGGGTGATTGTTAGTTGGCTGCTGCTCTTTGTTTTTGTCGGGAGCACTGGCACTGCTATTTATTGCTGCTACCCATAAGCAAAGTGCTGAACCGACAACAACTACTAAAAAAGTGGTCACCAAGACGAGCACACCGAAGCCATTGGCTGCAGTGGGCGTTAAGTTCAGCCCCAAGAATCCAGTTTTGGAGGATGGTGAGGCTGATGTAACCTTCAAAGTGTCACCACAAACTAAGCTGAAAGTTGTCGGTCATTATACAAAAACGGTCTACAAGACTTTCGCTGCCAAGTCGGGTACAAAGACTGAAACGTTCAAACATCAGTTTACCGGTGAAGGCGAGTATGACCTGATTGCCACGCGTAACGGTAAAAAAGTGGTGAAACATTTGGTGATTACTGATAACTCTTCATCGAGTAGCAGTAGTTCGTCATCAAGTTCCAGTTCATCGTCGTCTTCCAGCAGCAGCGTTGCGTCATCGTCGAGTAGCCGGCGAAGCTACAGTGCACCAACATACTCTAGCAACCGAAGTGGCAGCAGTACTGGTACGACCAATTCAAGTAACACTGGTGTTGCCAACGAAAGCAGTGTCAATAATGGCTCGACAGCAACATCTGAGTCAGCTAACGCACAGTAGGATCCAGCACAAAATGAAGGCACATCATACGCTACGTTCATAAATATTTTATTAAGCCCAGTATAATTAGGGCTTTTTTGTTTTCTTTGGTAATATAATGTTAATCAATAACGTTGAATTAATTCAACGGACAAAATTAACGGCGCCGCATTCGTTAGACGTCTTGAATAGGAGATCTACTATGAAAATTCTGATTGTCGATGATGATAAAGAAATTGTCCAACTGCTAGAAATCTACGTCAAAAATGAAGGCTACGAGCCAGTAACCGCGTTTGATGGCAAGGAAGCACTGACCAAGTTAAACACGAACCCAGACGTTTCATTGATCATCCTGGACATTATGATGCCTGAAATGGATGGTATTGAAGTGGTTAAACAAGTTCGCAAGGATTCACAAATTCCAATTTTGATTTTGTCGGCCAAAACAGCTGACATGGACAAGATTCAAGGTTTAATCACGGGTGCCGATGACTATGTTACTAAGCCATTCAACCCACTAGAAGTAATGGCACGGGTAAAGTCATTGCTACGGCGCAGCCAAAACGACGTTACTAACAATACGCCTGATGTATTAGACATCGGACCATTGACGATTAACAAGGATTCCCACGAAGTAAAAACGATTAACGGCGACACGATTTCATTAACGGCGCTAGAATTTGGGATCCTATACTTACTAGCAAGCCATCCCAACCGAGTATTTTCAGCCGACGATATTTTCGAACGAGTATGGCAACAAGAAAGCATCGTCTCAGCCAAAACGGTAATGGTCCACGTGAGCCATTTAAGAGACAAAATTGAAGAAGCAACCAACGGCGAAGAGGTGATCGAAACTGTGTGGGGTGTCGGGTATAAGATTGAATCGCATTAAAAGTAAGAGTGCGTAGTAACCCGTTTGGCTTCCGTGGCATAAGGCATCAACCACTTATCCTTCGATTTTTGAAGGATGAGTGGTTGATGCCTTATGCGTTAGGAAGCTGGGTTGCGGAGCACATTTAATCTATAAAAATAGAAAGTAAACTCACTTATCCTTCGATTTTTGAAGGATGAGTGGTTGATGCCTTATGCGTTAGGAAGCTGGGTTGCGGAGCACGTTTAATCTATAAAAATAGAAAGTAAACTCACTTATCCTTCGATTTTTGAAGGATGAGTGGTTGATGCCTTATGCGTTAGGAAGCTGGGTTGCGGAGCACATTTAATCTATAAAAATAGAAAGTAAACTCACTTATCCTTCGATTTTTGAAGGATGAGTGGTTGATGCCTTATGCGTTAGGAAGCTGGGTTGCGGAGCACGTTTAAAAAGAGTGCGCAGCAAAGCGTATAGTCACCGTGGTATAAGCATGAAAATACAAGGTGCGTGGTTTTGACGCACCTTGTATTTACATGCTTATACGCTAGGTGACTGCTATGCGGAGCACGTCTAGTCAACAAAGATAGAAAGTAAACTCACTCATCCTTCGATTTTTGAAGGATGAGTGGTTGATGCCTTATGTGTCATGAAGCTGTCAACATCTATGTTCAAATGAGCGCCCCTAAAAAGTAGCTGCATTCGTTTAAGAATCTACAAATGGTCTAGAATTTATCTCCAGTAAGAGATATAGTTTATTTTGAATTATTTGTTTAAGTGATTAACGGATTAATGTTATTATTGATGTCTAGACAGATTAATAAACAGGGAGCTCCACATGAAATTAAAAGCACGCGAAAAAAGTTCATTATTCTTTGAGGGGGTCATCACGGTGATCCTCTTATTGCTGTTGAACTTATCAATTGTGGTTTTGGCTGAGGAAGCCATTCGTAATAACCCAGGGCTTGAAAATGGAATTTTCATTATCAAAAAGTCTCTGATCATCGGTCCGTTTCATAAACAAATTTGGAGCTACCAACGCTGGCTGGTTGGTTTCATGATTTTAATTGATGTTTGGGTTGTGTATTGGCGGTTGATTCGCCGTTACCGTCAGTACCAAATGCATCATATTATCGACGAGCTACACTACATTGCGCAGGGGCATTTCGACCACCGCATTCCGTTTCAACTAAAGGGCGACCAGCAACACGTTGTGACCAGTGTTAATTCGTTGGTGGATAGTGCAATTCAGTCGATGGACGATGAACGTAAAATTGAACAATCCAAAGATGAACTGATTACCAACGTCAGTCATGACCTGAGAACGCCGTTAACGTCGATTATTGGCTATTTAGGGTTGATTGAGGATAAACAGTACCATAGTAGTGAAGATTTGCTTAAATACACGCATACGGCCTATGAAAAGGCCAAGCAGATGAAGGCATTGGTTGAAGACTTGTTCGAATATACCAAAGTGCGGCAAACCGAGGCGCCAGTTAACATCATTAACGTTAACTTAGACCAAATGCTAGAGCAACTGGCAGCCAGCTTTGAGCTGGAAGCTAGTAAAAAGGATATCAAGATGTTATCCAACACTAAGCCGGTAGACCTGATGATTGAGGCGGACGCTGAGAAACTCGGACGTGTGTTCAGCAATCTGATTGCTAATGGGTTGAAGTACGGGCAGGGAGCCACTTACATAAAATTGGAGGCCCGCCAAAAAGATGACAAAGTAATTGTCCGTGTGTCTAACGATGGCGCACCAATTCCGCAAAAAGCACTAGAACACTTATTTGAACGGTTCTATCGCGTGGAAGAATCACGGTCGAAGGCCACCGGTGGTACCGGCTTAGGGCTTGCCATTGTTCAAAGTATTGTCGACTTGCACTATGGCAGCGTGCACGCCGAATCAAACGACAAAGAGACCAGTTTCGTGGTTGAATTACCAATGCAACGCGAACCTGTCACAAAGGAGAAGAAATGAAATTAATCAAAAAATGGGTGGTTAGCGTATTAGCCGCACTCTTAGTATTTAACGTCGGTGGCATGGCGATAACTGCGCACGCCGCCACCAAAATCGATGCCAGTGCTGCACTGGTGATGGATGCCAACACTGGCCAAATTATTTACGAGAAGAATGCTGACAAGGTGTTACCAGTTGCGTCAATTACTAAATTACTGACAATTGAAGTGATCAAAAACGAAATCGACCACAACAAGCTAAACTGGAACAGTAAAGTTAAAATCAGTAAAAAGTTGGCCAAGATTTCGACTAACACTGAGCTGTCGAACGTCGAACTTAAAGCCGGCAGTTCGTACACCGTCAAACAACTAGTTCACGCTTCGTTGATTAGTTCGGCTGACGCCGCTACGTTGGCACTGACCACGATTAATGGCAATACGACTGCCAGCTTCAATACTAAGATGGAAAAGATGGCGCGTAAAATGGGCGTGACTGATGCCAAAATTTACAACGCTGTTGGCTTAAAGAACAGTGATTTAGGTGCCTTGAAGCTCAAAAATGTGGCGGCTAACTCCGAAAATGAAATGTCGGCTAGCGATATTGCTAAGATTGCCCAATACATTGTTAAAAACGACCCTGATATTTTGAAAATTACTAAAATTAAAAAGGAAACATTCCATACTACCAGCACCGCTTCAACGGTGATGGACAGCCTTAACCAAATGCTACCCGGAAGTAGTTTTGCTCCTAAAACTGTCACGATGGACGGCTTGAAGACCGGAACCTCTGATGCCGCTGGAAATTCCTTTGTCGGCACGGGTAATTATAAGGGCGGTCACCGGTTAATTACGGTTGTTTTACACGCCAACGGTGCCACTGAACAACGATTTGTTCAAACCTTCAATTTACTACGACTAGTCGTAAATAATTACAAGCCGGTAACGCTGAAAGCTAATTCAACTTTGAAGACAAAGACTGTGGCAGTACCAAATGGAAAACAAACTAAGCTTGCCGTGCGTGTTGCTAAAGATACGACTGTCTGGGTTGCGAAAGGTTCTCAACTGAGCGCTTGGAAACAGGCGACGACGATTAAGAAGAGTCTGCAGGATAAGAAACACAAACTAGCCGCACCGGTTAAGGCTGGTCAAACGGTTGGAACCGTGCAGTTGACTAAAAACGGTGTGACGACATTGACTGGCAAATCGGTTAACGTTCCAGTTAAGGCCCACACTGCGATGAACAAAGCGAATATCTTCGTACGGATGTACCGCGCTATATTTTAATTTGAGAGATGGGAATTGATGGGGATGTTAAAGTTATTACCAGCGCAGGCCAAGGATCTGCCATTTATTGTGGCGACCTATAATGAAACCATTCCTAGTCACATGGTGACGGCGGATTTAACTCCGGTGACTGTCGCTCAGCGCAAGGCGTGGTTTGCACAGCATAACGAACAGTATCCACTTTGGTTATTAATGCAAGATGAGCAACCAGCTGGCTGGGTGAGTTTATCCCAGTACAGCGACCGGGCGGCTTACGCTGATACCGTGGAGATTAGTATCTACATTGACGAGCATTTTCGGCAGCAAGGACTCGGTTCGCAAACAATCAAATTAGTGGAGCCACTCGCTAAACAGCGGGGGCTCAAGGTGATTATTTCGCGGATTTTCGGTCACAATCCTGGCAGTCTGCATTTATTTACCAAAATGGGGTACGAGCACTGGGGTCACATGCCAAAAATTGCGCTTTTAGCCGGTCGCGAGGCTGATTTAGAAGTCTATGGTAAGCACCTCGATTGATTATGACCAGCGAATGTCGGGGTGGGTATTCATTCACCTGAAAACATGGTAGAATAATATCGCACTGTTTAAATATAAATTTGAATTAATTGTAAATGACGCTAATCGCAGATAGTTTCATTGGGGGAACGTTCTTGAAACGAGACGAACCAAACTGGCTGATGGTATTGAAAATTGCAATGCCACTGTGCCTCAGTTATATTCCAATCGGTCTAGCGTGTGGAATTTTACTCCACGCGGCAGGCTTCAATTTCTTTATGACGTTATTAGTTTCCATTGTCGTTTTTTCTGGTGGTGCGCAATTTTTGATCGCATCAATGTTAACAATTAATGCTCCGATTATTTCCGTAGTAGTCACGCTGTTTTTCTTGGAATTACGGTATGCACTACTAGGCTCAAGTTTATCGCGCTACTTGAAGGGGCAATCGCAACATTTTATCTGGCTATTTTCGGTGTCATTGAATGATGAAAACTACGCCGTCAACTATTTGAAATTTGCCACTGATAAAACGTGGACGCCAAAGCAAGCACTATTGGTGGAACATTATTCACTGATTTCCTGGTCGGTTGCCAACCTAATTGGTAGTTTGATCGGGAGTGCGTTGACCATTGATTTAGAAATCGTGGACTTTGCGCTCACAGCACTGTTCTTATACATGATCGTGATGCAGATTCGTAACCGGCTGACACTGCTCATTAGTATATTATCCGGCGTGCTGGCGGTTGCCTTCATGGTCTGGACAAAGAGTACGCTCGGGTTAGTGCTATCAACTTTAGCTGCCTCGTTTATTGGTTTTATGATTGAGGCCCAAGTCCGCAAGAGTAAGGTCAAGCTCAGTGACCACTGGCTATTTCGTAAGGTGCGTGGTCCTGCCTTGACTCGTAAAACGATTGAAGATAAGAACACCGATAGTTAGCGGAGGATGAGATGGAAATTATTTTGTCGAACATGCCGGTTCTAGCTGGAACAGTGGTTAACAAGATGGACAGTTGGGATCATTTTATCTTAATAATTTTAGCAGCGATCGCCGCTTTTATTCCGCGTTATCTGCCAATGTTATTTTTTTCTAAGCGTCAAATTCCGGAATGGTTTAACGAATGGATGAAGTATGTGCCGGTTAGTTTATTCACGGCACTGGTCGTGAAGGGGATTTTCATTACCACGGCTGGTTATCACTTTGTGCCATTTGGCCATGTGAACCAGATTATTGCGGCCGTGATCGTTATTATCATCACGTACCTAACGCGCTCGATGGCGTTGTCGGTAATTTCGGGGTTGGTAGCGGTGTTTGTGATTACGATTTTTTTGTAGGAAGCAAAATATAATATACAAGAAAAACCACCAATTGCTGAAATTAGCAATTGATGGTTTTAATTTACGTTTAAATACTACTTATTTTCGTACATATAATCACGTGTAATTGGTAATACACGACCAGAAGGACCCTTTGTCATTAAGAATTGAATGACATCAATGTTACCTGATTGGAACGATGCCGCGCAGGCTTGGAGATATAAATCCCACATCCGTGCGAACCGAGTACCCATCATCTGTTCAACTTCGGCACGTTTAGCGTTGAAGTTGTCATCCCAGATTTCAAGGGTACGTTGGTAGTGACGACGCAGTGGTTCCATGTCAAAAATCTGCATGCCAGACTCCACGATGTGACCAATATTTTCCGTCAAGCCAGGCACATAACCACCTGGGAAAATATATTTGTTGATCCAACCGTTATAGGCGCCACCTTGTTGCCGGGTGATACCATGAATCAGAGCCACACCATCGGCCTTCAGATAGCGGTTAACGTCTTGGAAGTAAATCCCAAGATTTTCCTTACCAACATGTTCGAACATGCCGACGGAAGTAATATAGTCCCATTGTTCCTTGCCAAGTTCACGGTAGTCTTCCAGGCGTACTTCTGCGACATCTTCGAGGCCTAATTCGTGAATTCGTTTTTGGACGAGGTCAAATTGTTCCTGGCTCAACGTGACACCAGTGACCTTCAAACCGTATTTTTGGGCGGCTGTCAGCATCAATGTTCCCCAACCACAACCAATATCTAGCAATGTCTTACCAGGCTCTGGATTGAGTTTTTCCAGGATATGGTCAACTTTATCCAATTGTGCCTGCTTTAAGTCATCGTGATTGCCGTTAGTGAAGTAGGCACATGAATATGTGAGCGTGTCATCCAGCCACAATTTGTAAAAGTCATTACCGATGTCATAATGGTCCTGAACGTCGGATTCACTACTTTTTTCAGAGTGGTTTTGCTTTGGCAAAAATTTGATGAACTTAGAGTTATGGAAGAAGCTATCGGCATTCTCATAAGCAGATTCAATTAATTCTTGAATGTTGCCGTCAATGTCGATCTTACCATCCATATATGCTTCCCCGAGGGCGATTGAAGCGTTTTTGGTGACTTCTTTAATCGGAATAGCTTCGTGGAAAGTTATCGTCGTTTTCGGTTGGCCATCCCCATACACATCAGTGGTGCCGTCCCAGTAATTAACTTGGACAGGAATGTTGAAGGTTTTGCTTAAAAATGTTTTGTAAAATGTTTTTTCCAGCATACGATAAAAATCCTTTCTAATAATAAATTAACGAAGATTATTATACGCTTGCGCCGGTCGACAAAGCAATTGTTTTACGCTGACGATTAGAATATCGATTCATGTTATAATGCCAGTGATAGTACTTGAGGAGGAGTTTGATTTGGTAAATGCGTGGAACAAATTCTTGGCAAACGTCAAGCTACGGCGCTTTTGTGTGCTGATTTTAATTATTTTTATTTTATGGTTGGCTCGGGCGATGATGAGTATGGTATTGCTGACGTTCATCTTCACTTTTTTGATTGTCCACCTGGTTCGATTCGTTCACCGCTTTGTCCGGATCCCAAATGGCTTGGTGGTACTGGTGGCGTATGCCCTGGTGATTGCGGCATTGTACTTTGGCATCACAAACTACCTGCCTAAATTAGTGGAGCAGTTAGTTAAAATGACAACGTCACTGGTTAATTTTTACCAAAATCCGGATAGTAATACTAATGAATTGTTCAAATGGATTAATAGTTACGTCAGCACGTCCAGTATTATGGAACAGTTGCGTAAGGGCGTCACCCTGGCGGTTACTTACATCACCAGCGTGGGAACAATGGGCATTACCTTTGTTTTATCACTTGTGTTGAGTTTCTTTTACACAATTGAACTAAAGCAGATGACTTCATTTTCACGCCTGTTTTTAGACAGTGAAGTGGGCTGGTTATTTCAAGACATTGCCTTTTTTGGTCGTAAATTTGTGAATACGTTTGGGGTTGTGCTGGAGGCACAGTTCTTCATTGCGATTTGCAATACCGCCATTACCACCGTAATTCTAATTTTCATGGGACTGCCACAAATTATGGCGCTGGCAATTATGATTTTTATTTTGAGTTTAATTCCGGTTGCTGGGGTGATTATTTCTTGTATTCCATTGAGTATGGTCGGCTACTCGGTTGGTGGCATTCGTGATGTGATTTATATTCTAATCATGATCGCCGTTGTGCACATGTTGGAAACGTATATTTTGAACCCGAAGTTCATGTCGAGTCGGACGGAATTGCCGATTTTTTACACGTTTGTCGTATTACTCGTGAGCGATCGCTTATTTAGCACGTGGGGCTTGATTGTCGGGGTGCCGGTGTTCACGTTCTTCCTGGATGTGCTGGGGGTGAAATCGATCCCTAAGCCACGACCACATTTGCGTAAACGACAAATTAAGACAAAAACAGGAAATTAGGAGAAACTACTTTAGATTTTGCTGGTTTCAGAGTAAAATGAAAAAGATAATAAGAAAGAAAGAGGTCATCAAAAAAATGGCAAAACTTGTATTAATTCGTCACGGACAAAGTGAATGGAACTTATCTAACCAATTTACTGGTTGGGTTGACGTTGATTTGAGCGAAGAAGGCGTTAAGCAGGCTAAGGGCGCTGGTGAATCAATCAAAAAAGCAGGAATCGAATTTGACTATGCTTATACTTCAGTATTAACTCGTGCTATCAAGACACTGCACTACGCATTGGAAGAATCCGACCAACTTTGGGTTCCAGAAACTAAAACATGGCGTTTAAACGAACGTCACTACGGTGCATTGCAAGGCCAAAACAAAAAAGAAGCTGCTGACAAGTTCGGTGCTGACCAAGTTCATACATGGCGTCGTTCATACGATGTCTTGCCTCCATTGTTGGATGCAAATGATGAAGGATCAGCTGAACAAGATCGTCGTTACGCAAACTTGGATCCTCGTTTGATCCCTGGTGGCGAAAACTTGAAGGTTACTTTGGAACGTGTTATGCCCCTTTGGGAAGATGAAATTGCTCCTAAGTTATTAGACGGCAAGAACATCATCATTGCAGCCCATGGTAATTCATTGCGCGCATTGAGTAAGTACATCGAACAAATCTCAGACGAAGACATCATCAACCTAGAAATGGCCACGGGCCAACCAGTTGTGTATGACTTTGACGATAAGTTGAATGTGCTGGGTAAGGAAAAATATTAAAATAGAGTGCAAATAATCGCGCTAAGAAGTCGTAGCGTAAGGTAAATAACCACATTGATCCCGAATTTTGGGATTGATGTGGTTATTTATTTTACGCCTAGACTTTTGCGATTATTTGCACGTTTAGTCCAGAAGAATAGGAAGGAAACCACATTGATCCCGAATTTTGGGATTGATGTGGTTATTTATTTTACGCCTAGACTTTTGCGATTATTTGCACGTTTAAGGAATGAAATAGAGTGTAAACAAACTCGTTTAGCTTGCGTGGTGTAAGACAATAGCCAGCATTATGTTTCGCATTTTGAAACATGATGCTGGCTATTGTCTTACACTCAGTAAGCTGAGTTGGTTTACACGTTTACTCTATAAAAATAGAAAGGGCACTGCACTAACTAGAACCAGGTGATAGCTGCTGGCTATTGTTTTACACTCAGTAAGCTGAGTTGGTTTACACGTTTACTCTATAAAAATAGAAAGAGCACTGCACTAACTAGAACCAGGTGATAGCTGCTGGCTATTGTTTTACACTCAGTAAGCTGAGTTGGTTTACACGTTTACTCTATAAAAATAGAAAGAGCACTGCACTAACTAGAACCAGGTGATAGATGCTGGCTATTGTCTTACACTCAGTAAGCTGAATTGGTTTACACGTTTACTCCATAAAAATAGAAAGAGCACCACGTCAACCCGAACTTTGGTGATTGATGTGGTATTTATTTCAAGCCAAAAAACTTTTTTGAAAATATTACTAATACATGTATTATATATTAGAATAGATTTAAATAATATTGCAGCAAAAATATTGGAGGAGTATTGATGAAACATCGATTAATTTTGGGAGTAGCATTGTTGTCCGTGGGGTTATTAGCAGGTTGTGGCCAATCAAGTACTAGTCAATCAATGAGTAAATCTTCATCTACCAGTAGTCAAAAAGTGGAACAGGTCAACTGGAATAGTAACAAAGCTAAAAAATTGCATCGGTTTATGACTGCCTGGGGTAAAACGATGGATCAGCAATATGATAATTACACAGCAAAGCATAACGTTAAATTTTATGGGCTGGCTTATCCAAATGAGTTGAGCAACAACACAACGGCGGTCAATGACAAAGCGGTTACCACAGAATTGTCGACCACTGGCCAGGGTAGTAAAGATTATGAAGTCGTGGCGGTTTATTCAGATGCTGCCAATAGCGATTATAATAATAAACATTTGTATCTGTTTGCGTTTCACAAGAATAAACCAATCGTGCTGGTAACGATGCAAAATCAGGGCCAAACTGATAATAAGATTCACTTCGCCGCAACGGAAAATACAACGTTGACCAGTGGCTTTAACAAAATTGTAGCTGGCCAAACACCGACAGTAAAAGCGAGCGCCAGTGCGACATCACAGAGTAGTAGCGCCAGTTCTAGCAGTACAACGACGAGCGCGACATACAGTTATGAAGAAGTTGGGGCCATGCTATTTAGCAAAACGTTTTGTACCGGCACTGATGTTAATCAATATCCAAAGAGCAATGTCATCTATGAAAAATCAAAGAATGCCAATGAGGCTGTGGTTTCTACAAATACGGGTCAAAGTGCCTTGCGATACAAAATTAGCGGTGATGAAGTTCAATTGATTTCACTGGGTTCAGAAACTAAAACTGATCAATATTCACTCAGTTCGTTGGCACAAGAAACCAATTCAACTCCTGCTGAAAAGAAATTCATTAAAACGATTATGACGTACTTTGATGCTAATAAGGCGCAAGTTGCGAGTTATGAAAATTAGTACATTTCGCTGGTAATTAAACCGATAATAATATTGTTAAGAAACGAACGGAGATAGTTTTGTTGATACCAAAAACTTGACCAACGACCAAGCGATTACCTGGATTTAAGGCCCAGATGACGGGACTAGCTACACTTGGCAAACAGTCAGCACTAAGTATGATGCTAACTAACAGTATCAAGTAGCATCGATCATTCATAAAATATCTAAGGAGGAATTAGATAATGGACCGGGCAAAAGTAATTGTGCATATGTATATTTCGATTGATGGCAAAATTGACGGTGAATATTATGGTCAAGATGGCGACAAAGTGTCGAGCGATTTTTACGATGACCAAATGTATCGCTTGAGTAATGCGGGAGCTAATGGAGCAACCACCGTCAAAATGTATGCCGCCAAGGGGCACCCAGATTTAACCAAGTATAGCGTGGCTGACATCGATTATAATGATTGGGTGCCTGCCATCAAATCAAACCTATGGGATATCAGTTTTGACCGGCATGGAACTGCCGGCTGGGAAACTAATTATTTTGAATATGATGGCAAAAAGAGCCGGGTGATTGAAGTGGTGACCAAACAGGCAGCGAAAGAATATCTCGCCTTTTTGCGGTCCATGGAGATTCCTTACTTAATCTGTGGTGATGCGGATTTAGATATTGAAATGGCACTAACCAAACTGAAACAGCGTTTTGGCATTGACACCATTTCACTTGCTGGTGGAGCTGTAATTAACGGTGCGTTTTTGAAAGCGCACATGGTCGATGAGATTTCAATGGTCGTTGCGCCATATGTGAGTGGGGATGCCACTGCTAAGGCGGCGTTTGACACCAACAAAACGTTTGTTAACGATCGTTTTAAAATCAAGAACGTGCCCCAGCTAGATGATGGTGGTTTGCACCTGATTTTTGCCAAAGATAGGACGAATTAAAATACAAGAGGCTGCAGCAAAAACTATATTTTTGCTGCAGCCTCTTGTATTTTCCGAACATTATTTTCGTACTAACTTTAGAGTAAACAATTTAATCAACAGATTTCGTCGAATCACGTTCCACAATTTTAAACGGCAAATACTTTGATTTAAATCGTTGTTCGCCCAATAAAAAGTTGATGCCTTCCTGACCCATTTCGTAAAATTGCTGCGTGACACTAGTGAGCCGCGGTCGCACCATATCGACCAGGCTGGTTCCGTCAATGCTGATGATACTCAAATCTGCTGGGACTTGGATCCCAGCTTTAATCGCGGTGTTCATCAAGCCAACACCCACCAAATCACTGGCGCACACGACCGCATCAATGGTTGATTGGTGCATGTAATTGGTCATCGCAACAATACCGTCATCATAGGTGAAATCACCGTACTGAATCCAATCTGGTTGCACGATTAGTCCGTGATCTTGCATACATTTTACGTAGCCTTTTGTCCGCTTAGTGACTGCCCCTTTCGCCGGGATACCAGCGAAACCGATTTTTTGGTGCCCCTGGGCGATTAAAAAGTTGGTGGCGTCATAACCCATTTTAAAATTATCGGAAGTCACAAACGGAAATAGGGTGTTTTTCACGTCGGTCGACAAGCAAACACAAGGGATGTTGGCCTCCGTCAGTAGTTGTAACACGCTATCGTCTAATTCCAATGAGACTAGAATAATTCCCTTAACGGCGCGCTCACTGACGGTTTTAATTGCCCGCACCTGTGAGTCGGTGTCCTCGTGATCTGCGTGCAGCACAAAAACATCCAGGTTACTTTTCACCGCTTTATCTTCAATGGCGGAAATAATGCTATCACTGAAGTTAGACTTAGTGTTTGACACGATCACCGCAATGATGTGACTCGTTTGTTGAACTAACTCTGCGGCCGCCGTATTTTTAATATAGCCCATCTGAGCAGCAGCTTCGCGCACTTTTTTTTCAGTGGCACTATTGTGTTCACCGGTATTTGACAGCACACGAGACACGGTTGCAATTGATAGGTTAGTTTTTTGGCAATGTCTTTAATTGTTATGCGAACTTCGTGTTCCATTATTTTTCTCTTCTATCTTGAAAGTATGTGGGCCCTGCAAAAAACGGTGTGAATCTCTTGCATGTTATTTATTTTACTACAGAAAGTGAGATTCGTGTGCAGCTGATGATCAGGTCAATAAACTGAAACTTTTAATCATTATCTATTGTAAACGTTTACAGAATGATCTACAATGTCTTCTGTAAACGTTTACAGAAGAATTTAAGGAGATGTTCCTGATGGAAGATACACATGATACGGTGGCGGCACCAACAGAGAAGAAGCGTCATTCATTACCAAATATTAGTATGAAAACAATGTTCGCCATTACATTCGGGTTCTGCGGGGTTAATATTGCATTTTCTTTGCAAACCTCACAAATGAGTCGGATTTTTCAAACTTTAGGAGCTGATCCAAACAAATTAGGCTTCTTCTTCATTTTCCCACCATTGATTGGCATGATTATTCAACCTTTGCTTGGTAAGTTCTCTGATGGATTTTGGTCACCTAGATTCGGTCGCCGGATGCCATTACTGATGGTTGCAGCACCGTTAGCTGCAATCATCATGGTTTTACTACCGAATGCTGGCTCACTGGGATTTGGCTATGCTTCACTAGGTGCACTTATTTTTGGCTCAATTGCAATTATTTTAATGGATCTATCAAACAACGCTTGTATGCAACCATTCCGTATGATTATTGGCGATATGGTTAATGAAGGTCAAAAGGATAAAGCGTGGTCGTGGCAACAATCATTTAGTAACTTGGGTGGTGTTCTCGCTAGTGTCTGCCCATTCTTACTAACATGGATTGGTGTTTCTAACGTCGATAAGCGTGGCGTGGTGCCATTTTCAGTGCGGCTGTCATTTTACATTGCTGCTGTTATTTTGTTACTAATCTCAATCTATACGATTGTGTCAGTTAAAGAATACGACCCAGAAACTTATGCGTTGTATCATAACTTTGATTACAAAGAGAAAAAAGTGAAAAAGTCTTACTGGACATTGATTAAAGAAGCGCCCAGCACGTTCTGGGAAGTCGCTGTGATTCAGTTCTTCGCTTACTTTGGCATTCAATATCTGTGGACATACACCACTGGTGCGATTGCACAAAACGTTTGGAATACTGCAAACTCAACTTCTAGTGGTTTTCAAGCTGCCGGTAACTGGTACGGAATCTTAACCTTCGTGCAGTCAATTGTCGGAATTGTTTACGGTTTCTTGGTCTTATCACGGACAAGTCAGTTCAAGCGTAAATTCTGGTATCGTATTGGTTTAGCTAGTGGTGGTTTAGGGATGATTTGGGTGGCATTCACTCATAATCAGTATGTCCTGATTTTAGCCTTTATCTTAATCGGAATTTGTTTCTTAACCATGCACACGGAACCATTTGCGATTTTCACTACATCAACTGATGGTGAAAATGATGGTGCCTACATTGGTTTGTTCAACGTCTTCATTTGTTTACCACAAATCGTGGCTTCGGTCAGCAGTTTCGCCATTTTCCCATTAGTTGGGAACTCAATGCCAGCTATGATCGCCATTGGTGGTGTTTCGTGGTTAACTGGGGCTGCATTAATGGGTATCATTAAGTCGGATTCCAAGACAAAAAGTGAAACAGTTAAATAAACAAAGGAGAAATTAGATTATGGCTAAACAGTCAATTAAATTTGAAAATCAAGACCAGCAAGTCACTTTTCATGACGGCACTAAGAATCTAAGATTAACCGTTGTGACACCTGCGATTGTGCAAGTGTTCCAGGACCATGGCAACAGTCAAAATTCGTACGCCATTGAAGGCAACAAACAAGTCAAAGTTGATTATCAGGTAACGCCCACTGACGACTATGTCGAAGTGACAACCAGTGAACTAACCTTAGATGTTTATGCGGACTTGACGTTAAATGTTTACGATGCAGACAAGAACCCGTTAGTACTTGACTACAAGGGCGAACGCCAGACGATTGATAAGCACATCGATGAAGCTCACAAAAAGATCGTTCGCTCTGAAGGGCATGAAGTTTCAACCCTCAGTCATCAGGATGACACGTATTATGAAGTTGTGAAGCAGCTAGCAGATGACGAGCAAATTTATGGGTTGGGCGATAAGACTGGCTATCTAAACAAGCGTGGTTATGAGTATGATAACTGGAACTTTGACGAGCCCCGGCCACATATTGAAACATTTACCCATCTTTATAAATCGATTCCGGTTATGTTTGGTTTGAAGAACGGTCGTCCTTATGGCTTATTCTTTGACAATACTTATCGCAGTCATTTTGACATGGGGAAGGAAAGCCAGCACTATTACTTCTACTCAGCCGTGGATGGCAATCTAAATTACTATATCTTAGGTGGCAACAGTCTCAAGGCTGTTATTTCCAACTATACTTACCTAACCGGCCGGGTACCATTACCACAAAAATGGATGCTTGGTTACCAGCAGTCACGTTGGGGTTACAGTATGAGTCAAGACCGCGTGGAAGAGATTGTGGACAAGTTTGCGGAGTACCATTTGCCACTTGAGGCGATTCATTTTGATATTGACTACATGGATGGCTACCGCGTGTTCACCTGGGATAATAATAAGTTTAAGCACCCACAGGAATTTTTGAGTAAATTGAAGAGCAAAGGTGTCCATGTCATCCCAATTTTGGACCCCGGGGTTAAACAAGATGAAGACTATGATATCTACAAAGAAGGAGTTGCTAAAGGCTACTTTGCTAAGAACAAGGATGGCAGTGTCTACATTAATCGCGTTTGGCCAGGTCAATCAGCCTTCCCAGACTTTGGTAATCCGGCGGTTCGTGACTGGTGGGGCAAGCATTGCAAATTCCTACTAGACAGTGGCGCTGCTGGTATTTGGATTGATATGAATGAGCCAGCAACATTTGACGGTGACATGCCTGAAGATGTTGTGATGACTGACGAAGACCATCCATCAACCCTGAAACAACTGAACAATGTTTACGGTCATAATATGGCTCGTGCTACCTATAACGGAATTAAAACGGCTACGGGCAAACGGCCATACGTGATCACCCGTGCAGCCTTTGCCGGAACGCAAAAATATTCCACCATTTGGACTGGTGATAACCAAAGCATTTGGCCACACCTGCAAATGATGATCCCTCAAATCAGTAACTTGGGGATGAGTGGTTTTGGTTTTGCTGGAACTGATATCGGTGGTTTCAGTGCCGATACGACCCCAGAACTGTTAACTCGTTGGATTGAGGCGTCAATCTTTAGCCCACTACTGCGAAACCACAGTGCCTTGCAAGTTCGCGACCAGGAACCATGGGTCTTTGGTGACAAAGTTTTGTCTATTTATCGTAAGTATCTGCATTTGCGATATCACTTTATTCCATATTTGTATGACTGCTTTGCTGCGGGCACTCGCGATGGGCTGCCAGTAATGCGCCCACTCGTGTTGAATTACGATGATGACGAAAACGTCCGTAATCTAAACGATGAATACATGGTTGGTGATCAGATTTTGGTAGCACCAATTGTGCAACAGGGTCAAACTGCTCGTTCAGTCTATTTGCCTGCAGGTGATTGGATCGATTTATGGAGTGGGGTTCAATATGGTGGTTGTAACAACATTATTGTGGACGCACCAATTGATAAGTTACCAGTATTCGTCAAGATGAACACTATTTTGCCATGGGGCAAGTTTGTGGAACACATGAGTGAAGAACCTGACGACACGATGAAGTTTAGGTTGTTCGGTGATAGCGGCAGTTATGACCACTATCAAGATGACGGTGTGGACTTCAAGTATGAGGATGGCGAGTATAATCTTTATACCGTGACGGTTGCTGAAAATGGTGATGCAAGTGTTACGTTGACGAACAACGGTTTTGCACCGGTTTACAAGACGATTGAACTTGAATTGACTGGTAAGGAATTGACGTTTAAGTATCAGGAACAAAGTAAAAAATATACATTAGAATAGGATTGAATAAAGGACTTCAGCGATTTGCCGGAGTCCTTTGTTGTGGGTTCTTGATTAGATTATTTTGGAACGTTTACATGTGATTTGAATATCTTCGCAAAGTAGCTCTGAAATATTTTGCGGGTATATAAAATTTGTTTTGAATTATTCGGTCTCCATTGGAAGCAAAAAGATCTTCTGTTAGCAACATTAAAGGGCCGCTATCAATAAATTTTCTTTTGAAAGTTTCTACAGGTCGTTCTGATAACACAATAGTAACCTCAGAACTGGCAGTAAAGGAATAAATATCTTTTTCTAATAATTGTACCAAATTTGTAGGGTCCTCAATATCTATTCCAAATTTTTCAATAGTTTCAGGAAGAATGATAGATAGTTCATTTGCTACATTTTTTAATTTGTTCTTATACCAAAGATTTAATGTTAGATACTTGCTATCTTTTACCGAAAATAATTTATCAGTAAATGTGCTCGCAGTATTTTTGTGAAAATAAGCCTCACATGAATCTAATTTTAATGATACAGAACCCCTCAATGGATTTTCAATTAATTCGATTCCACCAGAGTTCGACTCCTGTTTTTCAGTAACATAGTGGCCTTGTCCATGAATGCTCTTAATAACATTATCTTCTTTAAGTAAGGATAAAGCTGTCCTCAGTGTTACTCGACTCACATTGAAATCGTTACTCATTGATTCTTCTGACGGTAACTTTGCACCAGGCGCAAAACTACCATTTTTTATCATTGATAATAGTTGATTGTATACTTGTACATATCTAGGGGCGCGGTGCATTACTGTTCCTCACATTCTTATAATAAAATCTCAATTTAGATTACTCTTCAATGGCGAATTGGTCAAATGAACAAATTCGATAAAATAGCCTAAATTCGAGCGATCCGATTTTATGAAGCGCTGTGTGGAAATAAATTTTAATTTAGTTAATACGTGCAACATTGCAAAGTTGGTGTTATGGGTTTCAATATAAAACTTCGTGACACCTTTGTTAGATCCTTCGTTAATTAGATCCTTTAAGATATTAGTGGCAAAACCTTTACCTGCTGAAGCAGAATTGACCATTAGTCTGTGGAAAATCCAGGAATCTTTTGTTTGTGTCACTGTCACAGCAGAGTCAAAATTTTCTCCATAAATTAATACATTTCTATCAATAATGTCCTGATAAATAATTGAGCTATTAGGATAACCATTTGTCCATTGATTTACACCGTTAGCAATCATTTGTTTTTTCGCATCAACCATCAACTGATGTAATGCTAGCAAATCAGAAGGAGTAGCAGATCTTTTTTGAATTTTCATATTAATTGTTTTTACTCTTTTTTAGAAGATTAATAATGACATTACGAGCATCATTATCACACCAAAAACCATTGGTACAGAAGTTCTTTTAACGATTTGAACTGGTGATAATTTTGTTGTTCCGGCAACTATCAATATAACAGCAGCAACGGGAGACACTGCTCGTAATAGGTTTCCAGATAGCTGCATTGGAACTGATAAGGCCTCTGGTGTAATTCCTGCGGCTTTTGCTAATGGAATAATTAGTGGAATCATTGCAAACAAAAGAGCAGTGCCGCTGCCACTGAGTAAAACAATAACTGCCGTAAATACAACCATGATTATTGGTAATACTACGCCTGAACTATTCATATTTTGCATTGCATTTTGAACTAACTCGATAATGCCAATAGAAGTTAATCCTTGCACAAATACTTGGGCGGAAACTAGTAATGCAACAATGCTCATTACATTACCCATGCCATCAAAAAAGGTGCTGGTTTCTTTGAGAACTTTTTGTAAATTCTTTTTAGAAACATATTCCACGATAACAGCGATTATAAAACTAATTAACGTAACCATTTGTACACTAAGATTTAAACTAGTATGAGCGAATATATTAATAAAGAAAACTAAGAGTAATAAGACAATTGGCAGTAACGGAAGTAGCCCATAAATAAATCCGGAAAATCCGGTATGATTGCCATAACTATCATCAGTTTCATTTTCGGTATTTTTCTGGTTTCTAACTTCTTCTTCATATGAGATATCTTTATTTTGTCGTTTATCTTCATGTTTTTGCCAAAAGTAGTGGATGATTGCAATTGCAAGTAGGGTTGGAATTGACACGATTGCATGATATCTAAACACATAGTCGGTGACTGACAGGTGTAATTGTGCAGCAATAGCAACGTTGTCTGAGCCTAATGGTGTTGGAATGATTGTTGCGGATGTAGCAATAACTGCAGCTGCGCTTAATCTAGACATATTTGCAGAACGCAATACTGGGTAAAGAGTTGCTAATAAAATAATAGCTAGATTTGATGCACTAGGAATAACGAGGGATAATAAGTTACCTATTAAGAACACGATAGGAATTAATATATACACAGATTTGATTTTTAGTATGGGCTTCGTTAAGGCATGAACAGTAACTTTATTAGCGCCAATGTGATTCATATATGCACTGTAGCCACCAAGTATAAGAATAACAAATCCTGGACCTACTAATGTACTAGAAAATTGATCCACTAGTGCTTGAAATGGATTAAGCCATGAAGCGCCAGTAGGAATAGTTACAGTAACTTTTTGACCCATAATAATTGCAATGTACATAAGCACAATTCCAAGTGATAAAAGAGTCATTTTGATATCGTTCTTTTTTAAAAGCATATAAACAAGTATCCCTACTGCCAATAAGCCAATTAATGAAATTAATATTGCATTCATTTTCTAAATCCTCCAGTTATTAAATTGTCTTTTTAATTGCATCTACAAACCAGGCTTCGAAAGCTTTTGTATCGACGCTGATTGCGACTTTTGCATTATCAGCTTGATTCAGGTACCCTTTTAAATCAATTAATGAAGCGCCAGAAGTTAATGTACCTTGAGTTTCAATTGAAATGTGTGTGTCAGTTATATCAAATATTTCTGGTGCCAAAATTAAAGCAACAGCTAAAGCATCATACATGTTTAATCCAATTTTGAAACTGCCACCTCGATATTTAGAGAATAACTGGTAAAACATATCACCAACTTTACCGAAGGATTTAATTTTCTCAGAAGTTGTTGGCATGATTTTTGCTTGTCGGCCAACCTCCATGGGAGCAACTTTAATCTTTAAGCCACTTTGGAAAACCATTTTTGCAGCTTCTGGGTCATTACCAAAATTGAATTCTGATAATACTCCAAAATTTCCGCGTCCTAGGCTTCCTCCCATCAAGACCAAATTTTCTATTTTATCAAGATCATTGGGATATTGATGAATGAACAGAGCAATGTCGGTCAGTGGCCCGATTCCAATAATTGTTGTTTTTTCATTGCTTTCGGTTACGACTTTATGCATGGATTGAGCTGCTGTAATGTTGTTCTCGGGAAATAAGCTTGGTTCAGGAAATGGATATCCATCCATACCCGTTTTGCCGTGTACACCGCTGGCATCGTGCAAAGGCCGAAGCAATGGTTTTACACTTCCTGGGACAATCGGAATAGACTTACCAAAAAAAGTTAAAATTTTCTGTGTATTCAATGTCGTTTTTTCCAAGCTAACATTTCCAGCAATTGGACAAATAAGCTTCACATCTAATTTCTCACTTGAAGTGGCTATTGCTATAGCAACCGCATCATCTATACCTGGATCTGTACTAATAATTACTGGTCTTTTACTTACTGCATTCATATGAATATATCTCTCCTTTAAATAAAGCGTTTTCATTACAAAATATAGTATACAACGTTGTATTAAATAAAACAACTATGTATTTAAATAAAATACAACGTTGTTTTTTTATCTTATAAATTGAATCTAATTAAAATTGAAATTTAATGAACTATAGTTGCTTGTATAGCTATGCTTTACGTGTTTTTTTGAAATCTTTATAATAAAAACGAGATTTGAATTTTTTCAAATCTCGTTTTTATTAATCGAAAGTTATTGCTGTTCCATTTGATCGAACACAGTCGGAATATAAGTGGTATGCCGTTTTTCAACGGCGCGAACTTCCATTAACATAATGGTCGCAACTGCTACTACCGCAATCAAATTGACGGGGGCAAACATAATGCCCATCAAACAACCAACCAGCAGCGGTGCTTCCAAAATGGCCGAGCTAAGACCAGTTGCAACGACAACAGCGACGTATAAATGATCCAGTCCGGGGATGAGATTGCTGATGGCCAAGCCCTGCGCCGTGGATGCAAATAACACAGGAAAGATATCGCCACCAATCCAGCCGGTATTCAGGCAAATGGTTAATAAGATTAGTTTGCCAAACGACATTATCGCTAAATACCAAAAGGATTGGTGTTGCCAGGCGGCAGTGAATAAATGGAAATTGTGTTGGCCAGAAAACAATAGATCGGGAGCCCATAAACTGACGAGGTAAATCATCAGGCCGCCAAAAATAACGAGACTGAATTCGTGAAACAAACGTCCCTGAATCACGTGCCGCAGTTGAATCATCATTTTCAGATAAATATGGCCCAGCAAATAGCTACCAATTAGGAGTGGAATGAACCAGTTTAATGCCTGAAAGTGCCAGTAGGAGGTGCCCAGGCGAATAATCAAGGATGGTTCATGAAACACGATAAAAACGATTGCCAACCACAGAATGCCATTGGCTAGATAAGTGATTGTCAGCGGCTTGCTGATTAGTTGGTGGTGTTCGTTTGTGCGAGGTTGTAAGTAGTGGTGCGGTGTCAATAAAATAATGACTCGCTTTAACAATGATTATTGCATAAACACGTTAAAGTTAACTGTGAGATATCGCAGCTTGTCATTCAACCACACCCAATATAAAACGGTGGAACTAACCAGGGTGGCCTCTGGTCCCAGGCTGGTACCACTAACCAGAATGATGGCGAATAATCATTTGCAACAAAACGTAGCGATAATTAGCTGTACCAGTACGGCGAATTTCAACCATGATGTTACTGAAGTTTTTGGGTAATTGACCAAACCAGCGGCGAGTAATCAGGATAACGAGCGCAACTGCAATCATGATTACAGCGTTGCGAAGCGGCTGAAAGTAAGAATCTCGCCAAATAAGTTCAATTAATTGCCCCTGCAATATATAGAAGAGTCCTACTAAAGTGCCACAAACAGCACTGAGTATTAATCCATACGTAAATAAAAATAAATGCTTAAACATAAAAAAATCCTCTCTGGTAAAAACAGTCCGATAATCATTTAACCATAAATGGAAGAAAATTTCAGGTTTGTTGAATAATAACGTGCTAATTTGAGTTTTGTGCGTATTTAATAGCTAGGAAGTATTGATGCAAATATGCTAAAAAATTTTTTGCACCGGTTGAAATGGGCTAGTCCAGGGATAGCAGGCAATTGGTCCATACCAGGACAAGGTGCATGTGATAAAAGGGGTTGCATCTATAATGTAAAGGGTTACAATTATGACATTGTAAAAATTTACTTGTTTTTTGTTAGGAGAGATTGGCATGAAAACGCGACATTTAAGCACCTTCTTTATTTTTGTTTTCGGGGCACTTGGTGGCCTATTATTTGGTTTTGATACTGGTATTATTTCAGGCGCATCTTCACTGATCGAAACAGATTTTAGCCTGAATATTGAACAAACTGGCTTTATTACTTCATCAGTGTTAATCGGCTCCTCCATTGGGGCGCTATCGATCGGGAGTTTGTCAGATCGATTTGGCCGTAAAAAGTTATTGTTGGTTGCTTCTATTTTATTCTTACTAGGTTCCGGACTTTCAATGACTGCAGTGGGCTTTGGCTCCATGATTACTGCCCGGATCATCCTGGGTTTCGCAGTTGGGTCTGCTTCAGCGCTAACTCCTGCTTACTTAGCAGAATTAGCCGATGCACCGCACCGTGGTTCACTTGGAACAATGTTTCAATTAATGATTACACTGGGTATTTTGTTAGCTTACGTTTCTAATTTAGGTTTCTTGCACCACAACCTGCTGGGAATGCGTGATTGGCGCTGGATGCTTGGTTCAGCACTGATTCCTGCTGCCATCCTCTTTGTTGGCTCACTTATTTTGCCAGAATCACCACGATTCTTAGTTGAAAAGGGCAAAGTTGATGAAGCTGGAAATGTGTTGCACGGCTTACGTGCTAATACAAATGAAGATCCAGACAAGGAGTTAGCTGATATTCAAGAAGTTGCCAATCAACCGAAGGGCGGCTTAAAGGAATTATTTACTTTTGCCCGTCCTGCCGTCATTGTCGCAATTGGCTTGATGTTATTGCAGCAACTTGTTGGTATTAATTCTGTAATTTATTTCTTGCCACAAGTATTTATTAAGGGGTTTGGTTTTGCTGAAGGAACTGCTATCTGGATTTCTGTTGGTATTGGTGTGGTGAACTTTGTCTGCACGGTGCTGGCTTACAACATCATGGATAAGTTCAATCGTCGCACAATTTTACTCTTTGGTTCAATCGTGATGGCCGTTTCTATCGGTGTGTTATCGATTCTAAACTTCACGATAAGTGTCAAAGCCGCAGCAGTGCCAACAATGATTTTAATTGCCATTTATATTTTTGGCTTTGCGGTTTCGTGGGGACCAATTTGTTGGTTAATGATTGGTGAAATTTTCCCATTGAATGTTCGTGGTGTCGGTAATTCGATCGGTTCAGCTGCTAACTGGATTGGCAATTTCATTGTGTCCCAATTTTTCTTAGTGCTATTAACAACATTCCATAATAATGTTGGCGGTCCGTTTGCTGTCTTTACATTCTTTGCGGTCGTTTCAATCTTTTTCGTTATTTATATGGTTCCCGAAACGCGGGGTAAATCATTGGAAGAAATTGAAATGGAAATGCGTCGTAAAGCAGCTGCTAAAACTACAGATAATTAAAATTAAGCCTTCTTTGAATGAACTGCATTTGTGGCAATTCAAGCAAAGAAGGCTTTTACTAATTAAAAAAATATCTAACCAGCATTATTGCTGATCGGTTGTGATATATTAGGAAGCGTAAGTTTTTATCAGGGGGGATTTATTATGGCGGAGAAGGAGAGCCAACTTAAATTTTGTCCAAACTGCGGCGAACCATTGTCTGATGGCGATGATTTCTGTCCAAATTGTGGTTTTAATATCAAAAAATATTTGGCACAAAAGCCTCAAACAGCAACAAACGCATCCAATAGCGGTGACTCAGCTGAGCAAGCACAAAGAAATGGTGCACCGAAAAAACCGAAACGTGGGCGGGGGAAAATATGGCTCATTGTAGTGATTGTGGTGGTAGTGTTAATTGGTGGCGCTGCAGCATTGATAAAGCACAATAGTGACACAACTAATAGTGAAGCAGCATCTCAATCACAAAGCTCACAAGCATCAAGTAGTAGTGCTACCTCTAGTACAAGTAGTAGTGCAACACAGGATAGTGAAGCCAGCATCAATAATTCAGATTTGTCTACCGAACAATTGGCATTGCTAACATATGATTACGTGTACGAAAAGTATCACAGCGACCCAGCTGGTTTATCAGATCAATGGAAAGCGATGATCGCTAAGGGGAAGAATCGCCAGTTTATGATTATGGTCGAGGATAAAACGGCAACTGATGAGGATCCAAAGAGCACAACTTACTATATGTTTGACGGGACTGATGATCAATTGAAGCAACAAGCCCCGGGGATGATGTTTTATAATGATGGCACTGGTGTAACAATCTATGCGGATCCTAATTTGGAGGGACCGGATAAAGCCAAAGAAATGTTTGGTGGTTCAATTAGTTACTCCGATTTGAGGAAGGGTGCCGACGTTTCGGATGACATTTTACGCAATGCCAAAAATTACGTTTATTATAATCAGGACTGATTGATTGTACTGCTGAATGCCCGCAAATTTAGTCACCAAGTTAAGCCGCCGTTTTGATTTCAAAGGCGTATAATATTATTAATTAAGCGTTTCCAATAGGAGGATATTTATGCAAATTACAAAAGATATTTTTGGACAATTAGACGGAACAGATATTGAACGGTACACGGTGACAAATCAAGCTGGTAGTTTTATTCGGGTAATCACACTCGGTGCTACTTGGCAGGGGTTTGTGGTCAATGGTAAGCCACTGATTGTGTATTTTGATGATGTGGCACGGTATGCTGGACCCGCCAATTACTGCCTTTGTAAATCAGTTGGTCGGGTTGCTGGCCGGATCTCAGATGCGACAGCCACAATTGATGGAAAAGAATTTCATTTTGACGCAAATGAAAGTGGTAATACGCTACACGGTGGCCCACATGGTTTTCCAGAATTAATTTGGGATGCTAAGACACAAGTGCGAGAACATGAGGCGAGCGTTGTTTTCTCACGGCATATTCCTAGCACAGAGGACCACTTTCCTGGTGACCTAGATGCCACGATTACGTTCACATTCAACGATGATAATGAAGTAGCAATCACGTTTGATGCCGCTACCACGGCCACAACGTTATTCAATCCAACTAATCACGCCTATTTTAATATTACAGACGGCCAAAAAGATATTACCAGCTTACAGTTGCAGATTAACAGTGATAGGATGCTTGAATTAGACGATCGCAAATTGCCAACAGGCAAGTTCAATGCCATTGCTAATACAGGCTACGATTTCACCAAGACTACTTCAGTGACAGAGGCATTGACGGCCATTAAGAAACAAACTGGCAAGATAGAAATTGATGATGCATTTGAAGTAACGCCAAGTGCAGACCAACCAATTGCAGTTTTGAGTGATGCCAATAGTAATCGCCATGTAGCAATTTATTCCGATCGCAATGGATTAGTGGTCTTTACGGCTAACCCATTAGATGATTCAAAGCTATACAATGCAGTGGCGACAGAGGCCCAAACGTTGCCAGATGCAATTAACCATGAGGGCTTCGGTGATATCACTTTGAAGCCAGATAAGCCTAAGCAGTACACGATTAGATATCGGTACTTCGAAAAATAGAGCGTTGAACAGCTACGATTTGACTCCGTGGCATAAGTAAAAATCCTTAGATGAACTCAAAAGTATGAGTTCATCTAAGGATTCTTTACTTTATGCATGAGCCATTTGCGGCAGTGAACGTGTTTAATCAACATAAATTATATAAACGCAATTTTACTCTCAAACTATGTATCCTACTCATCCAATAAATGGTTTATAATCCACGCCCAACCGCTGAGCGATTGTCATAATTTCCTCAAGTGTATGGTCATCAATTTCAATGCCATTTTTCTTTCGGTCAGCGTATGCAATAGCTTCCTTATCGCCATGAACGTAAATTGTTTTGCCAGGAATAGCAGGTAGTTCGCGGATGTTTTGTAAATACTCTGAAAAGCGATTAACAATCTGATCTTTATCACCAAAAATAGCTGGATCAATGGCAATGAAACTTTGACTGGGTCCAACCTGTAAATCTGCTGGTGAAATTTCCGTGGAAGTATTGCCCATTGAAAGAATGGACGTAAATACTTCAACGATAATTCCGAGACCAAATCCTTTGTGACTCCCAGTTGCTTCCGAAACGCCGCCAAGGGGGGCTAAACCAACGTTCGCTTCCGGATCGCGAAGTAAATCTAAGTCGTGAGTATCGTTGTGGTCGTAAACCGGTTCGTCACCATTTTTTGCCACCCACAAAGCGGGTAAATCTTTTTCCAATTTGCGATAAACTTCGATTTTACCTTGTGGCACAGTGCTAGTAGCGGCATCGAAAATGAAAGTATGTGGTTTAGCTGGCATGGCAAAAGCAATTGGATTGGTACCGACGAACGCCTTAGTAGCATGAGTTGGTAACATTGCCGGTCGTGAATTAGTTGAAGACATTCCAATTAAGCCTTGTTCAGCTGCCATGTTGGCATAGTAACCGGCAATGCCATAATGACCAGAGTGTCTGGTAGTAACAATGCCAACACCATGTTCTTTGGCTTTTTTGATAGCAACCTCCATGCTGTAAATGCCATTTAGTTGGCCTAATCCAAAATGGGCATCAACCACGGCACTAACATCTGTTTGTTTGACGATCTCAGGTTGACTCTTAACGCGGATTTTACCATTTTGAATGAAGTGATCATACATAACCATGCGTTGGACACCATGAGATTCGATGCCGTGCAGATCGGTGTAAATCAAGGTATGGGCTACCTTTTCGCTTTCATCGTCTGAGAACCCGTATGCCTGATAAATATTGAACACTAGTTGTTTCATTTTGTCGCTGTCGTATCGTTTTATCATTTACAACCACCACGCTTTTCTTATTTTTAAAACTAGCATAATTGCGGAACATATAGTAAATGTTAGTGATCTGACATGGACTTGTCAACGTGTTTTCTAATTAAATTTTAATCATTTTATCATTTTTGGCGCAAAAGATGTCTAGATCGATATAACTTGTATATCAGTTTAAAAGATACAAGATGTGCTGTTTTAAATTGAAAACTTAAAAATGACAATTGAGACAATCACTGAATTGACAAGTTTTCATTACGAAAACGGTTTCCATGATAAGGAAACGGTTACACTTATTTGTTGTTCCTTGTGAAATTAATAATAATTTCCATTAGTTTAACAAAGGTGGTCCTGCAACCATGGATTGTAAAAGGCTTTCATAACAAAATACCTATTGAACTAGCCAAAAAAAGTGAGTTTAACTAGTATACAAGAGGCTTGTTTGGTGCTATAGTATCTCCTTGTAAGAGCGGATGCTTTAAATCGTTAATTTCGTTTTTTAACTGTGACTGGGAATCATAATTAAAAGTTACCATAGTGACGTTAATTTTCGGTTTAGGTCGATAGCAAATTGATTAGAAGATAAGGAGATCGGAAAAATGAAGAATTTGAAGAAAAGTTTGTTAGTAGTTTTGGTACTTGGTTTTGGTTTATTAGGTTTTGTGGGACAAGCTAATGCATCGTCAACCAGTGCACAAAATACAACAAGTCAAGCAACGACCAGCAAGTTTACTTGGAAGCAGTTCAGAGCTAACTATGCTGCTGCTCAAATGATTGACACACCAGTTGCTAATGCTCAATTAACTAGCAGCAAGAAATCTGCTACCAACAAGATTACTTGGCGCAAGATTGCTGAAGAATATACTTATTCACAAGTTGCTAGTGCACGTGCAGCTCATGATAGCTTTTCAGCTAGCAGCAAGTTCAATTGGCACGATGTTATTACCAACTATATCCAAGCACAAGGCGCTAATGTTAAAGTGATTGAATAGTTTCACTTTTTCCATGTAAAATAGCCATCTCTTAGCTGAGATGGCTATTTTTTTGCCTACTTATAATCGGTGTCCTGAAGGAAAAACCGGCTTGACATTGACTGCTGAAAAACATTTAATGGATAAGTCCACTATTTTAAAAAGTTTGATTGCAAATAAAGAGTTTGTCGGAGGAACCATGGAATTATTCGAATTTAGCAAATACATCGCTGCGGTTTACCGCCAATCCAAAAATGATTTTAAACAACAGATTACCGAACTAGATGTCCGAGCAACACAAAGCGATTTAGTTATGTTTATTCGCGATCACCCGGGGCTAACGCAACAACAAATTGCCAGTAATATGACGATTGATGCCAGTTTACTCGCTAAGGATGTGAAACTGTTGATTAATAAAGGGTGGGTGCAGCGAAAAATTGATCCAGCCGATCGACGGGCGCGGGTAATAACGTTGACTGAAGCTGGTCAGGCCCTGGCTCGCCAATTGCAGGCAACAATGTCGGACTGGTGGGCGGATTTATTTTTGAGTAATCCAGAAATCGATAGTGCAATATTAGGGCATCAATTAGAGTTAGTCAGAAAAGCGTTGGAGGCGAGGAAAGTTGATTAGAAAATGGAGTTTAAGTAAAACGGTTAGACATTTTCTCTGCTTACTTTTTGGGATTGGATTAATGTCAGCAAGCGTAGCGCTATCAAAAATTGCATTGCTAGGAACATCGCCAATTTCGAGCGTACCCAACGTATTGAGCGAAATTACAACATTAACAATTGGTCAGTGGACGATCGTTTATATGATTCTTTTAATTGGACTAGAGGCGGTTGCTTTGGGCAGACGGTTCAGCTGGATCAATGTTATTCAGCTGATTCCATCTTTATTTTTTGGAATCATGATTGACTGGTTTGTACAGTTTTTTAGTTTTATTAAGTTACCGAATTACTGGGTTCAAATTGGACTGACACTGATTAGCATTATTTTGCTGGCAATTGGGGTATTCTTTGAGGTTAATTCCCGTACCCTGATGATGGCTGGTGAAGGAGTGACGGCAGCTTTTGCAATTGCCAAACGGATGTCATTTTCACGGATGAAGGTGCGAGCAGACCTGACGATGGTGATTGCGGCCGTTATTATTAGCCTGCTTTTCAGTCATCAATTAATTGGTGTCCGTGAGGGAACCGTTTTATCAGCTCTTTTATCTGGTCGCATTGTCGGTTTAATTGAAAACCGGTTACCTAAACTAACAAAATGGGTACGTGGCTCAGATGAAGATGATCGGGCTAAAACAGCTGAAACACCTGTAAATTAAATTATTGAATATTACCACCATGGACCTCCGTCGCTTCTGTTACTAAAACAAAAGCGCGGGGGTCAATTTTGTGCACTAGATTAACCAGTTGGCGAAATCGATTCTGTTCCACAATTACCATTAACATTTCACGTGGTTCGCCGGAACGTCCGCCAACTACTTGTTGAATGGTGAGACCGTGATCGGTTTGAGCCAAAATATCGGCTTCAATTTGTGGCTACACTCGATTACTCATGATATAGATCACTTTTTTGCGGTCAAACCCGGTTGCGACATAATTCATCGCTAACCCAGTAATACCAATAGAAAAGACTGCCAAGATAAATGCCTCTACTCCGGCAACCGGAATGTTAAATAAGCAAACCACAAAATCGATGGCAAATAGGCCAATCGCGGGTTTGATATGAAAATATTTTTGCAAGACCATTGGCGGGACGGTGGTGCCACCGCTCGAAGCGTCAATCCGGTAGTTAAGCGCCACCCCAAAAGCGAAAATCGTACTGCCGACAATAATTGCCAGCAGGCGGTCTTCAACGATCATTATTTGGGGGATGATTGATAAAAAGACGGGTAACATCAAGCTGCCAAATAATATTCGCCGGGTTGTCCCCTTATTTAGTAACCAAAATGCAAGCACCAGCATTAGGGCGTTGACGACTAACGTGGTGAAACCAACTGGTAAGTTAAACGCTTCTTGCATTAAAATGGCAATCCCGGTTGCTCCCCCAGCGGCCACGCCATGTGGGGCAAAAAACATGTTAATACTGACAGCGATGATTGCTAATGCCAACAACATCAAGCTAATGCGTGCAACTGGTAAATGTAAATACCGTTTCATAGGTCACCTCTTATCTATTATTAATTTATTATAGTAACTATTATAACGTGCAATAAGGTGGCGTGACCAATGACAACATTTTTGAATGCTTACAGGTTCGTTGATTATTACTAAAAATTATTAAAATCGACAGCATATCTATGTACTGTTTTACTCGATTGGATTATAGTTGACCAAATATCTAGCAGTCCTGCATGGTAAAGGGACATTAGAGTTTGAGGGGAAAAGATTGAAACGCAAATCATGGTTAATGTGGCTGGCATTAGTAATTGGTTTTCTGATTATTCCAGTAACCGATAATGCAGAAAGGCTATCAAGCGAACTACGGCAGCATATTGAACCACTAGTAGCTAAATTAGTGGCTTTATCGCCGACAACGACAACAAGCAAAAAAACGGACAAACAAACGAACGATGAAAGTGCAATCGCGACTGACAAAACACCAATGGAATCCAACGTTCAAGGTGTTACGCTATCGCGGACTTACTATTATCATTTTGCTTCTGGTACACCGCAAGCAGTTAAAACTGTCTTTGAAGAAGCGATCAAAACTTATAACCAAACGGGAGTTGTAAAGCTGGTGCGGGGTACCGGTACGGCAAAACAAAATCAGATTAAATTTTCATTTTATCGTAAGGTGATGGCGGCGCCACAACAAGGAACGATTGAGCTAGGTCGTGGCGGTCCCGACATCATTATCCAAACTGGATTGGACCACTATGTTGCCAATCATGCGTTGGCAAGCATGAATATTACTTATCCGGGGCTCATCAAGCGGTCAGTCGCAATTCACGAACTGGGGCATGCCTTAGGATTGGCCCACAGCACTAGCCAGCGGTCGGTGATGTATCCTGTTGATCGTGGTCGAACCCAATTGACGAATGAGGATATTAATGGTTTGAAGGCTGTCTATAATCAATAATTGCAGAAGGGAATTGAGTAAATGACATCATTGTTATTGCCATTAGCGATGGAAAATGGCGCTAAAATTGGTATTTTAGTCGGCGTATTAGTATTTATCGTCTTATTTATTAAACTGATCATTGGATTTATTAAATTTTGTTTTCGCCACCCAATTATTTTTATCGGTTTACTCCTATGTGGTGGTTTAGGATTTGCCTTTAACTTTTTATTAGCAGGTGTGTTAATTATTGCTGTATTAATTGGCGGATTAGTAACGTTTATTTTAGGTGGTTTTGGCAATTAAGGAGTAAAATGGAGCTGTAAGGGGAAGTGACAGCGATGAAAGCTTATTTTGTAGATGCATTTACTGATCAACTGTTTAAAGGAAATCCGGCTGCAGTTTGTATTGTGGACCAATTTCCAAGTTCTGAAATGATGCAAAATATCGCACTTGAGAATAATTTATCAGAAACTGCCTTTGCGGTTCGAACGAGCGGCTCCTGTGATTTACGTTGGTTTACGCCAGGTGGTGAAATTGATTTGTGTGGTCACGCAACACTGGCCACTGCATTTGTGCTCGCTCATTACTACGAACCTAAAGCAGACAAGTTCCGTTTTAACACCAAGAGTGGTCCGTTGACGGTAACGAAACAAGATGACATGTATGAATTAGATTTGCCATCCTACGACCTCAAACAAGTTGATGTCACAGAAGATATGGAAGCTGCGCTTGGAATTCGTCCAACGGAAGCTTATCTGGGACGCGATTTGGTATGTGTGTTGGAAAACGAAACGCAAGTCAGAGAATTAGCACCTAATTTAGCAGGAGTACAAAAGTTAGACGGGTTAATTGTGAACGTGACGGCACCAGGCGTAGACTACGATAGCGTGTCACGGTCATTTGCACCCAAACTAGGTATCGACGAGGATCCAGTATGCGGCAGTGGCCATTGCCACATCGTGCCATACTGGGCCAAACGATTGCACAAAAGTAATATTTTAGCATTCCAGGCCTCCAAAAGAAGCGGCGTGTTGTATTGCCATTATGATGGTAAAAGAACAAGACTAAGCGGCCACGCAGTATTGTACGCGGTAGCGGATTTGAATGTATAAATATCAGAGTGAAAAAAAAGGGCGCATAGATTTCGCGCATACTACGTTATCCAAAAAAACTAACTGCTAAAGCAGTAAGTTCTAATGGCAGCCTAGTAAAGGGAATGATACGAACTATGTATCGTTCCCTTTACGTAGCTAAGCGGAGAAAAACTGCCTTTTTTTCACGTTTCGGCAATAAAAAAGTAACGTGGAAAAAACTAATCAGGAACAAATAGCCTTGCGATCAATCTAACCTCCAGAATCCACTGGTAAAAAGCATTTTCCGCGATTATTAATCAGTGGATTTATTTGTGAAAAACAGCACGAATAGTTAACGCCCTAATCAAATGATCCATCCACGGTATTCAAGGGATAAAGGCTGCTTCTCCGAGTCTTTTTAGTTGACTTAGGAACCGCTTTCATTTAAGCTCGTACCGCAAAGCGGAGTCATTTATTTGATGTCACTAGCAGATCAAAAAGAGGAGGCTTATCATGAAAATTGGTATCCCAAAGGAAATTAAGAACCAAGAAGATCGCGTTGGAATGACCCCAGATGGTGTTCGTAGTTTAGTTGCGGGTGGCAACGATGTTATTGTGCAGCAAGGTGCTGGAATTGGCTCCGGATTTACAGACCAAGACTATATTGATGCTGGTGCAAAGATCGATGATGTAACAGCGGCATGGAACAACGAAATGGTGATTAAGGTTAAGGAACCGATTGCCGAAGAATATCAATATTTTAAAGCAAATATGTTGATTTATACCTATTTACATTTAGCACCAGATGAGAAACTAACTCAAGCACTGCTCGATAGCAAGGTGACGGGAATTGCCTATGAAACCATGGTGGCACCGGATAATTCACTGCCATTATTAGTGCCAATGAGTCAGGTCGCAGGAAAGGTTTCGGTTCAAGCTGGCGCAGAATTCTTACAAAAAAATAAGGGTGGTAAGGGGCTATTGCTTGGTGGTGTCCCCGGCATTCGTCGTGGCCAAGTGACTGTAATCGGCGGAGGCACTGTTGGTCAAAATGCCGCTGAAATCGCGGTTGGTTTTGGTGCAGATGTTACGCTGCTTGATATCAATGCTGCTAAGCTTGAGGCCATCGACCAACGATTCAATGGTCGTGTGACTACGTTGATTTCCACTCCGACAAACATTGCTGACAGTGTTAAACGATCAGATCTAGTGATTGGTGCTGTATTAATTCCTGGCGCCAAGGCACCAAAACTAGTTAGCGAAGAGATGATTGCGTCAATGGAGCCGGGTTCAGTAGTCGTTGATATTCCAATCGACCAGGGTGGAATGTTTGCCACAACTGATCATGCGACGACACATGACGATCCAGTTTTCGTCAAGCATGGAGTGGTTCACTATGCGGTGGCTAATATTCCTGGGGCGGTGCCGAAGACCTCGACCACTGCACTAGCTAGTGCGACTGTTCGTTATGCGATTGAAATTGCTAAAAATGGACTTGAAGCGGCTGCTAAAAAGGACAACATGATCTTAACTGGAATTAACACGTATCAGGGGCATTTGATTAATAAGGCAGTGGCTGAGAGTCAAAATAAAACCGCGACCGAATTAGCCAGCTTAATTTAAACGTGGTGTTGGCAGCAGACAGGAAGGATGTGAGAGCATGGATCCAGCTGATCAACCAAAGGAGAGGCAACTTGAACGAGGTCTGAAAAACCGACATGTTCAACTAATTGCGATCGGTGGCACGATTGGAACGGGTCTGTTTTTAGGGGCCGGTCAATCAATTCATATGGCGGGGCCGGCAATTATTTTTAGTTATATTGTGACCGGCTTAATGTGTTTTTTGCTCATGCGAGCGCTCGGAGAATTACTGTTATCTGATTTATCGTTACATTCGTTTGTTGATTTCGTCAAAGTTTACCTGGGTCGTCCAATGGGGTTTGTGACCGGTTGGACCTACTGGATTTGTTGGATCACGATTGCGATGGCTGAAATAACCGCAATCGGCGTTTATATTCGTTTTTGGTGGCCACAGATTCCACAGTGGCTCCCCGGATTTGTGGCTTTGATTTTACTGTTGGCTGTTAATCTGATTGCCGTTTCAGTCTTTGGTGAATTTGAATTTTGGTTTGCGCTAATCAAAGTGGTGGCGATTATCGGATTAATCATAATTGGTGTAGTGATGCTGTTATTTAGCTATCACACACCAACTGGTACGGCTAGCTTAGGTAATTTAGTTAATTTTGGTGGACTATTTCCGAAGGGCTTCGGTGGAATTGTCGATTCGCTGCAAATGGTTGTGTTTTCATTCATTGGGATTGAAATGGTCGGATTGACTTTTTCAGAAACAAGCAATCCCACCAAAGTGCTGCCCAAGGCGATCAATGAAATTCCGATTAGAATTATTATATTCTACGTGGGTGCGCTCTTTATTATTATGAGTATCTATCCGTGGAATAAATTGCCCGCCAACGAAAGCCCCTTTGTTCAAGTGTTCAATAATGTTGGAGTGCCGTTTGCGGCAAGCATTGTTAACTTTGTGGTGATCACCGCAGCCGCATCTGCCTGTAATAGCTCGCTGTATACCACTGGACGTATGCTTTATGGCTTAACTTGGAATAGTAAATCTGGCCTTGGTCGGCAACTGAACAAGCTATCGAGTCATAAAGTGCCAGCAGCATCATTAACGTTTTCTACGATTATTATTGCTGTGTCTGTGGCGCTTAATTATTTTATACCAGATCAAGTCTTCGTACTGGTCTCTAGTACTGCCACAACGGCATTTCTGTTTATCTGGGGGACGATTATTGTTGCCCATATTAAATATCGCCGGTCTGGTAAAAACCCGGTTAGTTTTAAGTTACCGCTATTTCCAATTAGTGATTATCTCGTATTGATTTTTCTGGTGTTAGTATTGGCAGCGATGTGTTTAGAAAAGACGACGCTGATTACGATTGTCTTGGCGCTGGTGTGGTTTGCTGTGATGTTTTTAGTGGGGTATTTTGCGGATAAACGCGAGGTAGCAACGAAAAAAGAGTGACGAATAATTTATATAATGAAATGCAAAGAGCTAGATCAGTTTGTAGATCTGGCTCTTCTTTTTGTGTTTTTGATTGATGAAACGTGTTCGTGCGGCCAGATGTCTAAGTACAAACTAGCAATGCCAATCAATAAATCAAAAACCGATTTATTAATCGCCATTGCTAGCTTGTCCTACGACATCTAGACGGCCTGCTCGCACTCTGGTTGAAACGTGTTCGTGCGGCCAGATGTCTAGGGACAAGTCAAAAATTGCCATCAATAAATCAAAAAGCGATTTATCAATGACAATTTCTGTCTTGTCCTACGACATCTAAGCGGCCTGCTCGCACTCTGGTTTGCTTCACACTTCGTTAAATTATAATCCCATCACAATGGTCCACCTCGTGTTGGATGATTTGGGCGATCCAGCCCTTGAATGCCTGGCGTTGTTTGTTGAAATTTTGATTTTCGTACGTTACTTCGATATTTTCGTAACGAGTTGTGTGACGTTGTCCCGTCAGTGAGAGGCAACCTTCTTTGGTTTGATAAGCATTACTTTTACTGGTAATTACTGGGTTAATCATAATCACTGGTAACAGTCTAATTTGGCAAATAATAATTCGTTTGTTAACACCAATCATGTTGGCAGCCATGCCGACACAGTTATCTTGGTGGGCTACTAGTGTATCGATCAGATCTCTAACGGTTAGCATGTCATCCTTGGTGGCACGCTCGGCGGGGATAGCTAGAAAGTTTTTATCCTGGTTGATTGGTTTAATCATTCTTGATTCCTCAGTTTAGGTGTAAATAGTTTTGTGTTGGTACTGAAAATAATATGAGCTCATCCCCTTTATTATAGCATATTAGCATTGTTGATAATGCGACTTTTATAAAATAGTTCGTGTTTTTAAACTAATTTTACTTAACAAAGTTGCTGTAGTCATGTTTGTGAAGAAAACACGAACGAAATAAGAAAAATAGTCTTTAATTGTATTGATTTTATGAAAATTAAGTGGTTATAATAAGACATCAAATAATTTTGGAGGCTAGTTCATGAACAAGAAAGCAGTCGTGGTTCTTTCAACAGTTTTATTGTTAGTTGGTGGGGTATTAACAGGTTGTGGTAGTAGCAGTGCTACCAAAAAAAGCTCGCACACTGCGGCATTAGTCACTGATGGTGGTGGAATTGATGATAAATCATTCAACCAATCAGCATGGGAAGGCTTAACTAAATGGGGCAAAAGTCATAATTTGACTAAAGGTGTCAATGGTTATAACTACGCTCAGTCTAATTCAAATGCAGACTTTACACCAAATATTAACAAGTTGATTAAGGCCAAGTACAAAACTATTTTTGGTATTGGTTACAAGTTAGATAATGCAATTAGCGAAGCTGCCAAAGATAATCCAAAAGTTAACTTTGCGATTATTGATTCAGTGGTTAAGAATCGTAAAAACGTTGCATCAGTTACTTTCAAAACTGAACAGTCTTCATTTCTAGCTGGTGTTGCAGCCGCTGAAACAACTAAGACAAACAAAGTTGGATTTGTTGGTGGTGTGAAGAGTTCGTTAATTCAAACGTTCCAATCAGGATTCGAACAAGGAGTTAAGGCAGTTAACCCGAACATTAAGGTGGACGTTAAATACGCCGGTTCATTCTCCAAAGCCGATGTAGGGCAATCACTCGCCACGGCAATGTATAACAACGGCGAAGATGTCATCTATCACGCATCTGGTGCAACTGGTGCCGGAGTTTTCACCGCTGCCAAGAACGCATCTAAGAGTGGGAATAAAGTGTGGGTCATCGGTGTTGACCAAGACCAAAAAGCCGATGGTAAGTATTCTGGTGGTAACGTCACGTTAGCTTCATCAGTTAAGGAAGTTGGTACTGCCGTACAAGACCTATCCAATGATGCCATGAAGAACAAATTCCCTGGTGGCAAAACTATTTCCTATGATTTGAAGAATAATGGTGTGTCATTAGTGAATGACAATATGTCTAAATCAGCTTGGAAAGCCGTCCAAAGTTATCAAAAGAAGATCGAAAATGGCTCAATTAAAGTATCAGCAGAATAACAATTAAATTGCAGTAATGGGTGGGGAGAGTGCTGCAGCCCCACCTTTTTACATATTAATAACGAGGTAAATTATGACTGAAGTAGTAAAAATGAATCATATTACCAAACAATTTGGCGCATTTAAAGCCAATGATGATATTTCGTTGACCTTACACAGTGGTGAAATACTAGCCCTACTTGGCGAAAACGGTGCCGGTAAATCAACTATTATGAATGTTTTATCAGGATTGTTGCAGCCTACTAGCGGCACGATTGAAATTAACGGCGTGACTACTAAACTAACTGGACCACGGCAAGCCAAACAAATAGGGATTGGCATGGTGCACCAGCATTTTATGCTGATTCCGGCGTTCACGGTATTGGAAAATATTATTTTAGGGGATGAACCCACCAAGCTTGGACGAATTGATTACCAACAGGCGCGTTCGACCATTCAAGCGTTGATTGAAAAATACCAATTGAATTTAGATTTGAATGCTAAGGTCGAAAATATCTCAGTTGGAATGCAACAACGCGTGGAAATTGTGAAGGCCTTGTACCGACAAGCTACTGTCTTAATTTTTGACGAACCCACCGCAGCGCTGACGCCCCAAGAAATTGAAGAGATTATTCTTATTTTTAAGCAATTGGCCAAAGAGGGTAAGGCACTGATTTTTATTACCCACAAACTTGCTGAGATCAAGCAGATTGCGGATAACTGTATCGTTATTCGTGCTGGCAAAGTGATCAAAAAATTACCCGTTGAAAATGTTTCAGAAAATGAATTAGCTGAACTAATGGTCGGTCATCCTATGAATGGTCAATTAACACGAGAGTCAATTAAAGAGAGCAAGCCGGTTCTGGAAGTTAGTGAACTCACGGTTAAACACCAGCAGCAAATCAAAGTGAAAGGCCTTAATCTAACCGTCAATGCCGGCGAAATTGTCGGCATCGCGGGCGTGGATGGCAATGGGCAAACGGAATTAATTGATGCTATTTCTGGATTAATCAAGATTCAGGCTGGCAGCATTAAAATCGCCGGGCGCGACGTAACTCGTCAATCACCGCGAAAGGTGAACGAAAGTGGTCTGGGTGTTATTCCAGAAGACCGCCAGAATGTCGGTTTGATTTTACCATTAACATTGGCGGAAAATTTGGTGTTAAAAACGTACTATCAGCCTCAATTCAATCGCCACGGTTTACTCGACTACGGCAAAATTAACCAACGGGCGGGCGAGTTAATTAAAAATTTCGATATCCGATCGCAATCCGAAAAAGAAACTGCCGGAGAATTGTCCGGTGGTAATCAACAAAAAGTAATCATTGCCCGTGAATTAGCAGATCACCCACAAGTCTTAATTGCGGCTAATCCCACCCGGGGTGTGGACGTCGGCGCAATTGAATACATTCAACAACAACTAATGGATGAACGAAATCATGGTTGTGGCATTTTACTGGTCAGCTTCGAATTGGATGAAATTTTGAAATTATCCGATCGGGTCCTTGTGATGCATCGTGGTGAAATTGTGGGTGAAATTGATCCCAAAACGACGAATAGCCAGGAACTAGGCTTATTAATGGCTGGCAAGCGCCAAACAGTTGGAGGCAAGTAAATGGTAAAACAAAAATATTCAGGTTTGCTCATATCGCTATGTGCTGTGCTGGCAGGTTTGATTGTAGGTGGCATCGTGATGCTGGTGTTCGGGTATGCCCCGTTGCAAAATTATGGCAACTTATTTAATGGTGCGTTTGGCGACATTTATTCAATTGGTGAAACGTTGCGCGGTGCGGCGCCATTAATGTTGACCGGACTCGGTTTTTCGATTGCTAGTCGAGCCGGTTTTTTCAACATTGGTGGTTCTGGCCAATATCTAGTGGGTTGGTTTGGTTCAATTGCGTTTGCCCTTAAATTTTCCTTTCTGCCAGGTTGGTTATTAATTATTGGCTCGTTGGTAGTTGGTGCTTTATTAGGTGGTATTTGGTCATGGATCGCTGGTTTTTTGCGGGCCTATTTTGGGACCAGCGAAGTGATTACCACGATTATGTTGAATTATATTTCGCTTTATTTTGTCAATTTTGCGGTTAAACAGTGGTTCGCTGCTAAGGGTGCCGATGCTTCTTCTAACATTGCAGCCAAAGCTAGCTTACGGACGCCGCTATTGGAAAAATCAACTGATAATTCTACGTTCAACTGGGGCTTTTTCATTGCATTAATTTTAATTATTTTAATGTGGGTGTACATGACTAAAACTAAATCCGGTTTTGAGATTAATTCGGTTGGTTTAAACCCACAGGCATGCAAGTATGCCGGCATCAATACGAAAAAAACAATTATGATTGCGATGCTATTATCTGGTGTGCTAGCTGGTTTGGCCGGTTGCGTTGATGGGTTAGGCAATTATCAAAATATCTCAGTTTCCAATAGTTTGCCGAACATCGGGTTTGATGGCATGGCGGTGGCATTGTTGGCAAATGAACATCCAATTGGCATTATCTTTGCTTCCATTTTATTCTCCGGTTTACAAATCGGGGGACTAAGTATTTCAGTCTACTCAACCACCCCAACAGAAATTGTCGATATTGTAATCGCCTCAATTATCTTCTTTGTTGGCATTCGTTATTTATTTGAGCGACTGCTGGGATCGATGTTCGCCAAGAAAGGAGTGAATAATTAATGGGAACAACAATGATTTTAATGACCGTTTTTTCGACGACGTTAATTTATGCAGCTCCATTAATTTTTACGGCTATTGGCGGTGCCTTTTCCGAACATAGTGGGATCATTAATGTGGGTTTGGAAGGGATTATGATCGTTGGTGCATTTAGTGCCACAGTCTTTAATTTGGCGTTTGTATCAGTTTTTGGTAGCGCAACTCCGTGGTTGTCGCTGCTCGTGGGTGGAGTTGTTGGCATTGTTTTCACGTTGCTGCATGCAGTAGCCACGATCACGCTGCGAGCCAACCACATTATTAGTGGGACTGTTTTGAATTTATTGGCACCGGCACTTTGTGTGTTTTTAACCAGAATTTTTTATCATGGCAATGGGCAGACACCAATTATTGACCAGAGTATTGGTAATTTTACCTTCCCGTGGTTAACTAAAATACCGCTACTGGGTGCGATTTTATTTACCAAAACTTCATTGGTGGCTTATTTAGCGGTCATTGTTGGTGGTGCCAGCTGGTACTTACTCTATAAAACAAATATTGGTTTACGCCTTCGTTCGGTTGGTGAAAATCCAGCTGCAGCTGATACGTTAGGGATTAATGTTAATTGGTATCGGTATTTAGGCGTGCTAATATCAGGCCTATTAGGTGGGATTGGTGGAGCGGTGATGTCACAATCAATTACGTTAAACTTTAGTGTTTCCACCATTTCAGGCCAAGGGTTCATGTCGCTTGCCGCGATGATTTTTGGTAAATGGCACCCAATGGGAGCAACCGGAGCAGCGATCTTCTTTGGCTTAGCGCAGAGTCTACCAATTGTCAGTGGATATATTCCAGGTCTAAAGAATATTAATGACGTCTGGTTCCAGATTGCACCATACGTAATTACGATCGTGGTACTGGTAATCTTCCTAGGCAAGGCAGTGGCGCCAGCAGCAGATGGAGTGAACTATATCAAGAGTGAGAAATAGGGCGCCAAGGTTCTGAGCATAGCCTAGCATAGGGAATGATACGATTTTTGTATCGTTCCCTATGCGTAGCTAAGCGCAAAAACCTGCCCTATTTCTCACGTTTCGGCAATAAAAAAGGCAGGTACTTGTACAAAGCTAAACACACCTACCTAACAGTTATCAGTAAAATTAAAATTAAAATTAAAATTAAAAAAGCGATTGACGGAAAAATGTTTTCCTCAATCGCTTTTTTACATTTGATCGGATTCAATTGGGCGCCACTTGCTAGTTCATCAATTTGGGTGAAAAATGCATCCTTATCAACACTAGTAACCAAAGTGATTGGCCGCCCGGTTGGAGTAATAAATGTTCGCCCGGCACCAGGTCCCTCGACCAAGACATCACTAGTAACCTTTTTCGATGTGACGATATCAGGATAGTGACTGGAGACGGTTGTTAACACATCCCACAGATAATAAGTTGAGTTAGCTTCATAAGATAACACGAGCGCATAACCTTGACCGATGAGGTCGACTGCAGGGAAACGACGTAGGCTTGCCCAGTGATCTCGTAATTTTTTGGTCAATGGTACTTGGTCGGTACTTTCTAAACCGACCATTTGAATGTCGATATCAGAATCCCAGACAGTTTTGACAGCTTCAGGATCCCAGTAGGCGTTCCACTCCATCGTACCATCCTGCTCGGGCTCAGCAACATTCCCCTGATTATTCATGGTGCCGCCCATCCAAAATAGTCTGTCAATTTTTTTGGTAATAGTCGGATCCACTGCCAGTGCGCGGGCTAAATCGGTTAGAGGACCGGTCATTACTAAAGTGGTTAATCCAGCTGTATTTTGTAACTTTTCAATCATATCTAAGTGGGCAGGCTGCTTAGCCAATTTTGTTTCAATTTTTGATTGTTCGTTTAACATTGGGAAATTATTGAAGGAAAACGATGATAAGCGCCATTCCTTGGGAAATTGATTAACAGCTCGTGAATTAGAGGCAGCGACTTCTAAATTAGTTTGCTGACCAAAACGATCGATGATTTTACGCGATGCCTCAACTGCCGGTTGGAGATATGAATCGGCACCAACTGCACTGACGCCGATAAGATTAACATCAGGCATCTGTAGCAGCAGTAGGGAAACTAAATCATCAACATTACCATCGTGATTAAAATAAATATTTTGCAAAATAAGCTCCTCCTATGATTGAATTAACCTAAGTTTACGATAAAATTCGGTTTTAGTCCAATAAATTAATATTGATTGTCATTAATGGGTTATATTTTTACTTAAAAACGAACTTTAAATCAGAATAGTATTGACATTGATAGTGTTAGTATTGTCGCGTTAAATTGAGATTACGTGCTGCTAACTGACAACATGATTTGATTAAATTAGAAAATATTTAATAGATTAAAATACCCATGATACCAGTCAAAATTGCAATAGATTTAGAATGATTATAAACTGCATCTGTGTTAAAATATGATTGTGAGAACGAAAATATAATACTTGTCCGAACTGATTTATTTGGAGGTACGATCGATGAAACACGTGTGGAAATTAATCGCCACGCTATTAATAGGCGTAATTGCTCTGATGATCGAGTTTATGTGGGGGCAGCCAATGGTGGCTCAGTCTTTGGTGACGGTGGCCGGCGCGGCGGTGTCACTTTCAATGGTGATTGAAATGATTAAAACGTTGCGGTCAGGCAAATTTGGTGTCGACCTATTGGCGATCATGGCGATTGTGGCAACACTGGCGGTGAGCGAGTATTGGGCCAGCTTGATGGTATTAGTAATGTTGACAGGTGGCGATACACTAGAGGATTATGCCGCGCAAAAAGCTGGGCAGGAATTAAAATCATTATTGGATCATTCGCCACAAATGGCACACCTGATCAGTGCAACTAAGTTAGTTGAGATTACGGCAGCTCAAGTTAAAGTTGGCGATTCATTATTAGTTAAGCCGGGAGAACAAGTTCCAGTTGACAGTCAAGTGCTTACAGGGGATACAACCATTGATGAATCGTCGTTGACTGGAGAGTCACGGCCGGTTGATAAAGCGCCTGGCGATGAATTGATGTCAGGTTCGATTAATGGTGACCAGGCAATTACAGTTAAAGCGCTCAGTACAGCGGCAAATAGCCAGTATCAAGCAATTATTAAACTAGTTCAAATGTCTGCGAATCAGCCGGCTCACTTTGTTCGAATGGCTGATCGATATGCAGTGCCGTTTACCATTATTTCACTACTAATTGCTGTGGTGGCGTGGTTAATTTCTGGTGATCCAGTGCGGCTGGCAGAGGTATTAGTGGTTGCGTCACCATGTCCGTTAATTTTAGCGGCGCCAATTGCGCTTGTTTCGGGGATGAGTCGTGCCAGCAAAAATGGAATTATTGTTAAAACTGGCACTACGATTGAAAAATTAGCGTTGGCCAAGTCAATTGCGTTCGACAAAACGGGGACATTAACCAAAGGCAAACTAGAAGTAGGTAAGATTGTGCCGCAGCCATCATTTACTGCAGCCCAATTGCTGCATTTTGCTGCTAGCGCGGAACAACAATCCGGCCATGTATTGGCTCGTTCATTAGTGGCATATGTAGGGGATGACCAGCTAAGTTCGGTGACGGAGTTAAAAGAGGTCACCGCGCAAGGGATCGAAGCTCAAATTGACCAGCGGCATGTGCAGGTTGGTAAAGCCAAGTTTGTGACTGACAGCCAAATTGAAGAAACTGACAAAACAGCAGTTTATATCAGCATCGATCACCAATATGCTGGCTATATTACATTCTTAGATCAAGTTAGACCAGAGGCAAAGCAAACGATTGCGACATTACGAACACTTGGATTACAGCACGCAATCATGTTGACCGGCGATCATGCAACGATTGCTAAATCAATTGCAGCGGATCTGAATTTGGATGAAGTCCACGGCAGTCTGTTGCCTGAAAATAAAGTGGCATTGTTAAAGGCAGTTCCAGCACAAAGTCGACCAGTAATCATGGTTGGCGATGGCGTCAACGATGCACCATCACTAACTGCTGCCGATGTCGGAATTGCAATGGGTGAGCACGGAGCCACCGCCGCGAGTGAATCCGCAGATGCGGTTATTTTGAAAGATGATTTACACCAAGTTGCCCATGCAGTCAAAATCAGTCAAGACACAATGAAAATTGCACGTAACGATGTGTTGACTGGAATTGTGATTTTGGTCATTTTAATGTTAGTAGCAGCGACAGGCGTGATTCCAGCGCTACTAGGGGCAATTTTCCAAGAAGCAGTAGATACGATCACGATATTGTTGGCACTAAGAGCAAGAGTGGACAAATAAGGCGTTTAGGTTCTGAGCATAGTTGAACTTATCCAATGATTGCACGGTTTATGCATCGTTGGTTAAGTTGGACTAGGCGCAGGAACCTGCCTTATTTTCCACGTTTAATCAACATAAATAAAAAAACAAAAAAGTAGTCAGGGGATATCCCCTGACTACTTTGGTTTGCCAATTATTCCTAATGCCCACTACTAATTTTAATTCCCACAATACTGACAACTAATAAAATCACAAACACCCATGTCATCAATGACAACTGTTCTTTAAACAATAAAACGCCAATTAAAACCGAACCAACGGCGCCAATGCCAGTCCATACAGGATAAGCCAAACTAAGTGACAAAATTTTGGTGGCTCGTGCTAGGAAAAAGAAACTGAGAATCATCCCAACAACGGTGGCAATTGAAAAGCCAATATGTGAAAAACCATTACTTAATTTCATGGCGGTGGCCCATACCACTTCGAATAAACCGGCAATTACTAAATAAACCCAAGACATAATTTTCCTCCTAAAAAATAGCACTTACTAACTTCTACGTGACCTAAAGAAGTTAGTAAGTGCTGCACCCGGTGGTGTTATTTATTTATCTCAATACGAAAAGTATACACAAGACCAGTTAATTAGTAAATCGATGCGGGTTAATTCTTTAATTTGGCTGAAGTAAGCACCCTAATTAAAATTGCAATTTGAATGATGCTGAGTACTAATAGAAAAATAAAGGCGTGTTGTGAACCGACTGCGGTAGCAATGCCGTATTTAGTGTGTGCCGCCGCCTGGCTTTGTGAAATAATGGCTGCCACAATCGAAGTTCCCATTGCACCAGCAAACTGTTGTAAGGTGTTCAAAATGGCATTACCATCGGACTGTTGGTTGGCGCGCAACTGTTTCAAGCCACTCGTCATGATATTACCAAACGACAATCCGGCACCAGTCATCAGTAAAATGTAAATTGCCACCAACATGGCATTGGCTAACTCAAGGCTGAACCAGCTAAACAAAATCAGTGAGATTAGTGTGAATGACGTACCAAGTAAGATGGGGATCTTAGCGCCGAAACGGTCCAAAATACGACCACTGAATGGCGCAAAAATAGCGCCAATCATTGCTCCTGGTAAAACGACCAGGCCAGCCACCGTGGCAGTATTGCCATTTACCAGCTGAATATAGTTAGGCACAATGAATGACAGCCCCAGCGAAATTAGTTGGAAAATAAAGAAACTCACGGCATGGCCACTGAAGTACATGTTTTTAAAAACTTGTAAGTCAATAATGGGGGCATCAATGTGATTAGAGCGCATAATTAATGCAATCAAACCGAAAAGGCCAACTAAAAAAGCAAGAATAACTAATAAGTTCAAATTGGCCATATTACTGAAACCTAAAATGATGCCAGAAAACATTAAAATAATGAATAGGAGACTGAGCAAGTCCAGTTTGAATGGTTGCGTCATACTTTTTTGTTGAATGGTGAGGAGCCCTAAGATAAGTGACACCAGCAAAATTGGTAGCAATAAAATAAATATATAACGCCAATTTAAATTAGTTGCCACAATTCCACCAAATGTTGGTCCAATTGCTGGTGCTATGGCTGTGATTAGGGTACCAATTCCCATCATCATTCCAATTTTCGCTAGTGGTACTTGTTCCAAAATAATATTAAACATTAGTGGTAATGCAATCCCAGTTCCCAGTCCTTGCACCAATCGTCCCAAAAGTAATAGCGGGAAGACGGGGGCAAAAATATCGATTATTACACCACTAATAAAAAGTAGATTTGCGGCTAGAAATAGTTGTTTTGTTTTGAAGGAACGTTTCAAAATTGCTGAAAGTGGCACCATAATGGCCACCACCAGTAGATAAATTGTCGTCATCCATTGCACAGTAGCGGTGCTGACGTTAAACTGTTTCATCAACGTTGGAAATGAAACGTTCATAGCGGTTTCCACGATGACACCGCAAAATGACATTAAGCCTGTGGCGATGACCGCACAGATGACCTTGCTTGAAATAGTTTGATTGGTTTTCATTATTCGCCTCCTTGATTAGCGTTGAGATAGTAGTTGAGCATAGTTTCGAACGCTGCCACCTCGGGTACTGAGAATTTGGTTGTTAGAGCGCGCTGCTGTTGGTCCATATAGGCAGTGATGGCGCTAACTAGTTTGTTATTACTTTTCGTCAGGTGGACCGTTTTTTGGCGGGCGTCCGTGGTTGAAGCTGACCTGAATAATAATTGTTTTCGTTCCATCCGTTGCAGCAGCACCGTTGCAGTCGAACGACGAATATTGAATTCTAGTTCAATATCTTTTTGTGTTACTTCAGTGTTTGGATGTCGGCTTAAAAAGTCGATAATCGACATTTGTGTCCCAGTCAAATTAAATTGAGCGGCAAATTGATCGAACTTTTTGGTTAGTTGATTTGCAGCCATTTTTAATAGGCGACCCGTATTTTTAGTCATGTTGATTCTCCTTTTGTTAGTCAGCTAACAATGTTAACGCAATTGTGATGATTGGTCAAATGGTGTTGTATTTTTTGATGCTACTGGTAGATTGAGGGCGGTTGTTTTATAATGAATATCGTTATTTTACTTTTCGGATGTTTTCGGATTATCAGGGGTTGTTATGCTCCGACTTTTCCCCGTGTTTTTTGCACTCTGGTCGAAACGTGTTCACAACCACAGAAACTTCCGTATAACCATAAAAATACCAACATGATTCAAAGTACGAATCATATTGATATTTTTACCGTTATACTCCAGTTTCTACGCGTGGTTTTTCACACTTTAGACGTGTTCACAACCACAGAAGTTTGCACATAACCATAAAAATATCAACATGATTCAAAGTGCGAATCATATTGATATTTTTACCGTTATGCTCCGACTTCTACGCGTGGTTTTTCACACTTTATTTTTTAGAAAAGAGCTGATATCTAATTACTACTAAATCACATCAAATGGCGCGCTGGCGCAAGAATATGTATGCTCTGTGGATCGGTAACTTTGCTACCGGGGCCGGCGCTAGTATGAGTCTTTCGTTTTTGCCACTATTTATTACTACAATGGGTAATTTTCCCAAAGCTGAATTGACATTTTATTCTGGACTTGCCTTTTCGATTACCTTTCTGAGCCAAGCAATCGTGTCCCCGCTCTGGGGTCGTTTAGCCGATCAAACTGGGCGTAAACCGATGCTGATGCGTGCAAGTATTGGGATGACAATCACCGCTACTTTGTCTGGTTTGTCACCTAATGTTTGGACTTTAATTGCGTTGCGTCTCATTCAAGGTGCTTTTTCAGGTTATATTAATAATGCCTACGCCCTGATTGCCAGTGAGGTACCACAAACACAAAGTGGCCAAGCAATGGGGATGCTAACTACTGGTAGTGTTGGCGGACAATTGGTGGGACCAATTATTGGTGGCTTCATTGCCGGTCTTTTTGGTTATCGCATTCCATTTTTTATCTTTGGTGCGTTGATGTTCATGGCGACCTTGGTAACTTATTTTGGAGTGGTAGAAAACTTTACACCATTCAAACGACAAGATAAAAGTTCCCACACCAGTGCCTTTGCTGGAGTTAAAAACATCCATATTGTGTGGGCGATGATTATTTCTTCAATGCTAATTCAGGCTGCTACCAACTCAATTAACCCAATTATCAGTTTATTTGTTAAACAGTTGATGCATAGTCATGGGAATGTGGCAATGGTGAGCGGTGTGATTGCAGCATTGCCAGGAATTGCGACGCTGATGACAGCACCCAAACTGGGCTCAGTTGGTGATCAAATTGGTCCAAAACGAGTTTTAATCGGTGGCTTAATTCTATCGGGAGCGGTCTTTTTACCAATGTTTCTGACAACGACAATTTTGATGCTAGGGATATTACGATTTTTCGTTGGAATTTCTGATGCTGCATTGTTGCCAGTGACTCAATCGGTGATGACGCGCAATACACCTAACGAAGCTATTAGTCGGATCTTTAGTTATAATCAGTCGTTTCAGGCAATTGGTTCGGTAATTGGTCCAATGTTAGCTTCTGGTGTAGCTGGTATTTTGGATTATCGGTATGTTTTTTTGATGACTACTGTGTTGGTCATTATTAATTTGATTGTTGTGTTGCGGGCTTATCGATTGGATCGGGTGGAGCGGTAAGCCGTACGTAACCACAGAAATATGTGGCTAACAATAAAATGAGTGATGCGTTTTAAAGCGCATTACTCATTTTTTTCGTTATGATTTCGTTTTTTTATCAGCTGTTGTTTGTGCTGTTGTCGAAACGTGTTCGCAACCACAGAAATCGGAGCATAACCATAAAAACATCAACACGATTCAAAGTGCGAACCGTATTAATGTTTTTACCGTTATGCTCCGACTGCTACCCATGGTTGTTCGCACTCTAATCGATTTGCTTGTATCTCCCTCATAAACACGTTAAGCTGAGATTATAGTTAATGTTGCAGTCAGCCTTGAAAACTGGAAGGAGCCAATTTTAATGAGCGAAATTCAATTTCCACAGACCCAAGCACATTTGAATCAGTTAATTGCCGATTTAAGCCAAATTCAGGTGAACGTTCAGCAGGTGCATTGGTACATGCGCGGACCAGAATTCTTTAAATTGCACCCGAAAATGGACGAGTTTAATGATCAATTTGCCGAACAACTCGATGAAGTGGCAGAACGATTAATTGCCTTAGGTGGCAAACCTTACGCCACAACCCATGAGTTTATTGAGCACACAAAGTTGCCAGACGAAATCGTTGAGTGGGGCCAATACAAATTACCAGATTTTATGCAAAATTTGGATTATCAATTCAAATATTTACGAGACCAATATCAACTCGGGATTGAAATCACAGATGGGGAACAGGATTTTCCAACTCAGGATATGCTGAATGGATTTAAGGCCGAAATGGATAAATTAATTTGGATGGTTAGTGCCTTTCTTGATAAGTCACCGCTAGACCAATAATAAATGCAAAATGTCCTGTAAACTTACAGGGCATTTTTTATTATTTACATCTAATGTGGTGCATTGTAGATATTTAATATAATGACACCACACAAAATCAAACCAACTCCGATTAAACCAGCGAGGTGGATCGGTTCTTTCCAGTAAAACACAGCAATCAAGGTTGTTAAAATAAGCCCTAATCCAGCCCATAATGCGTAAGCAACATTTAAATTAATACTTTTCATCGTCAGTGATAAAAAATAAAAACATAAACCGTATGAGGCCAACGATCCCAACGTTGGTAGTAAATGTGTGAAGCCCACTGAGGCTTTTAACAAGCTTGTGCCAACGACTTCACCGATAATTGCTAATCCTAAAAATAAATATCCCATGCCAAGACCATCCTCTTTATTATTCGAGAAAATTATAGCACAAATTTATAGGTTGCTATTGAAGGCGCTTTCTTTGTACAATGAAAGCAACAAGATGAAATGAGGACAGGTCGATGAGTGAAGAACGAATATTAATTTTGGTTAAACCAGATGGCGTGATGTTGGGACATATTGGAGAAGTTATTACACGGTTAGAGCGCAAGGGATACAGCATTGATGCATTGAAAGTTACTACGGCTGATGCCGATAAATTACGCCGGCACTACGCTGATTTGTTGGAAAAACCATTTTTCCCTGAAATTGAAGCTTATATGTATGAAGGTCCAATTGTGGCAATGATCGCGACTGGAACTAATATTATCAGTGTGTTTCGACGAATGGCAGGGGCTACTAATCCATCAGAAGCTGATTTTGGAACATTACGAGGTGACTTTGGTCGTGAATGGCCGGATGGCTTAATTCGTAATGTGGTTCACAGCTCGGATAGCGTCGATAATGCTGAAAAGGAAATTAAAATTTGGTTCCCTGAATTAAGCTAATAATGGAGGACGACACTAATGAGCAAATCAAGTGCATTATACCCATATTTAACTTTTACGGATACAAAAGCAGCGCTCGATTATTACAAAATAGTTTTCCAAGCACAAGATATTCAGCGATTGCCAGTGACATCAGAAGCTGCAGCTGCAATGAATGTGCCGGCGAATGTTAATCCTGCTGATCTAACGATGCACGCTGTTTTCACAATTTTAGGAGTTTGGTTGTATGCATCGGATAATTTCAATCAAGATGATAAACTAACAAATAGTACGCGATTACTGATTGATATTGACAGTAAAGACCAAGCAAAATTAGCTGAGGCAACGCAACTATACGAAAAACTAAGCCAGGATCCATCGATCAGGGTAATAATGCCATTAGCAGACCAAGGTTGGGGCACCAAATTGTCAATGTTGACAGATAAATTTGGTATTACATGGATGCTACAATTGAGATAGAGTGCGAAAAACTGCGTTATGCTCCTGTAACACAAGACTAAAATACCCACCTGGGCTTCGACCTAAGAAGTCCAGGTGGGTATTTTAGTCTTGTGTCTAAGGAGCAGCAGTTTTTCGCACGTTTCTGCAATAAAAGTAGGAGCCGGGCTTCGACCTAAGAAGTCCAGGTGGGTATTTTAGTCTTGTGTCTAAGGAGCAGCAGTTTTTCGCACGTTTCTGCAATAAAAGTAGGAGCCGGGCTTCGACCTAAGAAGTCCAGGTGGTATTTTAGTCTTGTGTTACAGGAGCAGCAGTTTTTCGCACGTTTCTGCAATAAAGCAAACCTATATTAATCATTTCAATTCCAACTAAATTTGCTCAACGCAATTCATTGCCGTAAAATAAAAAGCGTTATACAGCATATGAGGAGGAGAATAATAATGCGTAAATATATTGCAGAATTTTTAGGAACGTTCATGTTAGTATTTTTAGGGACAGCAACTGTTGTAATTGCTAAAGGAGGCGTCTTAGCAATTGGACTGGCCTTTGGGTTAGCGATCACGGTTTCAGCTTATGCTTTTGGCGGTATTTCTGGTGATCACTTCAATCCGGCTGTTACAACGGCGATGTTGATTAACCGCCGCATTGGTTTGAAAGATGCTTTTTGGTATATTGTGGCACAGATTTTGGGCGCCATTGCGGCCAGTGCTGTTGTCTTATCATTCGTGACGGCTCTCGGATTAAAAACGACGGCTCTCGGACAAACGGATTTTCCATCAATTAGTGCAGGAATGGCATCATTAGTGGAAGGATTAGTAACGTTTTTATTCTTAGTAATCATTTTAAATGTTACCAGCGACGACCACGGTAATTCTGATTTTGCCGGCATCGTAATTGGTGTAACGTTGGCATTCTTGATTATTGTGGCACTTAACCTCACTGGTGGTTCATTAAATCCAGCCCGTTCAATCGGACCAGCAATTTTTGCTGGCGGAAGTGCGCTACATCATCTATGGGTCTACATTGTGGCTCCTGAAGTTGGTGCAATTTTGGCAGCATTTTGTTCAAGAATTTTAGGTAGTGAAAATTAATAACTATGAAATTATCTGTGATAAAATTGCAGATAATTTTTTTATAGAATCAATTTATTCATTTTATCGTTAGTCTCCGACTTTTAAGCGGGTCTGTTCACACAAGTTTGATATATGTTAACAGCCCAAAAAGTCTCCGTCTAACAACAAATCAGACAACATGATTCAAAGCTCGAATCCTATTGTCCGATGTATCGTTAGTCTCCGACTTTTTAACGGGTCTGTTCACACAAGTTTGATATATGTTCACAGCCCCAAAAGCCTCTGTCTAACAACAAACCAGGCAACATGATTCAAAGCTCGAATCCTATTGTCCGATGTATCGTTAGTCTCCGACGTTTAAGCGGGTCTGTTCACACAAATTTGATATATGCTCACAGCCCCAAAAGCCTCCGTCTAACAACAAATCGGGCAACATGATTCAAAGACCGAATCCTATTGTCCGATTTATCGTTAGTCTCCGACTTTTAAGCGGGTCTGTTCACACAAGTTAAAATATTTGTATTTGTAATTTACTAGCGTTATTGTGGTTACGCTTAGTAAGTAAAAACAAGAAAGAAGCGACTAAAGTGGCAGAAATTACAGCAGCAAATTCAGGAACATACGCATTTGATGATCAGTTTAAGATTAATCGGTTAGGTTACGGTACCATGCAATTAACCGGTGCCGGCACTTGGGGTCCATATAGTGATCCGAAAAAAGCAGTTTCAGTTGTTCAAAAGGCAGTTGAGTTAGGAGTGAACTTCTTTGATACTGCTGATTCATACGGTCCTTGGTTTGCTGACCGTTATTTAGCACAAGGCCTTAAGGGTGCTGCTAATCAAGATGAGATTTTTATCTCTGATAAAATTGGACAAACAAGACAGGGACCTGGCGTTTGGACACCTCATGGCGAGCCAAATTATCTGCGGCAACAACTAGAAGTTTCACTGATGACGTTGGGAATTGATCATGAAGATTTACTATTCCTACATCGGATTGATTCACACTTTTCAGTTGAGCAACAAGTTGGCGAACTCAAAAAGTTACAAGATGAGGGTAAAATCAAACATATTGGTTTGAGTCAGGTAACGGTTGCTCAAATTAAAGAAGCCCAAAAATATGCCCAAATTGACGCAATTGAGAATTTATACAACGTTGGCAATCATGATGACGATGATGTCGTGGATTATGCCCAATCACAACACATGGCCTTTGTTCCTTGGTTCCCACTTGATACTGGAAAGTTAACTAAAGCTGATGGCCCATTAGCACAAATTGCAGCTAAATACGACGCTAGTCCAGCTCAAATTGCACTTGCTTGGTTATTAAAGCGTTCGGCTAATATTTTGCCAATTCCGGGCACAAGTTCAGTTGACCATTTACAGGATAATATTGCAGCAGCCAATATCGACTTGAGTGCTACTGATTTTGATACGTTGAGTCATTTAGCAAAATAATTGAATAGCAGGATTTAAAAAGGTCGGTCTTGGTAAATGAGAACGATCTTTTTTTGTGGCTCAAAATCGAGACTGGCGCGATCGACACGCACATATGGTTAAAAAATGATAAAAATAATGAAATTAGGCTTGAAAAAGTCGAACGCATGTTCGTATAATAGAACCAATAATTAGCGAGGGAGTAATGCCATGGATTATTCAAATGAGCCGCATGGAGTCTTTTTTATGATCGATAATAAATCATTTTATGCTAGCGTTGAAAGTATGTCGCGTGGCATTAATCCATTGACTTCAGTCTTAGTGGTTATGTCAGAAGCTCCTAATACTGGCAGTGGGCTTGTCTTAGCAGCATCGCCGCAGGCCAAAAAATTATTTGGAATTAGCAATGTTTCCAGACAGTATGAAGTACCGAAAGATGAACGTATTATGGTTGCCCCCCCACGGATGAATTTATATATTCAACGCAATATAGAGGTGAATAATGTCTATCGTCAATTTGTGGCGGATAGTGACTTGTATCCATATTCGATTGATGAATCTATTTTAGATGCAACGAAATCGTGGCAATTATTTGGTGACAGTCCGCTGGCGGTTGCTCGCTTAATTCAGAAACGGATTCGCCGTGATTTTGGTCTCTACACTACGGTTGGAATCGGTGAAAATCCATTGCAGGCGAAGTTAGCCCTCGATTTAATCGCTAAAAAGAACCGGGAGCTAATTGGTACATTGAGTTATGCAACAATGCCTGAAAAAATTTGGCCAATTACCAAATTGAAAAAGGTTTGGAGCATTGGCAGCCGCACACAAGCGCATCTAAATCGGCTTGGCATTAATAGTATGGACGATTTGGCGCATTATAATCCATACCGCCTCAAACAAGAGATGGGGGTCATTGGCACTCAGTTACTGGCCTTGGCCTGGGGCATCGATCGTAGTCAGTTGCACCAGTTAGTCAAAGTGAGCGATAAAAGCTGGAGTAATTCGCAGGTGTTACCCCGTGATTATAATACGCAAACTGAAATTGAGCTTGTGATTCGTGAGATTGGAATTCAGGTAACATCGCGAATGCGTCATCACCAACAAAAAGCCGGGTGTGTCAGCTTGGCAGTGGGCTTTTCATATGCTGCAAGTGCCGAAGACGGACGGGGTGGTTTCAGTCACTCAATGCGCATCGAACCGACTGACAGTAGTCACACACTAATCGACAATTTACTTGATCTCTTTCGTCAATTTTGGGACGGACAAAGTATTCGCAACATTATGGTGGGTTTTTCACGATTGTCGGCCAATACGGGGATGCAACTAAACTTATTTCAAGATCCGCAACGACAAATCAAAGATGATTCATTCGAACGAGTTTTAGATCGTATCCGGGATAGATTTGGGGTCACTGCATTAATTCCTGCTAGTAGCTTGCTTAAAGGTGGCACGATGATTGAACGAGCATCATTGGTTGGTGGCCATAATGGGGGCAATAGTTATGATTGAAACTGTCAAGCAAGCTAGTGAATTAATCATTGAGCGATTAGATAAAGCATTTAAACCTAAATTACACCATCGGTATCAGCTAATGGTGGTCGACAATGTTTACGACCAAACGTACAATTTTTTTTTGGATATTTGGCACCAGCATAATCGCAGGCGATCGATTCCATTGCATAGTGTGGTCACGTATGAACTACAATTTTTGGAACAGGTAATCAACCAAATTACGGCCAACACAAATTTAACCATTGTGTATATCAATTTTCACCAGCAACGGTGGCCACTTAGTCAACGGATCATTTATGGGAGAACCTTAGATGTCAACAAGCAGAGAAAAAGCTGAAGCATTAGCCGAACAATTTTTTAAGCATGATTACCACGATCGCGGCATGTTAAAGTGGGCTGGTTATTTTTTGTCGGATCATACGAGTGCGCTAAAGCAAAATAAACAAAATGTGAAGCCGGAAATCTTGCAGGCAGCGCAAGCCTTGGATCAAGTGAGTGAGTTACTGGCAGATGCCTGGGAACATCATCTGCGAGTGCACTTACAACTTAATCAACTGCAGGAAAGTGAAATTGTTGAATCGATGACGGGACTGGTTGTCGGGTTTTATGATAATGTCATCGGAATTCAAGGTGTAGATGAGAAGATTAATAATATTGAATTAACAGAAATTCGTAACGTGGAGTTATTAGCACGCTAATTGAGTAAAAAACGAGAATAGTTGAATATTGCAAAAATTAATAAAATAACTCCATTACTGGTACCAACCAATGTACTCTGGGCTACCTTAAATTTATGATTAATTGGAATGGCCAATGCGCTAACTACTAACATTAGTATGGCTAGCAGATAAAGCGATGGATCGTGAAAAACAAATTGTAAGGCAATAAAATGAATGCCAACAAGCAAAGAAATCCAAGCGGGCACTGCTGGACTTTGTTTAAATTTAATTAGTAGCAGCGCACCGATTAATCCTAGTATAAATTCGGTATAAAATACGATTAAATACCAGGTGAATGAATTGAATTTCGCTAGAGCAGATGCGGTATGAAAATTTTGATAGCTTAAAACACCGGCGACAATACTTGATATGGCAGCAATGGCAGCACAAATTCCTAGCCAAAGATGATGCTTTAATTGTACGATTTCAGCTTGAGCCCATCCGAACCAGACAAAACTAAAGAAACTAAAAATGGCGGCAGACATGATATAATCACGCAAGTAAATCATGAGTACTCTCCTTTACTTTGAATGTAACAATATTTTCAGGTAAGGACTATTAAAGTGCTTGAAGATTGAAAAATTTTTAATCAAGTAGAGTGATTTCGCTCAATGATCGTTTTTTTGTATCATAGATGCGGTGGTTCGCACTCTAGTTGAAACGTGTTCGCAACCGCAGATACCTGCATGTAACAAAAAAATAAGCAGATCGCAATTCAAAGAACGAATTACGATCAACTTGTTTTTACGTTACACTCCGGTATCTAAGCGCGGTGGTTCGCACTCTAGTTGAAACGTGTTCGCAACCGCAGACACCTGCATGTAACAAAAAAATAAGCAGATCGCAATTCAAAGAACGAATTACGATCTACTTATTTTTACGTTACACTCCGGTATCTAAGCACGGTTGTTCGCACTCTAGTTGAAACGTGTTCGCAACCGCAGACACCTGCATGTAACAAAAAAATAAGCAGATCGCAATTCAAAGAACGAATTACGATCTACTTATTTTTACGTTACACTCCGGTATCTAAGCACGGTTGTTCGCACTCTTTTTTAATTGCACAAAAATCACCGATCCCAAAACAGCAACTGATAACACAATGAGTAACGTGAAATCAACACGTGTGCCCATGACGTTAGCTGCAGCGGCACTCAAATGTGGATTCATTACTGCAACTCCCGAAATAACAGCTGCCAGTAAACCCGTACCGAGCGAACCGGCATACTGCTGCATCATACTGAACAATGAATTTTGATCGGATTTATTCTTCATTGGTACCTGCACGCTGCCGTCCGAAATGGAAGTTCCAAAGCCGGAGTTGAAACCAACCCGGATCAAAATGTAAATGAGTGTAATTGACCAAAAATTTAAGTGGTGCGTGAACAGCCAAAATAGTAAAGTACCGCAAGTCATCAAAGTACCACTGACGCAAAGTGGTAAAAAAGGACCAGTTCGATCATAAACTCGACCAGCAATTGGTCCAACAATGGCGCCTAATAATGAACCAGGCAGCAACATTAAACCAGCTTCCATTGCAGAGCTATGCAAGACCGTTTGTGCGTAAAGTGGTAGTACAAATGACAAGCCAATGTTGATAAACTGAAGACTGAAATAACCAAATAATCTAAATCTTAAAATCGGGAACCTTAAAATCGAGTAATCGAGTAATTTTCGTTTTCCCTTAACCGCGTAAGTGGCAAATAAAATGGCAACAATTACGGAAATCAAAATACCGATCCCAAATGGTAGGGAGTCCCAACCAAACTGCCCCGCCTCATTAAATGTCAACACAATTGCAGCAAAGACGATTGCTAAACCAATGACACCAGTATAATCAAATGAATGTTTGGCAACGCCAACTGCTTTTTGATCAATACTCCAAACACCTAATAGTCCCACTAAAATGATAATTGGAATTGTGCCGATAAAAATAGCACGCCACGACCACAGACTGGTTAAAACACCACCGTAAGTTGGCCCTAAGGCAGGGGCTAACGAAATAATGACACTGGCAAAACCAGTATATACGCCCAGCTTTTTAGTTGGTACACTGGCAAAAATAAGTTGAAACATCAGTGGGGTTGCTAAACCTGTTGAAACGGCTTGCAGCAACCTACCAATCATTAACACAATAAAATCTGGTGATACGACACATAAAATATTGCCGACCAAACAAATTAATGAAGCAAATAGAAATATTTTTCGTGCGTCAAATCGTTTTAATACGTACGCAGTTGTACTCATGACGATTGTAACCAAAAGCAAGTAACCGGTAGTTAACCACTGAATAGTTGCTAGACTAACATGTAATTCAGTAATTAATGTTGGAAAAGTAACATTCATAGATGTTTCCACTAGCACCCCGATAAATGACAATAATCCGCCTGATAATATGGCTAGCTTAACTTTAGTTGATACTGCTGCATCCATGATGCTTTCCTCTTTTCATTCAAAATAAAACAGAAGCCACGACAAGTTTTTGCTTTGTCACAGCTTCTGTTTTTATAAAACACATTACCAAATATCTTACTCGTTTATGACTGGTTTGGCAATTTCAAATGAAAAGTTTAAATCATGTGCCGCTGAAATGTGGAAACGCTTAATAACGTCTGCACCCCAGCTATCGATGCCACCAACACCACGAACGGCGCCCAATATGCAGAGCACTGTTCGTCTTACCACGGGTAATTCTTCGATATGAGTAGCGTTTTCTAGCTCTTCAGCTGTGTATGGTAAACAACTAAAGGCAAACGGTGCATCGTGATTCTTGATGGTGAGACTGAAAGGGTTTCGTGACTGATCTGTATTATTCAATGTCTGGTCCCGCGTGATTGTCACCCAGTCGGTTTGCATGTGCATACCACATTCCTGGGGGACCATATATGGCGTGACGGGCATGCCGGCAATGTGATGTTCACCAAATGTCGCGCCATTCATGCGGTCTGGATAAGTTTCACCAGATAGGCCTTGATACGTAAAACCAGTGGCAGCGGTCGGCATTACTAATTGCAGCCCAAACGCTGGCAATTCAGGTAAATCAGCATTACCATGATAATTGGCGCTGATTTGAATTTTGCCACTAGCAGTAACTAAATAATTAATATCAACTGTGGTCGTCGGCACTGTGGCCGTTTGATAAGTGAATTGAATTTCCACCTGGTCCGCAAATTCGTTATTTGTATATTTGTTGTTAAGTGGGGCAATCGGTAGCTCGATTGGCTGACCGTCAACACTTACATTAAAATTAATGCAATGGCTAAACATGTCGGCTGCTAACCACGTTGCAGATTTTTGTGAAAAATGATTGCCACGGTCGTTATCGGTGGTTGCCCGCCAAAATTGTGGCTTAGGCACCCGATACAACCATTCTTTTCCGTTTTGTACTAGTGATTCTAGTCCGCCACGTTCATAGCTAAAAAGATAGTGAAAATGATCGCCTGTTAGTCCAAGGGTGGCATCACCATAGATCACATGTAATTTATTATTCACGTTTGCCATAATAGTAGGCCACCTCCTGTGTTGCCGGTTTTGGTGTATGGTCTGCAAACAGCAGCCCATCGCCAGAAAATTCATAGTCAGAGTGGCGGTCATCAAAATCGCCACCATAACGTAATGCTGGTTTGCCAGTCACTTCATCGGTTACCATAATTGCTTGGTCCATAAAGTCCCAAATGAAACCGCCTTGATACATTTCAAATTGGTCAAATAAGGCATCATAATCTTGCATACCGCCAATTGAGTTGCCCATATCATGCATGTACTCACAATTAAGAAACGGTTTATCCGGATTATTTGACAGATATTTGGCAATGGCGGTTGGTGAATCGTACATCCGACTTTCAACATCTGAAATGCGGTCGCGGTATTCTGTATTATGAAAGACACCTTCATAGTGGACTAATCGAGATGGATCGACAGTCTTATAGTATTTGTTCATTGCTGCTAAATCATCGCCCGCAAAGGATTCATTCCCTAGTGACCAAAAAAGAATTGATGGATGATTTTTGAGTAACTCATAATTGTTTTGCGCTCGATCCATGATTGCCGGCAGCCACTTGGACAAGGAGCCAGGTACATTATATGAAGGTTCATCCACGCCCATTTTTTGCCAGGTACCATGGGTTTCCAAGTTGGTCTCAGCCATCACATAGATGCCTTGTTGGTCACACAGATAATACCATGGTATTTGATTAGGGTAGTGAGATGTTCGATCAGCATTAATATTTAAGTCATGGAACGTCTGCAAATCATTTAGCATGTCCTGTTTCGTGATACACCGACCCGTTTTGCAGCTCCATTCATGGCGATTGGTGCCGTTTAAAATGAGGCGTTGATTATTGAGTAACATAACCTTGTCTTTAATTTCAATACGGCGAAAGCCAAAATCATAAGGAACAATCTCAAGCGTATTACCACTGGCATCTTTGATTGTGATTTCTAAATGATAGAGGTACGGGTCAATATGAGACCACAAGTGGACGTGATTAAATTCCATTTGGTCTGCGGCAACATTAGCAGTTGCAAGCTTGGTTTGAACTGCTAATTTATTATGCTCATGGTCCATAATCGCGAATTTAACTGTTGCACCAGCATAATTTTGCCCGATTAATTTTAAGACAATGTTCAAAAAGCCGGCAGTATTGTCAGCAGCTACACGTGGTTTGATATTCAAATCGTCTAAATGAACAGCCGGTTTTGCGTCTAAATGAACGCTCCTAAAAATACCGAAAAATTGGAAAAAGTCTTGGTCTTCTAGGTAAGAAGCCGTACTGTGTTTAAATACTTCGACTGCTAAAACATTGTCCTTTGGCTTAATGTAAGGCGTGAGATCGAATTTTGATGGGGTAAAACTGTCTTCGGCATAGCCAAGAAAATGACCGTTTAACCAAACGTACATAGCTTTTTCCACGCCTTCAAAACAAACCGAAATTGCCTGATTGAGCATGGCGGGGTTTAAATCAAACCGTTTCAAGTATTGTCCAACCTGATTATCAAGGCCTTGGCTAAAACTTCCAGCTTGCTGATCGTCATCACCTAGTGCATATGCGGGGCGGCGATAAATTTTGCCCTCCCAAGCGTAGAGGGTGTTGATGTAATGAATTTGACTATATCCCGCCATTTCAATGTGTTCAGGAACTTTAATTTGATCAAAATTGTCACTATTGAACTGTGGCTCGTAAAAATGTGTAATTCTATTCATTGGATTAGTGGCACAATTAAATTGCCATTGTCCGTCCAAACTTTGTTGGAAGCTACTTGTGTGGCTGGTAACTTCGTCTTTTGACCGAAAATAATGATGGTCACTATGAGCGGGTAGTTGGCCAACTCGAAATACGGTTGGATCATCCAACCATTCAATTGCTGGTTCCATTATTACAAACCTCCTTTAATCAATGTGTACCCCCAGTATAGTGTGAAAGCGGTTTAAAAAACAATAGTTAATGTACAAATAATAGGTTATTTATCTAACAGATCAGTAAGGTACTCAGTTTAAATACTCAGCTGAACTGTTTTTAGTGAGAAACATTACCAATGAAGCCGTTAAACTTACTTATTAACTTCATAAATTGGTCAATAATTTTGGTTAAAGTATTCCCATTGTTAAATTTTATTACGACTAAATATTAGAACAGGAGGGTCATCATGAATTTTTTTAAACGCGCCTGGCTCAGCTTAACGGCCAAAAAAGGACGCTCAGTTTTATTAATTCTAGTGACATCAGCAATTATGTTATTCGTGCTGGCGGGGATGTTAATCCATACCGCCGCCGATACAGCAACGACAAATGCCAAGAAAAGCGTCGGGGCGACGTTGACACTATCAGCAAACCGGGAAGCATCATTCAAAAAGATGCGCAAAAGTTCAAGTAGCAACCCCAAGTTAACAACGACTCCGGTGAAATTGAGCAATGCAACCAAGATTGCGCAGTTAAATAATGTGTCTAGCTACAATGTGACGTCATCGACATCCGTGAATGCCAAAAGTTTTGATGCGATTTCAAAGTCAACATCATCAACGGGCCCAGGCGGTCAATCAAGTAGTAGCAGTACTGGGGACATCGCCGTTACCGGAGTTACAAATACAAGTGAAGTTTCGAGCTTCTCGGACAAGACTAATAAAATCACCAAAGGCCGTGGGCTGACCATTGCTGATAAAAATACTAATAATACGGTAATTGAATCGGAACTGGCCAGCCAGGAAAATATTAGTGTGGGCGACACAATTACAGTTAAATCGACTTCTGGTTCTAAGACCTACAAGTTAAAGGTAGTTGGAGTTTATAAAGCATCATCTAGCACCTCAACGCAACAAGGACCAGGTGCAACTGATCCATCGAACACGATTTATACTTCATACACGTTTGCTAACACAGTGAAGGGGAGTAAGTATGCCGGTACAGCGGATTCAGTTACGTTTAATGTTTCCAACCCATCACAAGTAAGCAGTGTGAAAAAAGCTGGTAACAAGATTATCAACAACTCTAAATATACACTGGCAACTAACGATAGTAGCTATCAAACTGTTAAAGCTGCAATGAACAATGTGAAATCATTTGCAGACAAAATTGTTTGGTTAGTGGCAATTGCCGGCACTATTACCCTGGCATTGATTGTTATTTTGATGATTCGCGAACGTCGGCATGAAATTGGTGTCTTGCTAGCACTAGGTGAATCACGATGGAAAATCGTAGGACAATTCTTTGTTGAAATGGTAGTTGTGCTAATTGTAGCGATCGGCATTGGTGGCAAATTTGTAGGTGACAAGCTAGGTGATCAACTGGTGAGTCAAGAGTCGAGTTCGACTTCTGCAACTATCTCAGCGCCTGGTGACAAGAGCGTACAAATGAGTGGCAAGCCTGGTGGTTCAGGTGGTGGCCCAGGTGGGGGCAATTCAGCGATCGCCGGTGGTGGTCAAACAGGAACAACCGGAAGCACACAAGAAACCAATTTGGACGTCAACGTGACGGTACTAACAATGGTGGAACTAGGTGGCTTTGGTCTAGCAATTATGTTCCTATCAACAATGATTGCATCCGGAGGAATTCTAAGGTTACAGCCCAAGAAGGTGCTAATAGAATAGAGTGCGAAACCTTGCGGGTCAGATGCTGTAGGAAAAGAGTACTTTGCCGATTGATAAATTGGGCTTAAATTTATTGATTGGCAAAGTACTCTTATCCCTAAGCATCTGCAGGGTGGAGCACGATTCAGAAAAAAAGATTGCGCAACTAGCCGTCAAGCTTCCGTGGGATAAAGTAATAATATTGATGGCCTGCACTTTAGCCATTAATATTATTGGTTTATCCGTTAGGAAGCTGGCTAGTGAAGCACGATTCAATAAAAAAATACAGAGTCAACCAAAAAAGGAGGTACCGCACATGCTAAAAACCAACAACCTAGGTTACTGGTACACGCAGCAAAAAAATAGCTTATTTGAAAATGTAAATCTAGAATTTAAAGCAGGCCAATCCTGCGCCATTGTCGGTCAAAGTGGTTCTGGTAAAACAACATTTTTGTCATTAATTGCGGGATTAGATAAGCCTAAAGAAGGGACCATCGAATTTGATGGCAGTGACATCAATCAAATTGGCTTAACTAATTATCGTAAGAAAGATGTTTCTATTGTTTTCCAATCCTATAATCTGTTTACTTATATGTCACCATTAAATAATTTATTGACGGCTTTAGCAGTTACGCAATCAAGTCATGCAGGCGACAAAGACTTTGCAATGGATATGTTGCGTAAATTAGGGTTAACAGATGCACAAATGAAGAAAAATGTTCAGCAACTATCTGGTGGCCAACAACAACGAGTGGCAATTGCCCGCACAATGGTTTGTGATGCTAAACTAGTAGTGGCAGATGAGCCAACTGGTAATTTGGATGAAGATAATACGGCGGAAGTAATTGAACTATTTCAACAAATTGCACATGAACAGGGAAAATGTGTCATCATTGTGACACGTGAATCAACAGTCGCTAAGGCTTGTGACAATGCATATCGCCTAGCTAAACATGAATTTAGCATGATTTAATAAAATAAGATTCAGTTATTACTTGTTTAAGTAACTGACTGGATCTTTTTAATTGGTGTAAAATAACCTTATTAAATTTAGCGAATTGGAGTAGTTTAAATGGCAGATTATGTGCATGAAATCCGCAAATTGGTGGGTCATCGTCCAATTATTATGAATACATCAGCCGGTATTTTAGTTAATGAAGCTGGTGAAGTGTTATTAAACGAGCGCGTGGACACTCATAATTGGAGCCTGCCAGGTGGCTATCTGGAATATGGCGAGACGTATGCGCAAGCTTGCGTTCGTGAATACAAAGAAGACAGTGGCCTGAACGTGGCCATTAAATCACGAATTGATATTTTTGATGTGGGGGATGTCCATTACCCGAACGGTGACATTACCCAGACGATATCAGCCCTCTTTCTGGTGGAACCGGTGGGTGGACAGTTGCTGCAAAATGCAACTGATGAGACGTTGAGTTTGGCATATTTTCCGTTCAACCAACTACCATCATTATTGAATCAACAAACGGTTGATATGTTAGCAGCAGCGGACCAATATTTGAATAAAAAAGAGAGTAAATGAATGGATAATAATTTAAAGCATAAAAGAATTTTAGTGATCGGTGGTACTTCTGGGTTTGGCAAGCAAGTAAGTATTCAAGCCTTACAAGCGGGAGCGAGTGTGGTAGTGATCGGCCACAATGAGTCTCGATTAACTACCGCAATCTCAGACCTTAGGCAATTTGGTTCTCAAATTTCAGGCCAGGCATTTGATGCAAGTGATCAAGAAAAACTGGCTTATTTTTTAACTGGTACAGCTAAATTTGATCATATCATTTCAATGCTGGGCGGTGCGATGGGTGGTGGCTTTTTAAGTGCCTCGGTGGCTGAAATTCGTGAAGCAATTGAGCAAAAATTTTTTGTTAATTTGGAAGTTGCTCGTACCGTCATTCCATATTTAAACGACCATGGTAGTTTAATTTTTACTGGCGGGACTGGTGGTCATCCATATGACGCGTCAGGAGCCATTATTGGTAATCAAGCAATTAAAACTATGGTAGAAGGATTAGCAGTAGAAGCGGCACCCAAAATCCGGGTCAATGCAGTTGCACCTACTTGGACACCTACGGGACTATGGCGCGGATTGAGTCAAAACAGTTTAATGGAAAATGAGGCTGGCATGGTTGCACAAATTCCATTAGGACGTGTTTCTAAACCAGATGAAGTGGCTAGTGCTTACTTGTTCTTGATGCAAAATAGTTTTATTACTGGGCAAGTTGTTAATGTTGATGGTGGAATTTCGGTTCGGTGATATTCTAGGAATAATTTTAGAGAGGGATTTTATTTTTTGGGGATCTGGGTTAGGCTTTTTATTTTTATTGCCGAAACGTGTTCGCATGACAAGATGTCTAGGGACAAATTAGAAATAACCATCAATAAATCAAAAACCGATTTATCAATGGTTATTTTTAACTTGTCCTACGACATCTAAACGGTCCTGCTCACACTCTGTTTGAAACGTGTTCGCACGGCCAGATGTCTAGGGACAAATTAGAAATAACCATCAATAAATCAAAAATCGATTTATCAATGGTTATTTTTAACTTGTCCTACGACATCTAAACGGCCTTGCTCACACTCTGTTATATATTTTAACTCCTACCCACCAACTAACCAGTGTAATTCCTATCAACCACACGATTGAAAGCCAACCGTCTGCTCCGACGCTATTTGAGGCGAACAAGTTACGAATAGTGGCAATTATGTTGGTCATTGGTTGGTGTTTTGCAAATGCTTCGAGCGCTGCCGGCATTTTATTAGTTGGTGCGAATGCCGAACTCACAAATAATAATGCTAGCACAAGATATGAAAATGCACTGGCGCCATCAACGCTACTAGCTGCAAGGGCAAAGGGGACTGATAACCACGTAACCATGATGGCAAAACCAACGACCAATAAAATAATATAGAGCCATTCTAACGGGGATGCACTAGTTCGAAAACCAATTAAAAATCCGACTACCAAAACAATTGTTGTTGATGTCAGCATAAAGACGATTGAAGCTAATACATGCCCGCTTAAAACAGCTGATTTTGAAATTGGCATTGACCTAAATCGGTCGAACATCCCGCCGGTCTTATCAAGATTAATTCGTAAAGCAGTATAGGCAGAACCAGTGGCAATTGTAATTAATAAAATTCCAGGAAGAACATATTGAACGTATTCATCGTGTTGTAGCCCGTCAATTTGGATGGCGCCACCAAACAGATAAACCATTGCTAGTAAAATCATTACTGGCATTGCCACTACAGTAATAATAGTATCTAAACTGCGTAAGTTATGTTTAATTAACCGGCCCGATAGCGCCAGTGTATCTTTGATGTAATTCATCGTTATGCCTCCTTAATTAATTGCATAAAGGTATCGTCTAATGTTGGTGCCAATACTTGGAAACTGCTTATTGGAATGTCGTGATTTGATAATAGGGTCAGTGCTTTTAGCGAAGTTGTCACGCCATCTGTCAAATCAATCAAGAGACTGCCATCAGTCCCAACCGACATATTAAAATCTAACAGTATTTTTTGGGCAGATTCAATTGCATCGGTAGTTGGAAAAATTAATTGAAGACGCGAGTGGCCACCAAGTTGTTTCATTTCTGCAGGAGTCCCGGTCGCAACAATGTGTCCGTTTTGCAAGAAACCGATCTGATCCGCTAGCTGATCCGCTTCTTCTAGGTATTGGGTGGTTAAAAAGATTGTTTTCCCACGTTGCTTTAAGTCTAAAATAGCAGCCCATAAATCATTGCGACTTTTCGGGTCTAAACCAGTAGTGGGTTCGTCTAAAAATAAAATTTCTGGTTCACCAACGAGACTCATCGCGATATCCAATCGGCGCTGCATTCCACCCGAATACGTGGCTACTCGTCGATCACGAGCTTCAGTTAAATCAAATTGGGCAAGTAGCTTATCTGCAACTTCGTCGGTGTTCGGCAAATGCCGTAATTTAGCAATTAATTGCAGATTTTCAAAGCCGGTTAAAATCTCATCTGTAGTAGTTGTTTGAGAATTTAAACTGAAAGTTTGTCGAATCCGGCGTGGGTTGTGAGTTATTTCTAAGTCGTTGATAAAAACCTCACCAGAATCCATGGCGTGTAGGCCGGTGATTATTTTAAGAAGCGTACTTTTACCGGAACCATTGGCACCTAACAAAGCGTAAATACTTCCGGATTTAACAGTTAAGTTGACTCCTTTTAAGACTTGGTTTTTTTTGAAACTATTGTTAACGCCCTTAACTACAATTTTATTTTCCATTACCAATTCCTCCCAGGATACTATTTAATTGATTTTCTCAGTTTTTCACGCTGACTATTAACCCAAGTTTCTTCTGGATACTCACGAAGTAGATTATCCGCAAAATCAGCGATGTCATCACCAACCACATCGTGAACTGTTTGATTATTCTGAACAGCGAGTTCAAACATGTCTAAGATTGAATAAATGATTTTCATAATGCCATCGCCCTTAGCATAGTTGTAAAGATAGTGCTCCAGAGCTTTCATTGGCCCCTTAAATTCAGTAGGCAATTGCTCAACTCGTTGTCTGTATTCCTTATATTCTTTTTTGCTTTCTCTCATTGACTTAAAGCGATTCATCATTATTAATCTTCCTTTCGTAATTCAGCCATTTTATTAATTAAGAAATCCCAATGTGTCCAAAATAAAGTTAGCCGTGTTTTACCGGCGTCGTTTAGCTGATAAAATTTTTTCATTGGTCCTTTTTCTGATTTGTGTTTCTCAACATTAACTAGTTCGTTTTTTTCCAGTCGCACCAAAATTGTATACACAGTTCCTTCTGCTAGATCATCAAAGCCAAGTTCACGAAGTGTTTTGGTGATTTCGTAACCATAATTAATGCCGGCATCAATCTGGTGGAGTACGACGCCCTCCAGTACACCCTTCAATAGTTCGGTAGATATCCGCATAATTGCCTCCCACTATATTGTGTTGCTAAGTACTACTACATAGTAATACGATGTAGCCAAAAATGCAACTACTTTGGTTAAACTATTTCGGCTAGATATTGATTATTGACTTTATTATGACTAATCGATAAGAAATTATTGAATTATTGGTTAGAACGGTTCAACGGAATATTATTTGTGATACAATGCCACTATTGCGGTTGTTAGCAACCAACTAAGAAACGAAATCATTTTTGATTTCAGATGGGTGGAATTATGGAGAGAAAGAAGAATTTTTCAGCCAAACAATTTGTTGGCGAATTAAAAAATAGTTTGAAAGGACGCTATGCTCAGTCACTGGGAGCCTTACTGGGTGTATTTGTTATTTCAGCAGTGGTGTTTGTTGCCGCTCTTTACTTAATATATTGGGCATTTCGTTCACTAATGTATAGCGTAACGCTGTTGATGTACGGAATGGCAACAACCAGTAGCCTGCTACTCGGCGTATTGATGCTACTTGTAGCATTAGTGATTTACGTGCTTGTTACTTTATGTGTCCGCTATTTATTTACGGCAATCACATTTAATTTTCAAGATGTTGTCCGTAACAATGACAAGCAGGTCGGCTTAGGAACTATGTACCGCGGATTTAAACATGTACGGAAACTACAAATACTCCGTCTATGGCTTTGGCTCGGTTTATTTCTATTCTTGTGGCAAATTGTTCCAGACATCGTTGCTGGCTTCTTTGGAAGTTCAAAGTATGTTGCTTTGGCATTCCGCTTAGTCGGTTTAGGCATTACGATTTGGAAGTCAGTTGAATACTCTCAATCGTTATTCCTATATCGTGAAAAGCAGCCCGAATTTCTTGGCCAATCATTACGCCACGCCCTTACATCAAGCCGTCGATTCATGGGTGGTCGCAAGTGGAATTATATTTGGTTAATGATTGTTGTGATTGTTCCGTTGATTTTATGGACAGCAATCTGGTCAGGAATTACTTACTATGGTGTTTATACTTGGATTCCTGCAATTATTTATGTTGCTCCAATTATTTTAGTTTTGGGTCTCTGGGCGTACCTGCCAGTACTATTCACGGCAGCACCGTTGTATTACGAGATGAATCGGGCCAATGTCGATGTTGATGAAACATTTACGAAGACATTTTTACCTGAAGAAAAATTAGTTCAACAAGATTTAGCTGAACTTAATCGACAAGTAGTTCAACCTGAGACTTCTACAAAGAAATCTGTTGAACCTGACGAAGCTAGTGCAGCTGTTACTGAAGAAGAAACGAAGACAGAGGCTAGTGATAGCCCAGATTCTGCTGAAAGTAGTACTGATTCTGACACTAAGTAGTTAATTTTAAGAACTGAAACTTTGCCGTTATTGGTGAAGCTACGGTTCTTTTTTTGTTCATTTTGCTGACTCGGTGGAGTAGTTGTACTCTTCAATGGCTGCGTTCTAATGTATAAAACAAATAAAAGCTGATCACGATCCTTCCTAAAACGAAGATTGTGATCAGCTTTTATTTGTTCTATATCACGGCAGCAATGCGCGACCGTTCACACATTTTATTAAAATACCTTCATATCTGTCCAGTGGGTTGGTAGTGTGTTGAAATTATACTCTTCTAATCCAGCCTGGATTTTATCGCCAGTGAACATAGCAGTATGCGAGCGCGCTAGCATTAAGTTTAGTTCGTTTTCTGGCTTAAATTGGACCATCACAACCGGAATATGCCATGCCCAGGCGGCACCGATTTCAAAAATCGTGCCCGCATCTGGCTCCAAGTTTTGTTCCTCATATTTGTAATCAAGGATCCCAACAACGACATCAGAACGTTTAACCTGCCGCATGTCTGTTGCAAAAACAGAATCTTGCCATTCGTGCGAAGCAAATGGCAACGTTTCTTCTTGGTGCTCTTGTGGGTTATAAATTTCACCAGCATCAATGGTGTCGTTTTGTCTTAATGCATTCATCACAACAGCGATGCGCTCTTTTTGTTGATCTGAAAAAAAGGGACTAGCTAGATAAACTTTATTTTTGTACATATTGGCCTCCAGTAAATTAGATTAACTACGATACTGTTAGTTTAACTAACTTTGCCAACAAATACTAACTTAATTTCAATCTGCATTGCGGACCGTGAATCGTGTTTGCTTGGCTTGTGGCTGTTCAATTTCATCTAATAACGCGGTTGCTAGTGTCCCGCTGTTCACTTCAGATTTACCAGCATTATTGAAGAGAGCGTGGTTTTCGCCACGGACATACTCAGTTTTTGGCCCATCAACATAGTTTAGCGATGGTGAAATTCCTGTCCAATTTACATTGGTAGCAGTTCGCAACAGTTCTAATTCATATGCTTGGGTGGCAGGAGTATCAATCCAGGCTTCAGCGCCAGGCGCTTTTTTGATACTTTCCAAAAATGGGGTATTTTGGTCGTTCAGTAAACTAGCTGCTCCCAAAATGAAGATAATCCGTGGCGTTGCTTGATTTCGTAATAAATGAACTAGGTGTGCGGCGATATCCAAATGCAGATAGCCTAAGTGTTTGCCAATTGGAACGCTGAAAGCTTCAACAATAACATCAAAATCAGCTAGGTCGGAAAATGTGAGGTTAAACGCATCCTTAACTAATAGGTGAGCGTCTGCGCCCAATAATTGTTGTGCTTTTTCACGATTACGCACTATTGCAGTGACTTCGTGTCGCCGAGCCTGAGCTTCATGATAAATTTTTTGACCACTCATCCCGGTAGCGCCAATAATTCCAATTTTCATTTTTTTCTCCTCCTGATCATGATCAGACGTTAAAAATTTCAATTCAACATCTTACGACAAAACAATCTAAAATTAGCTCTTGGTTGTTCTAAATTATAAAGTTTATGGTTGATTCCGCAACAAATAAGTATTGAGTTGAAGTTAAATTTTTACGCTATTAACTTGATAACTGTAAAACAAGTTAAATAACTGAAATGTGATAATAAAATATGAGATGGCAGCGTTAATTTAGCGGTGAATGAGCTTATCGGTTGCTAAGTAATTCGGAATAAAAAGGATTAAATCAACGTTATAACCGCACACCCATACTGCTATCCTAATGATAATTATTATTTTTTACTAAAATAGTTCAACGTTTATTCACATCTTTTAGCTAATATCACCTTATAGACATTATAAGAAAAAAGATGAGGTGCGCAAATATGTGGTTAGACAAAGAATGCAAATATGAAAGATTCAACGTAACTTGTAATCAATGTCCTATGATCAAACGTGGGTTTCAAGGGCAGGTAATTAAAGAATATGAAAATACTTATTTAATCGAGTTAGAGATGGAAACGATTTGTAATCAGGATCGTAAATCATTGATGCGAATTCCAGAATTTAATGGCCGGGTAGTAATTGGCAAAAAGTTTATTCGGACGTTAACGGAGCAAAAACAAAATTTAGCATAGTATGTCTGATAGGTCCGTTGACTTTTGAAAGCGAATCCGTTAAAATTTAGACCATTGAATGAGCAATGAAATAACATAGTAGAAATTGGTTGGGACAAACAGAAATTTGGCGTGGCTGCAAGCCAAACAAAGACTAGATTCGAAGTACAGTTATTGAGCTTGTCATTAACACGGGTCGTTGCGTTATTAACGGAGAGTGGAAAATAAGTGTATTTTCAATTCAAGGTGGTAACGCGGTAAATTCGTCCCTGATTTCAATTAGAAATCAGGGATTTTTTTGTCCCGTGAAAAAATAGGAGGATCTAAATGAATATTATTGATGAATTACAATGGCGCGGTGCGGTTAACCAAACGACAGACGAAGAAGACTTACGTAAATTGACCGATGAAAAGAAAATTGGTTTATATTGTGGGGTCGATCCGACCGGAGACAGTTTGCATATTGGACATTTGATTCCATTTATGATGTTAAAAAGGTTTCAATTACAAGGCCATCATCCGGTAATTGTTATTGGTGGTGGTACTGGCGCAATTGGTGATCCATCTGGCAAAAACTCTGAACGGGTATTGCAAACAATGGATCAGGTGCAGCATAATAAAGAAGCACTAACTGCCCAAATGGAGAACTTGTTTGGCACAGACAACTTTAGAATTGTTGATAACTATGACTGGCTATCGAAATTATCCTTACTAGATTTTCTGCGTGACTACGGTAAATTGTTTAATGTTAATACAATGCTAAACAAAGAAGTGGTTGCCACTCGGCTGGAAGTCGGTATTTCATTCACGGAATTTACGTATCAAATTTTACAATCTGTTGATTATTTACACTTGTACCAGCATGAAGATGTGCAATTACAGATTGGTGGTGCGGATCAATGGGGCAATATCACAGCGGGGATTGATTTGATTCATAAAATCGAAGGTGCAGATGCACGGGCGCATGCATTAACTATCCCATTAATGTTAAAAGCAGATGGCACAAAATTTGGCAAAACTGCTGGTGGCGCTGTTTGGCTAGATTCAGAAAAGACTACACCTTACGAATTTTATCAGTTCTGGATTAATCAAGACGATCGTGATGTGATTAAATATTTGAAATACTTTACATTTCTTGACGAAGATGAAATTGATGAGCTGCAACAAAAAGTTGAAAAACAGCCAGAAAAACGTGAGGCACAACGACGACTAGCCGAAGAAGTAACGGAATTTGTTCACGGTAAGCAAGCGGTCGTAGAAGCTCAACATATTACCAAGGCATTATTTTCTGGAGATGTTGCTGATTTAAGTAGTGCCGAGATTGAGCAGGGCTTTAAAAATATGCCGACTGTTAGAGCAGCTGACAAAGTTAACAATATTGTTCTATGGTTAGTCGATGATACAAAAATTGAACCATCTCGTCGGCAAGCCCGCGAAGACATCCAAAATGGAGCTATTCGGATTAATGGACGAAAAGTGACAGATTTGGATGCAAACGTTGATCCAGATGCTCATTTTGATGGTCAATTTGTGATTGTTCGCAAAGGCAAGAAGAAGTATTTCTTGGTGCGAATCGAAAAATAGAAACTATTTAGAGAGACGAATGCTGTTAAAACAGCATTCGCTTTTTATTTTGAAAAAAAGTTGTTTTTTTACTTGACGTTTTTTCGTTCGTTCTGTATAGTTATATTCCGTTGTCACAAACGTGTTCACAACTTTCACAGATAATAAATATCTAAGAAAAGATGTTGACATTTGAAAGATAACTTGCTATCATTAGTAATGTTGTCGCCTGAGATATTTAGGCGGT